>CABSEG010000149.1 GCA_902476645.1 uncultured Lachnospiraceae bacterium | reverse complement strand
GAATTACCTGCGGAGCCGCAAGAGAAGCGGACGACGACCACATTCCAGCCCTATGCAGGAAGGAAACGGAAGCCCGGCACCGGCTGTATCACCCAGATCAGCGAAAACTGCTGGGAGGGACGCTACTCCCCAATGTGGCCGGACGGCAAAAAGCACTCCCGTAATGTGTACGCTAAAACACGGGAGGAGTGTGAGGCGCTCCTGCCTGGGCTAATCGAACAGATGAAGGCGGAGATCAAGGCCATCAAGGAGAGCAGAAACCTGGATGCTATTCCGGACGGGATCAGTGAGAAGAAGAAAGTCATCGCCGCCTATATGCGGGAGCATCCGGAGGTTACCAGCAAGAGCGCCATCGCCAAGGCGGTGGGGACAGACAGGAACACGGTACGGAAATATTATGACGAGATTCGTAGTGAGTTGGGGCTGAAATAAACTCAGAAATTGCGGCGCATAAACAAAGATACCCCCTCTGGAGTTCGCTCCAGAGGGGGTTTGGTCGGAATGTAATGATAGGACTTGGAAAAATCCAGTCATATCAATGATTTGGAAGCAGCAGGCAAAAGGTTTTTATCCTATCAAATGCGATAGTCAGAAAGATCATCCGGCTTTTCGGCAAATGATTTTGTCTGATCGACTTCTTTTCCAAATTGCACCTTAATGCGCTCGTTCACATGTGCATCAAGGATTTTTACTACTTTCACATCTTCTTCTCTGACAGGAATTGTAGCAATATCATTCTTTTCACCGCACTGAGGAAAATTAACCAACCAATATCCGTTGATGTTTTCTGGTTCAGTGATCCACCCTTGCATGCCTTTATGAACACCATCTCTTGCGTACATTTCTTTTTCGACGATAACTTCTACATGATCCATGTATGTCATATTATTTACCTCTGTATGGTGTATTCAGTTTTATCTGTCCGTTGGGTTTCACCATCTAACCTGTGACAAAAGAAATATCGCCGAAGCCATTTTTCCTTGGAATAGTTACTCTGATATTGATTCTTTGTCCAAACATATTTAGCTTTCCAAGCTCATATTGCCCAGAGAGATATCTTTCCCTCCCTTGCCGTTCTATCTCTGCTTGCAGCCATCTTGCATCGTCAACAGTATATCCCCATTCTTTGAAGAGTTTTTCTTTATTGTGTGTCTGCAGACCGGTTGTGTTAAATAAATAGGGATCAAATTTACCATAATCGCTGTATACTGAAACATTACCAAACACTACAGCGTACGGAATAAGATCCAGTGTGCAATGGCAAAAAGGATGATGCGGACAAGGCGGGGCTTTTTCTTCCTGAAACCAACAGCCATCCAGCCTCAAACATTCCTCGCAGTGCGTTTTGCCCTCTGAATGGTGCGTCCATTGGACCCAGTTTGGCTACTCTGCCGTTTTCTGCGGCAGCAGCTTTCCTGTATGTCGTTTGTAGTATATCATATTTCCACCTATCATGTAAAATCAGACTTCTACATAGGTCGTGTCAAGATTTTTTCGCACTTTAGTTTGCAAGCTCTGGCATGAATGGAG
>CABSEG010000148.1 GCA_902476645.1 uncultured Lachnospiraceae bacterium | reverse complement strand
CGCTGGCATTCAGCATGATGAAGTCGGATTCCTGACATTCAAAGCATGGGTTGAGGATTTAAAAGAAAAACATGGGAAGACTGCTGTGATTCCGGGGATGGAGCCGACAGGACATTACTGGTTCAACCTTGGAAAGTTCCTGCAGGACAGTGGAATGAGACCGGTTCATGTAAATCCACATCATGTAAAGAAATCGAAGGAGATGGATGACAACAATCCAAACAAGAATGACCGGAAAGATCCGAAAACGATTGCCGCCCTGGTAAATGAAGGACGATTCTCTTACCCGTATATCCCCACAGGGATTTATGCGGAGATCCGGAGCCTGTCAAACCTGCGGTTTCAAACCCAGGAAGAAATCACACGCATCCGAAACCGGATCGCACGGTGGATCAGCATTTACTTTCCTGAATATAAAGACGTTTATGGGAAAATGGATGCAGTAAGCGGGCTGATGGTACTTAAGGAGGCACCGCTTCCGGCAAAAATCAGAGAACTGGGAGCGGAAGGGATCAATCAGATCTGGCGGAATGCAAAGCTGAGGGGCGCCGGAATGAAGAGGGCAAAGACCCTGCTATCGGCAGCTGAGCACAGCATAGGGAGCCAGGAAGCCCCGGAAGCAGCAGCGCTGGAGATCGAAAGCCTGTTGGAAGACTATGAGAAATACAAGGGGCGTATGGCAGAGTTGATGGGAAGAATGGAAGAGAAGATCAAAGAGGTTCCATATGTGGAGAAACTCCTGGCGATTCATGGGATCGGATTAAAAACAGTATGCGGCTTTCTTGCAGAAGTTGGAGATCTGAGCAGGTTTGATAACCCAAAACAGGTGCAGAAGCTTGCAGGATACGCAATTGTGAAGAACGATTCCGGAAAACATGCGGGAGAAAGCCATATCAGCTACCGGGGAAGAAAGCGGCTGAGGTATGTGCTGTATGAAGCAGCGATTTCGGTGATTGGAAAGAATGCAGAATTCAGGGAGATCCATCAGTATTATCAGACAAGAGACCGGAATCCTCTGAAAAAGATGCAGTCGGTAATTGCAGTAGCATGCAAAGTTCTCCGGGTATTCTATACGATCCTGAAAAAGGGAGTAGATTACAATGGGGAAAAGATGTTACAGGATATCCGAAGGCCTGGAAGGAACATCAAGGCAGCATAAGAAATCCAGACATTCAGAAAGAACCTGCTGTGGTTGAAGCGAATTGTCGGTATGCTAAACAGACTGACAGTTGGCTTCAGCCACGGAGGAAAAAGGAAGGCTGGAACTGTGAAAAGCAGACAGAACGTGAGAGGAAAACGTCCACTGGCGACAGTGCTGTCACGGGAAGTCGGTCAGTAAATGTTATGTTTACAAAGAATGAGCCAGTAGTCGGCAGGTATAATCACCATAGGGCAGGACCCTGAGAAGGAGCTAAGCTGACACCCTGGTTATGGGCAGGCGGAACGAAGGAAGTGAGGACATCTGCAGGAATGCAGGGAGATCCTGGTAGACACGGGAGGTGCGCTGCCATAGATGGAAGGGTATACACAAGGCCATGTAAAACGAAAAACAGAGACGTTTTATTTCGTATACCCTAAACCGCCTATTTTCGTACCAGATACAGAGAAATGCTCATGATCGAGGCTCATTCATCTGAGATAGAAACTTAAAAAATCCTTGATTTTCAAGGAAAAAACACTTGACTAAATAGGGAGGTGATACAGTTGAAGTTAGCTGTAGAATTTT
>CABSEG010000147.1 GCA_902476645.1 uncultured Lachnospiraceae bacterium | reverse complement strand
TTCTTTGTAATTATGACTGTATGTCCGCATTTAGCAAACCAGCTTTCACCGGTACTTGGAATGCTGTTAAACATTGCTGCACTGGCAGTGCTGATTCTGTTCGGATGTCATAACCCATTCATGTTTAACCAATCCACATTGGTTCTTGGTTATCTGTTATTGTATGGATATGATGTAACAGGAAAAAGTTATCAGATGCGATTAACCGGAATGGCATTAGGTGCAGCACTTACCTGCTTCGTATTTTATCGAAATCATAAAAACAGAACATATAAAAGAAATTTGAATGATTTGGTACAGGAATTTGATATATCTTCTTCCAGAACAAAGTGGCAGTTATGTCAGATCATATGCGTACCGGCAGTACTCTGCATTGCGGAACTCTGCAATATGCCACGGGCAATGTGGGCTGGAATTGCGGCAATGTCAGCAATCTTACCATTTATGGAGGACATGCAATACAGAGTCCGCAAAAGGATTGTCGGAAATATTGCAGGTGTAATATGCTTTACAGTACTATATTTTCTGCTTCCGTCATCCATCTATACATACATAGGAATCCTTGGCGGAATTGGTGTAGGACTTTCTGCAAAATATGGCTGGCAGGCAGTATTTAACACATTTGGTGCTTTGGCCATTGCTACAGAGAGTTATGGACTAAAAGGAGCAGTTGGTCTTAGAGTGATTCAGAATGTTTTTGGCGTTGTATTTGCATTAATATTTTGTTCTATGTTTTATTGGCTTATGTCGAAAAAAAAGGAAACAGTGGTAACCGTGGCTGCAAAATAACGTGGGTTAGAAAGAAAAAAGGTTAATCCGGAGATGGCAGCTTTGCTGACGAGTCTGGCAAAGAGTATAAAAGATGCTACACAGTAAAGGAAATTCAGGATATTCTGGGTATCAGCAGACCTACCGTGTACGAGCTTTTAAAGAAAAATGAATTCCGCTGGATCCAGATTGGTGCGAGTGGTGATACAGAACTTTTTGAAAAAGCCAGTAATATCAACGGTTTTCAAGGCGGACGAGTAACAAATAACTTGTATATATCCCCTTTTCGGGCGACTGTTTTTCAGACAGCCGCCCTTTTTCTATACCCCAATTCAAGTGCCGTGATTGGGGTGGAAAATCTGCGTTTTCTTTCGCTGTGGCTTGCGTTCTGAACATGACGTGGGTGTTTCCCGTGTGGGAGGCAGCGGAGGCGTACAGACGGACAAACCGCCTAAAATTAACACTTTTCATTTTCAGAGGAAGGAGGTGCGAAGATGGCTGTATTCCGTATCGAAAAGACCAGAGATTACACGGTCATGTCCAACTACCATCTGCGGGATACGTCGCTGTCGCTGAAAGCGAAAGGGCTTTTATCTCTCATGCTGTCCCTGCCGGAGAATTGGGACTACACCATGAAGGGCCTTGCCCGTATCTGCAAGGATGGCATTGACAGCATCAGCGGCGGCATCCGGGAGCTGGAGGCACATGGCTACCTTGTCCGTGCGCGTATCCGTGGTGCAAACGGTCAACTCGGCTCTATCGAATACACCATTCTGGAACAGCCTAAAACGCCATCACCTACACAGGAAAAACCTATACGGGAAAATCCCGTACAGGCAAATCCAATGTTGGACGCTCCAATTCAGGAGAACCCCGCCAAATTAAATAAAGAAGAATCAAGTAACTATCCATCAAAGACAGATTTATCAATTACGCAAGAATCAAGTCCTATCCTATCAAGTCCCCCAGTCCCCAGTGAGCGGAGCGGGCAGGACGGGATGCGAAAGCGGGA
>CABSEG010000146.1 GCA_902476645.1 uncultured Lachnospiraceae bacterium | reverse complement strand
ATTTTAACCGGATCCAGTTTACTCCGGACGTAGTCCCTTCCGATGTAACCGGATTTACCATGTACGAAAAACAGACGGGCAGATTCATCTACCGCCCAGGCGCGGTGATGTGCAACATGCTTCTGGCGGACGAGATCAACCGTACCTCCAGCAAAACCCAGGCAGCCCTTCTGGAAGTCATGGAAGAGGGAAAGGTAACGGTAGATAACGAGACACATCCGGTTCCGCAGCCCTTTGTAGTCATTGCTACAGAGAACCCTACCGGCTCTTCCGGAACCCAGATGCTGCCGGAATCCCAGTTAGACCGATTTATGATAAGCCTTTCCATGGGCTACCCGGATCACGAAAACCTGGTAGAGCTGCTTCGGGACCGGCAGACAAAAAATCCGTTGGAGAACGCGAAAGCTGTTATTACCAAAGAAGAAGTTGTTATGCTTCAGGATCAGGTACAAAAAGTATATATGGCAGATTCCATCCTGAACTATATTGCAACCCTTGCAGAGGCAACCAGAAACCATCCGATGATCACACTTGGTCTTAGCCCCCGTGGAACCCTGGCTTTATGCCGTATGACAAAGGCGGCAGCCTTCATGGAAGAACGGGATTATGTGATCCCGGAAGATGTAAAAAAAGTATTCACAGATGTAACCGCACACCGTATGATCCTGGATTCAAGAGCCAGATACCAGGAGCAGAGTGCGAAGGACATTCTGGAAGAAATTTTAAAAGATACATCGGCACCGAAGGTAGAGGGAGAATGAAAAACAGGATTTTACTACTTATATGGTTCATATTGCTTGCCCTGGCTGCGGTTTTTACCGGAGTCTGGGTATATGCCGTCCTTTTGCTTTTGTCCGCCCTTGCGGTAGTGGCGTTTTTGCTGCTTGGTTTCTTTTGCGGAAAAAAGATCACTATGAAGCTAAAGCTCCCCAAAGCTGCGGAACAGGATGGAATCTGGAAAGGAAAGCTTCAGATTGCAAATGAGTCTGTCCTTCCGGTATTTCTTGGAAAAGGCAGCCTGCATCTGGAAAATCATTTTACTGGGGAGCAGATGGAGCTTCCGTTTTCGTTTTCCCTTAAAGGAAGAGGGAAAAAAGCCATTGACTTCCAGGGAAAAAGCCAGTGGTGCGGTTGTATTTACGCCACCTTACACACCTGGCGCTCCTATGATTTCTTTGGTCTGGCAGGGCAAAAGAGGAAGGCGGGGCTGTCCGCTTGTACGGTGGTGATGCCCTGTGAGCAAAAGGAAGATTTTCAGTTTCTCACAAAAGAGGGCTTTGACATGGAGAGCTTCCGCTATTCGGGAGCCCGTCCTGGGGATGATCCGGGGGAGACCTTTGATATCCGGGAATACCAGGAGGGGGACAGCATTCGGCAGATCCACTGGAAGTTGACCGGCAAGTTAGATAAAATGATGATCCGCCAGAGAAGTTTCCCGGTGGATGATACGGTCCTGATCCTGGCAGAGCCCTATTTAAAGGAAAAAGCTCCAGCCGTAGCACAGACGCTTGGTGAAGTGTTTGCCGCAGTTTTAAATAGTTTTATGGAACAGGGCATTTCCTGTCAGGCAGGCGTGTTTGACCACAGCACCGGACATTTTTACATTGAAAAAATACGCACCCGCGAGGATTATGAAAATATTCTCTATTTATTCCTCCGCCACGGAGGGGAGGGGGAAAAGCCCTGCACCATCACAGAATATCTTCACACTCCGGGACAACAAAGATTTGCAAATTATATTTATATTACAGGCACCCCAGAAGAGGAAGATCTTAGAAGCCTTCGAACCCGGGGCGAGGTAACCGTTGTAGGCTGCGGAA
>CABSEG010000145.1 GCA_902476645.1 uncultured Lachnospiraceae bacterium | reverse complement strand
GAGATGCTTTAAGTTCCGGCGCCTTCCATGAGATTCCTGTTAATCTATGCCCGGGTGCTGTTCGCTTTCGCTCCTCATTTATGGTTTTGACTCTTTGGACAACTTCAAAAAGTCTGGGGCGCCCCGGTATACCATAACTTTTCAGAGACGGGGATACTGCCAGACAAATGGTTTTCTCAGTACGGCTTTGGTCCGCAACAACCAGATTCGTTGTCATAGGGTCTAAACCTCGTTCAATACATTCCACCGACGCATAAAAAGATTTTAGATCAATGGCAAGATAAACTCGGTCTGACATGTCTCCACCTCTTTCTTATCTAATCGAACCAATACAGGATTGTCTGTAGGCTTTAAGGGTTTCCAGTGTCCGCAACCGGTTTCTTAGCATCTCTTTTGCAGACTCCAGACGCTCCTGCTCCTTCTGAGCCTCTGTACGATCATCTTCCAGTTTAAGCTCTGGGAATATCTCATTTGGTGTTTTAAAATACTTTTTCTGTTCTTCTGCCGGAAGTGTACGAATCCTCTCTATATCAGCGGCCGCATCCTCAAGTTTTTTCCGCTCTGCCAAAACTTCCTCCTCGGTAAAGCCCCAGAATGTCATATCATAGATAACAGCCGCACTAAGTTTCGCTGCCCCTACTTTAGCCACATTTTGGGGATCAACCTCATATCCCAGTATTTCTTCCCATGGGGAAAGCTCAAACCCATAGTTTTCCGGAACGCGCAGCTGGGATAACAAGTGCATGATCTCCTCCAAAGCGAGATTATCCAATGAAGATCGATCCGGTACTGGATTCTGCAGCTTAAAGAACTCCTGAAGTTCACATTTTTCAAACAGCGATGCGTCCAGATATTCTTTGCCTTCGTCCATATAAGTAATACCTAAAACCACGTATCCGGTATCTATTGGTGTTTTTTTCTTCAGATGATTAATAAATGCGGTATGGTTACGGGAAATTTCTTCCCTCTCGTTCTCATCCACACCGCACATCAACATGATCTCTGAAACAATTTCTTCCACCGGACACAATTCGATTAAATCTTTGATAATCACTCTTTTGTGCCTCCCATTTCTGAAAAGGCCAGCCACTTTGCACCATAAAAGTCCATATAAAATCTCTGGCCAACCTCATTCTCAACATATCGCCCTTTCCTATGGTACCAGCCACGCAGTTCCTCCCGAAGGGCATGATCTGCCGAAATAGGCTCGACCCATACCTCATCATACTCCTGCAGCTGATCTTTTGGAATCGGTTCCTGTTTCTGTGCCGCCGGGAGCGCGTAAGCCGGCGGGATAATAAAAACTTCCTTCACAGCTTCATTTTGCATCACCGAGCCATCGGCAAAGCGCAGACATTTTTCTACTGCATCCACAAAGGCCCAGCCTTTTTCCGGTACATATACCGGTGTCTCATGTAACGCCGGCAGCACCGAAGGATCTACCGGTTCTATCCAGTCCTTTCTCGGATCACTTTCTGTTGTCAGCCCCAGAAGAAAATCGGTCGAGACATGATAATACTCAGACATACGGATCAAGCCTTCGATCGAGGGTGCTTTTCGTTCACTTTCCCAACTGCTGAGTGTAGGCTGTGAAACGCCAAGCTCTTTCGCAGCTGCAGTCAGAGCGATCTTTTTCATTTTTCTGGCCAACTTATATTGACGAGCCACAGCATTCCCTCCTTTACTTCAAGATCACCCATGTTCCTTTTCGATCAGACCCACTACGCCGGATAAGTCCTTTATCCTTTAATTTCTTTATTGTCCGACTAACAGTGGATTTAGAGACTTCTGCTAAACCTGCAATCTGATCTGCAGATAAATCTGGATTGCGTCGAATCACCTCAAAAATTACTCTCTCATTCTTATTCAGTACCTTGATTACATTGTCATTTTCAATGTCATTTTCATTGTCATTTTGACTATCATCGATTCCGGTCTTAACAAAATCTGGATGAAAGAACAGGGTAGTTGCAAAGTAGGTGCGCTCATCATCTGTTTCAAATATTGGCTCCGGTGATCCATTATTACGCAGAGCATTTCGTATCTTACGAAATCCCGTGTTACGTCCTTCTGTCAGGTGCATCTCTTTCAAAAATTCAC
>CABSEG010000144.1 GCA_902476645.1 uncultured Lachnospiraceae bacterium | reverse complement strand
TATCCGTAACATTTTCCGTAGGGGGAAGAAGCTATGAGGTAGGGGAGGTATATTATCCGTCTGGCGACAGTCAGCTGGCTTGGATCCGCTGGACAACACCGGAGCAGCCTCAGACTATGACGATGACCGTCCGTGTGCGGGGCGGAGGAGGAACAAGTAAAGGAACTCTTCACATCAAGGTTGTGGATCTGGATGAAAATCCACCGCCAGATCCCAATGCGGATGACCGGAATGACGAGTTTACAAGACCTTCGGTTCCTTCCAATGCAGAAGTAACCTCTGCATCCTGGGGTGTGTGGAGACCATGGTGGAGGGAATACTGGGTATGGCACAGCGGGGATGAGGATGATGACGGGTACTGGTGTGACCATGGCTGGTGGGAGTTTGATCTGGACCGATATTCCGCAAGCCTGACTGCAGATATGAGAATTACAACCGATGAAAAGTCCCCTACTGCTACGGGAAGGACGATGAAATCCGGTTATGGATTCCAGGAAAAGGTAACAACTCATGTCAGCACCAATCAGAGTTCTGCAGTGACATCTGCGCAGAATGCGGTGACTTATTTTCCGGAATTTCAGTATGAGAGGTTTTGGAGGCTTTTGGAGCGGATGAATGTCGGCTATGATATGACCCATGAGTTTAAGAAAAATGGTTACAGTACCTATGAGAGGAGAACGCATTTTACACCAATTTGGTATCCGGACGGAAGTTATACGCCATATACTTGGCTGCTGGATTGCTGGACACCGGCTGGAATGCTCTCCATGAATCTGAATGATTCTATTACCATTGATGGGAACTTGTGGAGTGACTGGCATATCGCACCACAGAAACCAGAGTAGGAGGAAGTATGTCATATCAACAGACGGAGAAACCAAAGGGATTTTTGTATCATTACACAACCCGTGACCATTTGGAAGATATTCTGCGGGATGGCAGGATACGAAGGATGGGTGATAAGGAGTGCTGGTTTTGTACATCTTTAGAGGATACACTGGAATTAATGCAAAAGACAGTGATGATGGAAGGGAAGCCTTACTATGGAGTTGGAGGAGTATTAAGGTATTATCCTGTATTTGTTCCGGAATCCTATGTGATTTTGAGATTGCAGCCACGTTTTCAAAATGGGGAATGGGTTCGGTGGAATCAGGAACTTCCACTAGATGCACCTACTTCTTTGCAGGAGGAGGCAAAGCGGTTTAGCAGTTTAAAAGTTGGCTTTCGGGGAGATCTAAAGTTTCAGGAACATCCGGATATTATCGAATTGGCTCCTCTTCTTGAAAGACAGCAAAGAATGGGGCTGAAACTCACACAATCTTAGTAGAAAGGAAAAATAAATGAGAACAAAGAAAATTTCAGCAGTTATGTGCATGGTATTCGTACTGGTAGTTTTGTTCTGCGTTCCGGTATATGCATCGGGCGATGTAGCCGGTGCGATTGAGGGAACTTGGCAGACGGCATCCCAACAGATTAAAACAGTTGTCGATCATGTTGTATTTCCCGCTATAGATCTGATCCTTGCCGTGTTCTTTTTTGGAAAACTGGGAACGGCATACTTTGATTATCGGAAGCACGGACAGTTTGAATGGGCAGCACCTGCAATTCTGTTTGCCTGTCTGGTATTTACCCTAACTGCACCGCTTTATATCTGGCAGATTCTCGGAATTTAGGAGGGATGTCATGGGATGTTGGGGAATTACTGCGTTTGAGTCTGATACTGGGCTGGATGCCATTGGTCTTATACGGAACCATCTTCCGGAACAAGGAGATGTGAAGCTTCAGCAGATGATTGACTGGTTGAGGGCAGATTCTTGGAATGCCCCTCCGGAAGTGTCAGAAGGGGTGTCTCATACAAGCCCAATGGCAGTGGCAGAACTAATTGTAAAATTCCAGGAGAAGGATTTTTCTGCACTGGATGGAATCAGGGGGGATAAAAAGTTTTCCTCCCTGTCTTCTTTTACAGCATCAAAAGAATCCCTTCAGTGGGTAAGGGAATATCTGTCGGAAACTCTTTTTTACAGCCGTAAATGTGCAAAAGAGCAGGAGAAGTCGGGAGTTTTGTGGGGCGGTTGGTTTCAGGAACGGGATTGGAAGCACTGGCAGG
>CABSEG010000143.1 GCA_902476645.1 uncultured Lachnospiraceae bacterium | reverse complement strand
GATGAACTGCTTACAAGAGAGGGAGAAACAGTTGCATTATGGACAGGAAGCGTTTGCCAGAAGGTGGAACCAGGAAAAATGGCAGGAAAGAAAGAAGGGGAAGAACGTGAGAACCCACATAGGTCGGAGGAGGAAAGCATGACGTTTTTTGAGAGAGAACTTAAAAAATTATTTGGAACGGGAGCGAACTTTTCAGAACCAAGGTTTGTCGGGAATTGTTGTTATGGAAGGCTGACGGATCAGATCCGTGTCAAAATCAACTTTCAGACAGGCATGGTTGCGGATCATTATGACCGATTGAAAGTGACCCTTTTGAATCGGAATGAAGGAATGATCGACAGCATGGTTGTGAAATTTGGAGATGTGTGGGGGCTGAAAAAAACGACTAATCCCAATTTTCGCGACGGGGTAAATCCCCACATCTGGTCTTATGGAAAGGAGATCGGCTGGTATGTATATCAGCCCGGAAAAGAGGATTATAAAGTACTCAGCGAAGCGATAAAAACCTATCTGCAAGTGTTTCAGGAACCGGAGGAAACTATGCAAATGGGACAGAAGATGTGTTAAGGGGAGGTGGTTAAAACTTGTTTATCTGGGATTTTGTTGCAGACACGGTTCTGGGACAGATCATTGACTGGCTGTATGGTCAGATTGTTGGATTTCTGGGGGATTTTTTCATGCAGATGGGAAGCATGGGGGCTGAACTGTTTGAAATGAGCTGGGTACAGTCTGTTGTGCTTCTTTTTTATTATCTGGCATGGGCACTTTATGTGACGGGAATCGTAGTGGCAGCCTTTGAATGCGGAATTGAATATCAGAATGGCAGGGGAAGCATACGCGATACTGCCCTGAATGTAATCAAAGGATTCCTGGCAGCCAGCCTTTTTACGACTGTTCCAGTGGAACTTTATAAGCTCAGTATTTCACTTCAGGGGAGTTTTACAGCCGGTATTACAGGATTGGGAGAAGATATTGGGACAGTTGCGGCAGGGATTGTGCAGTCTCTTCAGGATGCTGCTACCTGGCAAGAAGCTGCCACATCTGGAGTTTTTGGTGGAATCGGAAGTATCAGCAGCCCGATTTTTATGATTTTTCTCCTGATCCTCATGGGTTATGCGGTAATCAAAGTGTTCTTTGCGAACTTAAAACGGGGCGGGATCCTGCTGATCCAGATTGCAGTAGGGAGCCTTTATTTATTCAGTGTGCCAAGGGGATATATTGATGGATTTGTTGGCTGGTGCAAGCAGGTAATCGGTCTGTGCCTGACCGCATTTTTACAGGCGACGGTCCTGATCGCAGGTCTGATGGTCGTTAAGGATCAGGCACTGCTTGGTCTGGGACTTATGTTATCGGCAGGTGAGATTCCTCGGATTGCGGGGCAGTTTGGGTTGGAAACGGGAACCAAAGCAAATGTGATGGGAGCAGTCTATGCAGCGCAGGGAGCTATGAACCTAACAAGGACGGTTGTGCAAGTGGTTTCTAAGTAGAGAGGACGGTGAAGGATGGAACACAACAAACTGGTGTATATTGCATCTCCGTATTCTGGAGATGTTGAGCGGAATGTAGCATTTGCAAAGGCAGCCTGTCGTTATGCCATGAACCAGGGGGTTACGCCAATTGCCTCCCATCTGTTATATCCGCAGATGCTGGATGATGGAGTCCCAGAAGAGAGGAAGCTGGGAACAGATATGGGGCTTCGGATTTTGAAGGTGTGTGAGGAAGTCTGGGTGTGTGGAAGTGAACTGTCTTCAGGAATGGAGCAGGAAATCCGTGCAGCAAGGCAGCTTCAGATTCCGCTTAGACGGGTCAGCGAACAGGAGATTGGATGGGAACTATGTGAAGTACCGATACAAAAGGGAATGGAGATGGGCGGATGATGACACTGGGGAGTCTGTTTGACGGGATTGGAGGATTCCCTTTGGCGGCAGTTCACTGTGGAGGTGTACCGGTATGGGCCAGTGAGATAGAACCGTTTCCCATGAGGGTAACCAAACTCCGGTTTCCAGATATGATCCATGTAGGGGACATTACAAAACTGGATGGAGCAAAATTGCCGCCTGTGGATGTAATCTGCGGAGGCAGCCCCTGTCAGGATTTGTCAGTAGCCGGATTACGGAAAGGATTGGCAGGGGAGCGCTCCGGTCTGTTTATGGACCAGGTACGCATAGTAAAGGAGATGAGAGCAGAGGATGAAAGACGAGGGGTATCAGATGACTTTATTCGACCTCGATACCTCGT
>CABSEG010000142.1 GCA_902476645.1 uncultured Lachnospiraceae bacterium | reverse complement strand
GGAGCTTCTTGTATAATTCAAATATAGGGAATTTCATGAAAGGTGGTTGAGAAAAAAAGATACCTCAGAGTAAAATAAGATTTGCTGACTTTGCCGGTTAGTAAAAATCTTATTAAACAGAGAGGTATCCGAAATGAAGTATAACACACAAAACGCAAAAATTGCATCCATTACTGAAAAAACTTTAATTGTTGGTATTGATGTTGGAAGTGAAACTTATTTTGCCCGTGCTTTCGACTGGAGGAATTATGAATTCACCAAAAAGCCTTTTGAATTTAGCAATAACGAAGCAGGTTTTTTGTCATTCAAAGCCTGGGTGGAGGATCTTTTAGAGAAAAATGGCAAATCCGTTGTGATTCCTGGTATGGAGCCAACCGGTCATTACTGGTTCGCCCTGGGAAAATTCCTGCAGGACAATGGGATGAGGCCGGTGCATGTAAATCCCCATCACGTAAAAAAGTCGAAAGAACTGGACGACAATAATCCCAATAAGAATGACCGTAAAGATCCAAAGACGATCGCCAGTCTTGTGAATGAAGGACGTTTTTCTTATCCATATATACCGACCGGCGTTTATGCAGAGATCAGGAGTTTGTCAAACATGCGGTTCCAGGCACAGGAAGAGCTTACCAGAGCCAAAAACCGGATCGCCAGATGGTTTTCCATCTATTTCCCGGAGTATAAAGACGTTTACAGGGATTTCAAGGCGGTCAGCGGAAAGATCGTGCTGCAGGCAGCGCCGCTGCCGGAGGATATCCGGAAACTGGGTGTGGAAGGTGTAAACCGGATCTGGAGGGGCGCAAAGCTGAGGGGCGCCGGAATGAAGAGGGCAAAGACCCTGGTATCGGCTGCGGAGCATAGCATCGGGAGTAAGGAAGCGCCGGAAGCGGCAAGGATAGAACTCAGGAACCTGCTGAATGACATGGATGTATATGCGTCAAGAGTGGAAGAACTGCTTGGAATGATAGAAGAAAAGCTAAAAGAGATCCCTTACATCGATAAACTGATGGCAATCAAGGGAGTCGGATTGCTAACCGTCAGCGGATTTATTGCAGAAGCCGGAGATATCAGACGTTTCGAAGATCCGAAACAGCTGCAGAAGCTGGCAGGGTATGCGATTGTGGCAAATGAATCGGGAAAGCACAAAGGGGAAAGCCGGATCAGTTACAGGGGCAGGAAACGTCTGAGATATGTGCTGTATGAGGCGGCGCTGTCGCTGATCGGGAAGAATGCGGAGTTCAAAGAGATCCATGAGTATTACCGGACACGCAAAGAGAATCCTTTGAAGAAGATGCAGTCCGTGGTGGCCGTCGCGTGCAAAGTGATCAGGATCTTTTATGTGATACTGACCAAAGGGGTGGATTATGACCCGGAGAAAATGATGGGGGATATCCGCAGGCCACAGATACAGGCAGCATAAGAGAACAGACCAGTAACCGTTGATCAATGCTTGTCACAGTTGAATTGAGTCCATGCAGTGCTGTGGGTTGAATTCAGCTGTGACAGGACAGCTGAAAGGTACGGGGAATCATTTACGGGGAAACGTCCGCCGCAAGGTGCCGGAATGAGGAAGAGTGCCGGAAGTCAGTAAATAAAACACAAAGAATGAGCCAGTAGTCGGCAGAAATCATCACCATAGGGCAAGACCCTGCAAAGGAGCTAAGCTGACACCCTGGATATGGGCAGGCGGGACGAAGGAAGTGAGGACCCGGCGGAGACGCGGGAGATCCTGGTAGACACGGGAGGTACGCTGCCATAGATGGATGGGTATACACAAGGCCATGTAAAACGAAATACAAAGACGTTTTACTTCGTGTACCCAAAACCAGCTATTTTCGTACCAGATACAGAGAAATGCCCCTTTCCTTGGCTCATTTATCTGAGATAGTAACTTGAAAAACCTTTATTTTAAAGGGAGAATCACTTGACAATATAGGGAGGTGTGGTATGGAATATTTGCTGCGGGGAATTTTGATTGGCATTTTATTTGGACTTCCAGTTGGAGCGATTGGTGCGCTGACTGTACAAAGAACTTGGAGCTTAGGCGCTAAAGCTGGTCTTTTGACAGGACTCGGTTCCTCCGTGGCAGATTGTTTCTATGCCTGTGTTGGGGCCTTTGGGCTGACACTTATCTCGGATTTTCTGCTCCGCTTTCAAGGAATTATCACAGCTTTGGGTGGGATATTGATTTTGGTGATGGGCCTTAAATCACTGATTCATCCCCAAGGTGAACTTCCCCCTGATGAGGAAACACTGGGCGGGGCAAAACTTTTTCTCACTTCGTTTGCCATTGGAATTACCAATC
>CABSEG010000141.1 GCA_902476645.1 uncultured Lachnospiraceae bacterium | reverse complement strand
AGCCATGATTCTTGGCCCCCGCATTGGAAAGTACGGAAAAGATGGAAAGGCAAAAGCCATTCCAGGACACAATATGTCTTTGGCGGTGATTGGTTTATTTGTCCTTTGGCTTGGCTGGTTCGGATTTAATCCGGGCTCTACCATGAGTTTCCAAAATCCTTCCGATGTGGTATATATCCTGATAACTACGAATACATCTGCCATTGCAGCTGTATTAACTTCTACCATTACTTCCTGGATTTTCCTGGGAAAACCGGATTTGGGCATGACCATCAATGGATGTTTGGCCGGTCTGGTAGGTATCACAGGCGGATGCGCCTATGTAAGCGTGGAAAGTTCTTTGATCATTGGCGCAATCGCCGGGGTGATCGTTGTCTTCGCAGTGGTACTTTTTGATAAGGCAAGAATCGACGATCCAGTAGGCGCAACCTCTGTTCATCTGTGTTGCGGTGTCTTTGGAACGATTTGTATCGGTTTATTTGCTCAGGAAGGAGTGACTACACTTTCTACCAGAAACGGTTTGTTCTTTGGAGGCGGATTTGAGCTTCTGGGTATCCAGCTTCTGGGGGTTCTGGCTGTGGGTGCTTTCAGCTTTATTGCCACAGCCCTTGTATGGCTCGCGCTTAAAAAGACCATTGGGATCCGGGTTACGAGGGCAGAAGAGCTTCAGGGATTGGATATCGGAGAGCATGGAAATATTGCCTATCCTGATTTTGCCCCGGCAACGGATGGAACAGAATTGTCTGATGAGAATACGATTTTTGAAATTCCTGTACCGGTAACAGAAAAAGAGGAGGTCCCAATAGATGAATCTGTGCCGGTGATTCATCGGGAACGCACAGGGGATAAGATGACTCGAATTACCATTATTACCAATCAATCCAGATTTGCTCAGCTGGAGAACACACTGGAAAAACTTGGCGTAACTGGTCTTACCATTACCAATGTATTTGGATACGGTATGCAGAAAGGACATACTACCTATTTCAGAGGTGCTCCTATGGAAACAAAACTATTGCCTAAAGTGAAAATTGATGTGGTAGTCTGCAAAATTCCCACAAAAACGGTGGTGGATACGATACAGAAAGTACTTTGTACCGGAAAGCTGGGAGATGGAAAGATTTTTGTATACGACGTAGAGGATGTGATAAAGATTCGTACTAACGAGCACGGTTACCATGCGTTGTTGGACGAGGAATAAAAAGAGAGTGTTAAAAGATTCCCCTTTTGAAAGAAAGTCTGGAAAAGTAACGATTGAAAAAGCTGTGTAAAGGCGCTATAATAAAAATAAATGTTACCTATCAAAATTGACCAATGAAAAATGGGGGAATCAAAATGGGAAAAAGGTTTTGGTATGGGAAACAAATTGTTAGCGGTATAACAGGGTTTGCTTTGACCTTTACAACTGTGGGTTCCATGCAGCCTGTAGAGGCTGCCCAGAAATGGAAGCAAAATCAGACAGCAGAATTGGAAGAACAGGTGGAGCGGGTCTCCAAAGGCCAGTTGGATCTGTCGGCAGAGTTGGACTTGTGGATTGTGTTTGTACAGAATCTCAACAAAGATGAGTACACCATGGAAAGCTGGGCAGTTTTGGAGAAGGCATTGAACGAGGCCATCGCCTTGTCAGAGGACGAGAATGTGAAGCAAAGTCAGATGGACGAGGCCATAGCAAATCTGGTAATAGCCTTTGGCGGTTTGGAGTACGGAGTACAAAAACAGCATTTGCAGGCAGCTGTAGACGCAGCAGACGAAATCCTTGCCAACGAGTCCGATTATGAGCCGGGGAGTCTGGAGATTTTAAAAGATCTGGTAGAAAAAGCAAAAGTCATACTGGGAGATCTGGCAGTGTCACAAGAGGAAGTAAATCAGATGACCAGCGACCTGATTGATGCAATTGTGTCTGTGGGGCCAAATCAGGAGTTGCTGTCCCTGAAGCGTCTGCTGGAAGCAGTGGAGAGTTTGGATGAGGCTAAGTATACTTCCAAGAGTTGGGCAAACCTGGAGGAGGCCGTCTCGGCAGCATGGGACACGCTGGAGGATCCCAACAGGGAGGAAGATGCCATAAAGATCGCCTATGAAAATCTCTCCCAGGCGATTCGGGATCTGGAGATGAAAGGAAACAAAGAATCTCTGGCTTCCGTCATTCAAAAAGCGGAGGAGATTCTGGCAGATACATCTTCTTATGTGGAGTCCAGCCTGGAGAGTCTGAAGGAAGTCCTGGAGATGGCAAAAGAGGTCTACGAAAATGCCGACGCAGGACAAAAGGAAGTAGAAGAAGCAGTTCAGAACCTGACAGAGGAATTGATGGAGGTTCGTCTAAAAGGCGATGTAGACGGGAATGGAAGGGTGGATACTTCTGATTTTATGCTTATTCTGGGCTATCAGGTAGAAAGCAGAGATCTGGATGAGAGTCAGTTAGCGCGTGGAGATGTCAATGGGGATGGAAAGGTAGACACCAAGGACAGCGTATTGATGCTGCGGTACATATCTGAAAAGATTGATAAATTTTAAGTCAGAGCCGGCCAGGAATGAAATCGTGGCCGGCTTATTTAGGTGGTGCGCCTGGCGCGCAC
>CABSEG010000140.1 GCA_902476645.1 uncultured Lachnospiraceae bacterium | reverse complement strand
GATCTGCTTATCAGAACCACGGGCTCCGGAGTCTGCCATCATAAAGATGTTGTTATACTTATCCAATCCATCCAGCAGAGCCTTTGTCAGCACATCATCTGTGTTTTTCCAAGTCTCCACCACCTCTTTATAGCGTTCTTCCTCCGTAATGAGACCTCTTTTGTAGTTTCTGGTAATTCGATCCACCGTATCCTGAGCCTTGGCAATCAGCTCCGGCTTTTCCGGGGGTACCGTCATATCAGAAATGGACACGGTCATGGCGGCCCTGGTGGAATACTTATATCCCATCGCCTTGATATCATCCAATACTTCGGCGGTCTTGGTGGCCCCATGGGTATTGATGACCTTCTCCAAAATCTGTTTTAAGCCCTTTTTGCCCACATGGAAGTCAACTTCCAGCTTCAGTGCATTCTCCGGCTTGCTCCGGTCTACAAAACCCAGATCCTGAGGTAAAATCTCATTGAAGATAAAGCGTCCCACCGTGGATTCCACGTTGCCCTGAGCCACACTGCCATCCGGCATCTGTTTGCTCATACGCACCAGAACCTTGGTCTGCAGGGTAACTACTTTATTCTCATAGGCGAGTATCGCCTCGTTGACACTCTTAAATATCTTGCCCTCACCCAAGGCACCCGGTCTTTCCTGGGTCAGGTAATAGATTCCCAGCACCATATCCTGGGAAGGAACTGCCACAGGGCCTCCGTCAGAGGGCTTTAACAGGTTGTTGGGGGACAGCAGCAGGAAGCGGCATTCTGCCTGGGCTTCCACAGACAGCGGCAGATGCACGGCCATCTGGTCGCCGTCAAAGTCTGCGTTAAAGGCCGTACACACCAGAGGATGCAGCTTAATTGCCTTACCTTCCACCAGAATCGGCTCAAAGGCCTGGATGCCAAGTCTGTGCAGGGTAGGGGCACGGTTTAACATCACCGGATGCTCCTTGATTACGTCTTCCAGCACGTCCCAGACCTCCGGCTGCAAGCGCTCTACCATCTTCTTGGCGTTCTTGATGTTGTGAGAGGTTCCGTTGGCAACCAGCTCCTTCATCACAAAAGGCTTAAAAAGCTCAATGGCCATCTCTTTAGGCAGACCACACTGATAAATCTTAAGTTCGGGTCCCACCACGATAACAGAACGTCCGGAATAGTCCACACGCTTTCCAAGCAAATTCTGACGGAAACGTCCGGATTTACCCTTCAGCATATCAGACAGAGACTTTAAGGCTCTGTTTCCGGGGCCTGTTACGGGACGTCCACGCCGGCCGTTGTCAATCAGGGCATCCACTGCCTCCTGCAGCATTCTCTTTTCATTTCGCACAATGATGTCCGGAGCGCCCAGCTCCAGCAATCTCTTTAAACGGTTATTTCTATTGATAATCCTTCTGTATAAATCATTTAAGTCCGAGGTTGCAAAACGTCCTCCGTCCAGCTGTACCATAGGACGCAGATCTGGCGGAATCACCGGAATTACGGTCATAATCATCCATTCAGGACGATTTCCGGACTCCCGAAATGCCTCCACTACTTCCAGACGCTTGATAATTCTGGCCCTCTTCTGGCCTGTGGACTCCTTAAGCGCCTTCTTTAAGGTCTCAGCCTCTTTCTCCATGTCGATGGCTTCCAGCAGTTCCTTGATGGACTCCGCACCCATGCCTACCCGGAAGGTCATTCCCCACTTTTCTCTTGCTTCCTGAAATTCCCGCTCTGTCAGCACCTGCTTGTACTGCAAATCCGTCTCGCCCTTATCCAGGACGATATAGTTGGCAAAATAAAGCACCTTTTCCAGAGTTCTGGGAGATAAGTCCAGCATCAGGCCCATTCTGGAGGGAATTCCCTTAAAATACCAGATATGAGATACCGGCGCTGCCAACTCAATATGTCCCATCCGCTCTCTGCGGACGCTGGCCTTGGTCACTTCCACGCCGCATCGGTCGCAGACAACACCTTTATAACGGATCTTTTTATACTTTCCGCAGTGACATTCCCAGTCTTTACTGGGTCCGAAAATGCGCTCACAGAACAGGCCGTCCTTCTCCGGCTTTAAGGTTCTGTAGTTGATAGTTTCCGGTTTTTTCACCTCTCCTCTGGACCACTCTCTAATCTTTTCCGGAGATGCCAAACCAATTTTGATCGCGTCAAATGTCATTGGCTGATAAACTTCATTATTTGTTGTTTCTGCCATTGATGGTTCTCCCTTCTTACTCTTCGTCAAGAGTCTCTTCAAGCTCTACGAATGCATCCGCATCTTCCTCAATATCGACCAGCTCTTCTCCCTCAAACTCCTGTTTGCTAAAGCCATAGTCTTCCAGAGGCTCATCATCCCTGTACTTC
The DNA here is from genome assembly GCA_902476645.1 of uncultured Lachnospiraceae bacterium. Lineage (GTDB taxonomy): Bacteria > Bacillota > Clostridia > Lachnospirales > Lachnospiraceae > CABSEG01. Next base: position 304 of record CABSEG010000140.1, on the reverse strand, counting down.
CTGTCTCCCTCGATGACGGAATGCAGATCTGTTTCGCCGTAATCCACAGTTTCCATAATCTCAACCTCTGTGTGATCATCTTTCAGTACCTTCACATCCAGGCCTAACGACTGCAGTTCTTTTAACAATACCTTGAAGGATTCCGGAATACCCGGCTCCGGAATATTTTCCCCTTTAATGATCGCCTCATAGGTTTTCACACGTCCGATCACGTCATCCGATTTCACCGTCAGGATCTCTTGCAGAGTGTAAGAAGCGCCGTAAGCCTCCAGCGCCCACACCTCCATTTCTCCGAAACGCTGGC
>CABSEG010000139.1 GCA_902476645.1 uncultured Lachnospiraceae bacterium | reverse complement strand
CTCTCTGCCGTAATCAGAGAGGTATCCACGTCAAAGGCTTCTTTCAATTTATCGCTTAACTCCTGTCTTTCATCCAGAGAAAGCTCTCTTGTTTTGATAATCACCTGATTGCTGCCCGCAACCTTTTGCGTCTGGATATTAGCGTCTCCGGTTACCTCCTGAACCACCGGCTTCACCTCTGCGTCAATCTGCTCAATCGTCAGATCTTCGTTAAAGGTCACATTGGTTGAAGTACCGCCCATAAACTCCAGACTATAATTTAAAGCCTTACCTTCCGTATTGCTGTAAATCAGCATGGTAACAGGGCCAACTAAAATCAGGATGATGGAAATTGCAAAGAAGATTTTACGCTTTCCAAGGAAATTAATGGTTCTTCTTTCCCTTTGCCTTCCATAGAATTTTTCATTCTTGACGCCAAGAGCATAGAATGCTTTTGTTAAAAGTCTGCTGATCACCAATGCGGTAAACATGGACAGGATAATACCCATCGCCAGTGTCTGGGCAAAACCTTTCACACTTCCAGTGCCCATCAGTCCCAGTACAAAGGCTGCAATCAGTGTCGTCACATTGCCGTCCACGATAGCGGAAAGCGCCTTCTTAAATCCAATATCAATGGACGCCGCAACTCCCCTGTCAGCCGCAATCTCTTCTCGTATACGGGCATAAATAATAACGTTGGCATCCACAGCCATACCAATGGAAAGGATAATACCTGCAATACCAGGAAGGGTAAGGGTAATATCAAAGGCATTCAGCGTTACCAACATCAACGCCGTATAAATCAGCAGGGAAATACCTGCAATGACACCTGGAATCAGATAAACCGCAATCATAAAGAGGATTACAATGGCCAAACCAATGGCTCCGGCCTGCAGGCTGGTAGAAAGCGCTTCTTCACCCAGCTGAGCGCCCACCACGTTGGAACGCAGTTCTTCCAGTTCCACATTCAGACCACCAATGCGGATAAAGGATGCCAGGTTGTCTGCCTCTTCCTTAGATTCCATACCGCTGATTTCACAACGTCCTCCGGTGATCGCTCCATTGGTTACGCTGGGGACGCTGATAAACTCTCCATCATAGTAAATTCCGATGGTTTCGTTATTCTCATATGCCTTCTGGGTCGCATCCGCAAACTTCTGGGCCCCGGCGTCCGTCATCGTCATATTTACCACATACTGTCTCTGCTTTGTGTTCTGATCCTGTGTGATTGCGGATTCCGCCGATGCCACGTCGGTTCCTGTCATAATGATATCGCCGTTTGCCTCGATCTCATCCAGGGTCTTATCCAGCACGTAAGTGGTACCATCAAAAGAATAATTGCTGTTTCCTTCGCTATCTGTCTCTGCGATAAAATACAACGCTCCCGGAGAACCTAAATCCTCCAAAATCTCATTCGCATCAGTGACACCCGGAATTTCAATGCTGATACGGTCATTTCCTTCCTGGTAAGCCTGTGCCTCAGTGCTGTACTGGTCTACACGCTGCTGAAGCTTATAGACCGTGTCGGCCATATCTTCAGAAGATGGCGCCTCATCGCCCACTGCCTGATATGTAATGCTCACTCCTCCTGCCAGGTCCAGACCCAGGGTAATATTTTTGGCGGATCCGGTTCCGGTAGGCCCAAATCCAACTGCTGCGGTAAATGTCAAAAGGCCAAGAAATACGGCCAGGACCACAATCACCGCAATCGCTCTGTTTTTCTTCATTGCTGTTTCTCCTTTTCGTTATAGTCTGCCAAAGCGGCCTTTATCATAATTGCACACTCTACCCGCTTTCGCTGCAGCTCACAGCCGATATCGTATGCATCATTAATGGAACCGTGGAATTTGTAGGCGTTGGCCGCACATCCTCCACTACAGTAAAACTTTGCGAAGCATTTTTGGCACTTCTCCTTCGCATAAACATTGCAGCCTTTGAAGGTCTCCTGGATATCATTCCGTTTGATTCCCTCTTCCACATTTCCCATCAGAAACGCTTCTTCCCCGACAAACTGGTGGCAGGGATAAAGATCCCCCCATGGGGTGACTGCCAAATACTCCGTACCGGATCCACACCCGGAAAGCCGCTTATAAACACACGGTCCTCCAGTCAGATCAATCATAAAATGAAAGAACTGGAATCCTCTTCCCTCCCGCTCCCGGCGGATCATTTCTGCTGACAGCTTATCGTACTCTTCGCAGATTTTTGGAATATCCTCCTGACGAATGGCATACGGTTCCTCCGGCAATGCCACCACCGGTTCCACAGAAATCTGCTGAAATCCCAGATCTGCCAGGTGGAGCACATCCTTGGAGAAGTCCAGATTATTTCTGGTAAAAGTTCCCCGCACATAATACTTCTGCTGCCTGCGGCTGTCTGCAAATTTTTGAAATTTCGGTACAATCAAATCATAACTCCCTTTTCCTTTCGGAAACGGGCGCATATAATCATGGACTTCCTTCCGGCCATCTATGCTAAGAACCACGTTGTCCATCTCACGGTTGGCAAAATCCATGATCTCATCGTTTAACAAAACTCCGTTGGTTGTAAGTGTAAACCGAAAATGCTTGTCATGAAGCTTTTCCTGTTCTCTTCCGTATGCCACCAGGTCTTTTACCACCTGCCAGTTCATCAGAGGTTCCCCCCCAAAGAAGT
>CABSEG010000138.1 GCA_902476645.1 uncultured Lachnospiraceae bacterium | reverse complement strand
TGCTCTTCCAGCTGTAACAGATTTGTGTGCGGATCCATCATTACTCGGCGGTTTTCCATTCAAATCACTCCTCAAACATTTTTGTATAATTGTATACAATTATACAATCTATGTCAAGAAATATTTTTTCTTGCGATCCCCGAACAGAAGTCTGCCAATGTCCAGTCTCCCCCACCCCTGTCTGTTTCTGGGCAATTGAAGATCCTCGCAGGATTCCCACAACCGAATCTTAATCTCCGCATTGGACAGGCGCGGCTCTATGGAAAGCAAAAGGGCAATGGCTCCCGAAACCACCGGAGTTGCCATAGAAGTCCCGCTTTTCATGCAGTAAAACTTGCCCCCCTTCTGTCCTGCCATACTGCTGCAAGCCATAATCTTAGAACCAGGAGCTACAATGTCCGGTTTGCAGATACACTCCGATGTGGGGCCGTTTCCGGAATAACTGGTATCTCCCCTACGGTTTTCGGTATATGCTCCGAATCTGTCATAAGAGCCCACGGTGATGACTTTTCTGCTGTTTCCCGGCACCGTGATACTCATAGGCTGTGGCCCCATATTTCCCGCGGCAACCACAACGACCAGTCCCGCATCCCAGACTTTTTCCACTGCCTCTACCAGTTGAATGTCTCTCTGTTTGCTCTCCCGCACTGTTCCTACAGAAATATTGACAATACGAATCCCGAAGCGTTCCCTATTTTTCAGTACCCAGGCGAGTCCTCCTATCACATCCTCTTTACTTCCGTTTCCTTTCTCGTTGAGTACCTTTACATGTATCAGACGACATCTGGGAGCAATCCCCATATAGCGGCCATGCGACATTCTGCCGCTGCCTCCTATAATCGAAGATACATGGGTTCCATGAGAACAGTCATCATAGGGGGTTTTTCTTCCGTGAAGCATATCACAAAAAGCTGCCACCCGATGATCAAAATCCGGATGGGCGGCATAAATTCCGGTATCCAACACAGCCACGCCGATTCCGTCTCCATAAATCCCACGACGGTAGGCTTCGCCTGCATGCACTAATTCTTTTACCCTGTCCATGGCTTTAGCGCCTCTCGAAATGTGGTTATTTATGTATATGAATCCATCGTATACTCCGTTCCCCTATGCCACAAACGAAAGGCCTGCATATTCTGATAATAAAAGTCTTCGAGGTGCTTATGGCAGATGACACATCGAAAGAACCGATTCTCTCGAATGACTACGCGGATTTGATTATCTATTACAACGAGCCGGACGAAGAGTTACTGGCACGCTATGCTTCTTTTGGGGTTCAGATCGTGGGAAGCAATTTCGCCGTGATCTATGTACCCAGGGAGCAGCTTCCCCAGAATCCTTTAAACGCCCTGGGTTACTATAACATTCCAAAGTTACTTACCCCTCTGGATACCACCAGCCTGGAAAAATCCGGGATTCTACGCCTTCGTTCTCAGACTGTCCTCAATCTGGATGCCAGTAATGTAATGTTAGGCTTTATCGATACGGGGATCGACTATACGCTGGATGTCTTTAAAAATACGGACGGGACCTCCAGAATTATGGGAATTTGGGATCAAACCGTGAATACAGGGCCGGCTCCCTATGGACTTTTATATGGAACTGGTTACACCAATGCGCAGATCAACGAAGCTCTCACATCCGAAAATCCTCTTGAGTTTATCCCTGTCACCGACGAAATTGGCCACGGAACTGCTGTAGCCGGAGTGGCAGCCGGAAGTCCTGATCCGCAAAATGATTTTACAGGAGCCTCCCCCTCCAGTCCCATTGCTGTCGTCAAATTAAAGCCTGCCAAAGAATATTTAAAAGAGTTTTTTTTGATTCAGCAGGATGCAATTGCTTATCAGGAAGATGATATGATGCTGGGAGTTCGTTATCTTTATTCTTTGGCTAAAGACCTTGGAAAAGAGCTGGTGCTTTGCATCGGTATGGGAACAAATCTGGGGCCTCACTCCGGTGACTCACCTTTATCCAGCGTCCTTACCTACTATTCCAGACTCTCCGGTGTCTACTGCGTGATCGCCGCAGGCAATGAGGCTGGGAAAGCACACCACTATTATGGAAACGTCCAGGCTCAGGGGGATATTGCGACCGTGGAGATACTGGTGGACGAAAAGGATCAGGGATTTACCCTGGAACTGTGGGCCCGGCCGCCGGAGCTGTACGCAGTCTCCTTTCTTTCCCCTCTGGGGGAATCGGTTCCGCTGATTCCCGCCCGTCTAAATCAACAGGAACGGGTGCGCTTTGTCTTAGAGTCCACCCAGATTGATGTCAGCTATACCATTGTGGAAACCTTATCCGGAAGTGAGCTTATCTTAATGCGCTTTTTATCCCCTACTCCGGGAATCTGGACCGTTCGCATTCAAAATCAGATTTATCTGAATGGGAACTTTCACATGTGGCTTCCCATAACCGGTTTTATCTCGCCGGATACCTATTTTCTGGCTCCCAATCCGGACACCACACTCACTGTCCCTGCGCCTTCCCCGGAGCCTGTCACGCTCAGCACCTACAATGCCTATGATGACAGCCTTTTTATCAACTCCAGCAGAGGTTATACTATCATTGGTCAAATCAAACCAGATTTGGCAGCTCCCGGAGTGGAAGTTACAAGTCCTTTGTCCGGGGGACGTTTTGCCCCGCGTACCGGTTCCAGTATGGCGGCAGCTATCCCAGCCGGAGCCGTCG
>CABSEG010000137.1 GCA_902476645.1 uncultured Lachnospiraceae bacterium | reverse complement strand
ACGGAATAGTGGGGCTGGCTGTCGGAAACGGAGGATAGTGTGAAAGAAAGTAGAGGCCAGCCGAAAAATGGCGCACTGAAACAAGCTATTGAAAAATAGCCATTTGAAACAAGGTTGATTTTGTTGAGATATGCTAAGAAGCAAGCAAGGGTTCTTTTATAATTCCCTCGGCAATTAAAAGTTTCATAGCCTGTTTGACAGCCTTTTCCTTCTGCTTATTTTTCAGGGGTTCAGGCATATCAATCTTGTATAGGTCGGTTGGATTCCAGGCTTCTCCCGTAGACAGCATATGGTAGACAGCGGTAAGGATCATCCGGGCGACCGCAATGATGGCACGCTTCTTACCACGGCGTTTCATGATGCGTTCATATTTGGCTTTGTAGTAAGGAGATTTGTTGGATTTCACGGCTGCATGGGCAGCTTGTACCAATGCAGGTTTGAGGTAGACGCCGGCACGTGTGATCCGAACAGATTTCTTCTTACCGGCTGACTCATTATTACCGGGAGTCAGGCCAGCCCAGCAGCATAAACGTTTGGGATTGGAAAACTGTGTCATATCCGTACCAATCTCAGAGATAATTGTGATCGCACTGCTGCGGTCTATTCCGGGAATGGTACAAAGTAACTGGACAGCATTTTCATAAGGTTCCACCAACGAATCAATCATAGAGTCTATATCTGAAATCATAGATGTGATATAATCTATATGTGCGTGGACAAGGCGCATGCGGTATTTTTGGGCATCAGTCATCTGATAACCCTCGATAGACTCAATGACACTCTCAGACTTCTTCTTGAGCGAACGAAGCAGTCTGGAGGATATTTCTTCGTGGTTGATGGAATTGTCGGACTGTTTGAGAAGGTAATCTATCACAGAGGTGGCTGATTTCCCGAAAATATCGGAAACAACCGAATCTAATGCGACATTGCAGATGGTAAGCGCATTCTGAAAACGATTTTTCTCACTGCTTTTGCAGGAAGTCAGTTTATACCGGTATCGCGTAAACTCTCTGAGGATACGGATTGGTTTGCACGGTATATAGCTTCCCGGCACAAGCCCCAGTCTGAACAGATCCCCAATCCATTTGGAATCCTTGGTATCGTCCTTGTTCCCTTTAACAGCCTTTACCCATTTGGGGTTGGCGATGGTAACGTTGATTTCGTCCTCCAAAAGGTTGAACACAGGAACCCAATATTTACCGGTAGATTCCATACAGACATCACGACAGGAATTATCCAGCAGCCACTTTTTAAACTCGAGAATGGAATTGTTAAAGGTGGAGAAGCGTTTCTTCTGATAAGAAGGCTGAACTCCGGAAGTAGTTTTAATGATGGTGGCAACGAGAAACGATTTGTGGACATCAACGCCACAGCAGGTTTGATAAACAACTTTCACAGGCAAAGCTCCTTTCTGAAAAATGGAGAGAAGCCATTGACTGTTCCACCACACAATTAACAAGAGCTAAAACAATTCTTAGTGTACGGTCTTTGGAGATCCACTTATTTGTGCTTGAAGGTAGAACTTACACTGATTTTTATGCTGTCTAAAACGAGAGAGTTTTTACGACTCCTCCCCTCGTGCTTTGTAGTATAGCTTCTCGCTTTTAGTATAAGGCAAAACGTGGAGAAAGTCGAAACTTTCATTACTATTTGTGCCGCCAACTGAAAGGCGGCGGAATGGAGATTTTTATGAAGAAACGCTGGGATTTGACAGCGCAGTCTGGGATCTGGAGTTTCTCTCTTATGGGAAAAAGCCGAATCTGCATGCCGCCCCGGTGGAGGAGAATCAGCTTGCCATACCGAATTACAGAGGCTTAAGACGAAACGAGGACTACAGGCCGGATCGGGAGCCTGCATATGCCAATATGGCAAAGCTGATGCCATTTGCCGATACCGGTGTGTGGGTAGCTTCCGGAAATGCTCTTTCGGAGGGAGACGCTCTTGCCGTAAAAGAGATTCAGTATATTCTGCCTCTGGATGGAGAAGGAAAACTGGTGACGGGAATACGCAGAGACACGGCAGGTCAGATTCAGAAAATCCGGTTGGTGTTTGCGGATGAGAAGATGCGGGAATATCCTGTATTTTACCGGGAACTTACCGGAAACCTGATAGCTTCTTACGGAGTAGAAGGGACGGGGCTGGAGTATCAGTTCCGCCGCTACGCGGTTTCCGCCGATGGAGCGGCAGCCAGCCGGGCTGCGGAGATCGCGTCAGGCTATGATTATACGGCAGATCTGGCAGTCCTTACTGACGAGGAGGAAAGCCGCCTGTACACAGATTATTATAATGAGACTGTGAGAAAAAAGCTGAAAAGTCTGGCGGAAAAGCTGGCTGCCAGCCAGGAGGAATATCCCTTTTACAGTGAGCATCCGGCAGTTCAGGCCCTGGCAGAAGAGAGGCTTCTTTCGGAGACTGGCCTGAAAAGAATCCTGTATGCCTATAATTATTATGACAAATGGTATCGCATCGACTACAATGGTGTCATTTTAAGTGATCTTCTGTTTTTCAACGGAGATCTGATGGCGGAGGGTTTGACGGCGGCAGAGCTGACGGACCGGCTGCTTTCCGCTTCCCAGGCCCAGCGGGAGACAACAGGAACCGTGGCCTTTTACAATCATGCGCTGAAAAATGATACAGGCAAAGAACTGATGGCTTTTCTGGGGGATCTGTCTCTGACTGTGGCGGGCTATGACAATCCAAACGACTGGTTTGCTGACAATTTTGACGGAATTCTGTT
>CABSEG010000136.1 GCA_902476645.1 uncultured Lachnospiraceae bacterium | reverse complement strand
TGCCGGCATCTGAATTCTTAACAGAAAAGGAGATTTATTATGAAACAGTGGAAAAGATGGACCATGGCGGCCCTGCTGGGGTTGTGCGTAACGGCTGCCGCGGCTTGCGGCGACAAAAACAAGGATAACCAAACGACAGAAAATACACAGAAAACAGAGAGCACGACAGAAAAGAATCAAGGAACAGAGTCTACGAATAAAAATGAGACCAACGCCAACACAGACAAGCAGGATACCAATGGAGATCGTCAGGATGATGACGGCGTTGTAGAGGATATTGGAGAAGATTTAAAGGAAGGCGCTGAGGATATCGGAGATGACCTGACAGGAAACGATGGCAATACGAACTCGGTAACGGATAATACAACCGACGATACCAATGACACCGATAATGGAGCCAATACAGAGACCAGAACCGGGGAGACCAAAACCACAGAGAGATGACAAAAGAGCGGTTGGATGGACAACCGCTTTTTCCATATGATTGAAAGAGAAGCCGCTTTCGATTGTTGAAACCGGAAAAATAAGGTATAATGGCGAAAAAGGAAAAGGAGGGAATCATGAGATTTCGACCATGTATTGACATACATAACGGGAAGGTGAAACAGATCGTGGGGGGATCCCTGCAGGATCAGGGGGATTTTGCAATGGAAAATTATGTTTCAGAACGTGACGCTGCCTGGTTTGCAAATTTTTATAGAAAAGACGGATTGAAGGGCGGACATATTATATTGCTCAATCCCGCCGCGTCGGAGTTTTATCCTGCCACAAAAGCTCAGGCGCTGGAGGCTTTAAGGGCTTATCCGGGAGGAATGCAGATCGGAGGCGGCATCAACGATGAGAATGCCGGAGAATACCTAAAAGCCGGAGCCAGTCACGTGATTGTTACAAGCTTTGTGTTTCAGGGGGGGAGTATCCACTATCAAAATCTTGAGAGACTTAAGAAAGCAGTGGGAAAAGAACATCTGGTGCTGGATTTGAGCTGCCGCAAAAAGGATAATTCTTATTGGATTGTCACAGATCGTTGGCAAAAATTTACGGATACGGTTCTGGATTGTCACGTATTGAACGTATTGGCGGAATCTTGCGATGAATTTTTGATTCATGCGGTGGATGTGGAGGGAAAGGCCTCCGGAATCGAGACCCAACTGGCGACGATGCTGGGGGGATGGAACGGAATACCCATCACCTATGCAGGCGGTATCGGAAGCTATCAGGATCTGGAGCAGTTGAGGAGGGCTGGAAAAGACCGGTTGGATGTGACCATAGGCAGTGGCTTGGATCTGTTCGGCGGACCTCTTGCCTACAAAGAAGTGTTAAAAATGTGTGACAAATAAAAAAGGAACCTTAAAAAATCCGAAATTGAAAGGAATTTTGTTGTAAATCGCAAGGAATATGGTATAATGTCCATATAGTCCACCAAGGAGAAACACAGGTGCTATAAATTTAATTATGAAGGAGTGGGACAGCATGCGTTTTACGATTAGTGGAAAGAATATTGAGATAACAGAAGGCTTACGAAATGCAGTGACAGAAAAACTGGGAAAGCTGGAAAGATATTTTACTCCTGAGACAGAGATCATCGTAACCCTAAGCGTTGAAAAAGAGAGACAGAAAATCGAGGTAACCATTCCCGTGAAGGGAAATATCATCCGTTCCGAGCAGGTCAGCAATGATATGTATGTATCCATTGACCTGGTGGAGGAAGTCATTGAAAGACAGCTGAGAAAGTATAAAAATAAGATTGTGGAGAGGCATCAGAACGGAGGAAATCTGAAAAAAGAATTTATTGAGAAAGAAGCGGAGGATGAGGAAAATATTCAGATCATTCGTACTAAGCATTTTGGAATCAAACCTATGTTTCCGGAAGATGCCTGCGTACAGATGGAGCTTTTAGGACACAACTTCTTTGTGTTCTACAACGCGGAGACAGAACAGGTGAACGTGGTTTACAAGAGAAAGGGAAATACATACGGTTTGATTGAGCCGGAATTTTAAAAAAGCTCAAACATCCGTCGGGAATTGACAGCGCAGCCCCCTTCCGGGAGGAGTCCGGAAGGGGGCTGGTTTTTGCCCTGACGGAGCGTTCATATCTTATTCATAAAAATTTTATTGTTTATCCTCTGCGAAAGTGGTAGAATAGAGAATGTGTTTAAGATTTTACGGAATAATGTATAGGAGAAATTTGAGATGAACTTGATTCAAAAGGTATTCGGTACCCATAGCGAGCGAGAGGTAAAACTCATTAAACCCATCGTGGATAAGATTGAGAACCTCAGACCTGCCATGCAGGCTCTTTCTGACGAAGAACTAAGAAATAAAACAAAGGAATTTAAGGAGCGGCTTTCAGATGGGGCAACGCTGGATGACATACTGCCGGAGGCATTTGCGGTGGTAAGAGAGGCAGCTAAGCGTGTGCTGAATATGGAACACTACCGTGTGCAGCTGATCGGAGGTATTATCCTGCATCAGGGGCGTATTGCCGAGATGAAGACCGGTGAAGGAAAGACCTTGGTGTCTACTCTGCCCGCATACCTAAATGCACTGGAGGGAAAAGGAGTTCACATTGTGACGGTCAACGATTATCTGGCACACCGTGATGCCAACTGGATGGGACAGGTTCATGAGTTCTTAGGCCTGACGGTAGGTTGTGTCCTGAATGATATGGACAACGACGAGAGAAGAAAGGCTTATGCCTGTGATATCACCTATGTGACCAATAATGAGTTGGGCTTTGATTATCTGCGTGACAACATGGTTATCTATAAAGAACAGCTGGTACAGAGAGATCTGCACTACTGTATCATCGATGAGATCGACTCCGTCCTGATCG
>CABSEG010000135.1 GCA_902476645.1 uncultured Lachnospiraceae bacterium | reverse complement strand
CCAGGGGGGAAACAAAGTGCCCTACACACCAGGAAACGATCAGGGCGTTCCCCTGAAAATAACCATCGGCCCCGGATTTAGCACCCAGGGCCGACGCGATAGATTTTGCTACACTTGGTTTTTCTGTGATTATTAGCTTCATATTTTCTCCTTTTGTGGTAAAATAATTACATGAGGTGATTGATTTGGTTCTGATGAATATGTATGGTAAGATACCGGAAACGATAATTTCTAAAAAATTAGGAATTGGTATTTGTAATCCTGCACCAGATTGGGTAGAAGGATTACAAGATGATTTTGAAGAAGAACTCTTAATTCATGAACATGAGATATCTTCATTCAAAAAATCAGGATATGATACTGCCTGGGCCTCTGACCGTTATAATTTAGAAAAGATAGTGTTCCAATTAGGTTGGCAAGAAGAAGGAAAAACTTCCATGCAGATTATTGCTGAACACTTAATTGAAATCCAAGTCTTAGACTTTGATAATTCGTTATTGCAGATGAAAAACGATCATTTAGATAGCCCGACATGCGAGCCTCAATATCCAAGAAAGTTTTTGAATTTATGTTGTAAAATACAGTCGTCACAATCGGCTCAAACAGTTATTCCAAATCAAATACCTTTCTCAACTTATAACTCCGATGATTTTCAGCAAAAGCCTTTGATACTTAATTTTTTAGGAGCAATGCTACATCCGCATCCTAATTATCCGATTTCAATACCTGACTATACAGCAGGAGGGATAAAGTCTCTAGAATACATAGGTAGTCTAATTGACAATTTCTTAGTCACAGATAAAGATTTTTGGCTGTTTGATTACATAGTCAATGCCGTGTTCAACGACGAATCTCATGATGCCTATCATATATTCAAAGTGATGTCCCTTATTGAAATGCTTATTATCACTCCTAAAGGAAACGGAAAAACTGTAGGAGAACTCGAACGTAAACTTCCGCAGTTCCTTCCAGATAGAATACCTGTCGAAGAACGCGCATTGTTCTCTGAAATTGTGCGTAAACTTAGAAATAAAATTGGACATGGTGATTTTGAGGCCGTACAGCAACTATTAGACCAGTATCGCAACTCTTTTATGCAAAACTTCTGGTACGATGAATTTGAATATAGCATTGAGAACTGGACATACGGCAACATATGTATTAATCTTGATTTGGCGTTAAATGAGATTTTATGGCTAATGTTATCTGATAGGGCGCAACTAGCATCAGTTCAAATGAGTTAATAATAGGCTCTCACCGTTAATGTTTGACGGTGAGAGCTATATTTTTTAACTATTTCGTTTCCTCGTCCTCGGTTAGGTATTCTTCTTCATCCTCCAGGTCGAAATCATCCAGATCAGCGGTAACTTTCTTGCCCTGCTTCGGTTTCAGAACCAGGAAATAGACCGCCGCGCCGCCTCCGGCTGCAAGGATCAGCAGCACCGCCAGGATCGCCCCGGTATTGCTTTTCTTTTCGGGTTCCGGATTCTCCGGCTCGGTGGGCTCCGCAGCTTTCTGTTCTGTGCCAACACATTCACTAAGGTTTTTTACGCAGACCGGGCAAGCGGTATTGACCGCTCCGGCCTGGCACTTCTCCGTACAGGTGCAGACAATAGGCGTTTCCGCCTTTTCTCCGTCCTCCGTGAGTGCCATGAGGTCGGCTTCATCCACCTGGTTCAGAAAATGCACGGTTTCCTCGCCCTCGTCGTCACGGTCGATAATGAGATAGAACACATTGCCGTTCTTCGTTTCTACTGTAATAAACTGCTTGCCACTGGTGACAGGGCTGCCGATATCGTCAATCAGTGACAGGTTCCCGTCCGGCGTCAAAGCGGCACCGCCATTCAGACCGCCGCCCAGCATCCCCAGCAGATTTTCCAGTGTTTCCGCATCCAGAGAGAAAGAACCTTCCCCGGAGCCAGCCTCGCCGTCACTTACCGTCATGTATCCGGAATAGACATAGCCGACTTTCTCCGGCAGGATGACCTTCAGCCAGTCTCCATCCGTGCCGATCACCTTCACAGTCGTTCCGTTGGGAAGCTGGGTGAAGGCGGTGTAGTCCATTCCCGCACCCGTGCGGACATTCAGATTGCCGCCGCCCGTGGTGACGGTGCCGGTCTGCCCGGAGCCATTTTCGCCGGAACTGAACTGGATACCATCCTCGGTGACGGATACCGTGACCTGGCTGCCTGCCAGAGCGGAAAGCAGATCAGAGACATCCCCAGCCGTTTCCTGTTCAGCCACGGACTCCGTGCTTTCCTCGCCGCCGCTGGCAAAGGCGGTGACAGAAAAAGCGGCAGTGCTGAGCACCACCGCCAAAAGAGCCGATACCATTTTTGTCATAAAGTTATGCTTCATCCTCGTATCCCTCCGTTTCCTCATTCTCGGTGTTGCCCTCCTGCAGCATACCTTCCGGCAGGGAGATCATACCGCTGGCATAGGCTTTCAGGAAGGCGGTCAGTTCCTTGTTATCCATCTTCACGGCTTTCACCATGCGGACGATTTCCAGATTTTCTTCCTCCGCAAGCTGGGCCTCCAGCGCACGAAGGCGTTTCTGCTGTTCCGCGATCTTTTCTTTGGTTTTCGCAATGTCATTGCGGATCTTCTGTGTCGTTGCCATAAATCAAATTACCTCCATATCGTTTTTTAGTTGTAGGGCGGTCGCCCGAAAGCGTAAAAGTGGGATTGCCAGTAGCTTGTGTTGATATCTGCATATTGGATGGGGTCACCGCAGTGCAGCATTTTTCCACCGCCCACATAGATACCCACATGGGAAACGCCCGGTGTATCGTAAGTGCCGACGAAAAAGATCAGGTCGCCGGGTCTTGCGTTGGCAGAGGATACCGGGCTGGAAATATTGTAGAGCCCCTGGGCTCCCAGCCTGCCCGTATTACAGACGCCGCTTTGCGTCAGCACCC
>CABSEG010000134.1 GCA_902476645.1 uncultured Lachnospiraceae bacterium | reverse complement strand
GGATATCCTGGAGGAATTAAAGGAGAGCCAGTCCAGGGACCGGGCCAGCAAGGACGCTATGAAACGGCTGTCCAAGCAGGTAAAGGATTCATTCCAGAAATTTGGATTTGTCAAATATAATGCCTTTAAGGGAATGGGCGGGAATCTCAGCTTTGTCATCGCCATGCTGGACGGAAATAACACCGGCTTTGTCCTGGATGTGGTACACAGCCGGGAGGGCTGCTACATCTATCTGAAAGAGGTGGAGGAAGGGGCCACAGAGGTACTTCTGGGAAGTGAAGAGCAGGAGGCCCTGGAGCAGGCTCTGGGTTACGTGAAACGTCCGTCTATCTCAGATGGGGACGGAAAAAGAGGACGGAGAGAAAAGACAGAAGACGTGTATTCCGGCTCTGGAGAACAGTCCATTGAGATTTCCGGAAGTGAGAGAAATAAGAGCGAGCGGATGAAGAAACTGAGGAGACAGCAGCGGGAGGCCATCGGGGCGGATATGGACGAGATCATGGACATGGAAGACATGGATGGCGTGGAGCCCGAAAGGAATGAAGGGGAATATTAATCTATATGCATAAATTCTTGCGTGCGGCTGGCTTCAGCATGTACCAGAAGAAAAAGGATATTGAAAAGCTTCTGGATCTGCTGGAGACACAGCCATCAGTGACAAAATGTGTTCAGATCGATGAGGAGACCAACGTTTGCGAGATGCGGACGGAGATCGCCCCCGGCATCGGGCTTTCCATTGTAGGTGAGCTGAACGAGGAAGGAGACTTTGAAAGGGAGTTTTACTTTCCCTATGTGGAATGTGCCCAGGAAAGTTCCACAGCAGAATGTTCGGTCCAGAGACATGTGGAAAAGGAAACGTATGCCGGTATGGTGGACGAATCCTGTGTGGGGATCTCACTGATCTTCTACGTACAGAACTTCCTGGATTACAGGGAGAAGGTACTGAAAAAGGGAGAGGCCTTTAAGATCCGCTCCATCAGCCTGGCTGGATTTTCCACTGGCGGGAAGATCCTTCTTCCCATCAAAAAGACCCAGAAGCAGATCCAGATGGCAAAGGTGGCGGCTAAAAACAGGAATAATCTGATTGAGGCGGCGAAAAATGGCGACGAGGACGCCATGGAAACGCTGACCATTGAGGATATCGACCTGTATTCTAAGATCTCCCGCCGTGCCATGAAGGAGGACCTGTATTCCATCATTGATTCCTGCTTTATGCCATGCGGGATTGAATGCGATCAGTACTCTGTCATTGGAGAAATTAAAGAAATCCGGAAAATTAAGAATAAATATACAAATGAAGAAATATACTGGCTGAATCTGGAGTGCAGCGACCTGAATTTTGTTATCTGCATCAACGGCAAGGATCTTCTGGGAGAGCCGGCCGTGGGACGGAGGTTCAAGGGACAGATCTGGATGCAGGGGATTCTTAATTTCCAGGAACTTGGGCGTACAGGGAACTAGATAGAGGTTATGCCCAGAGTTGGGAAGGATTGGAGTTTAGGAGGAGCTGGAAGGTTTGGATCTTTTGGCTTTGAGTTGTTTGAGTTTTGATTTCGATTTTTGGATGATTTTTGCTGCAGGACAAACGCATGAGTAAATAAATTGTGAACAAATCCCCTTTTTCTGGTATGATAAAAAGAAAAAGGGGGTTTTGCTATGGATGAGTTGTTAGAATGGATGGATTATATTGAAGATAAGCGTCAGCAGACGAAAGTACGGCATAAGCTAAAGGACATAATCGTGATTGTTTTGTTTGCTACGCTTGCAAATGTGGATGACTGGGTGGAAATGGAATACTTTGCCCATTATCATGAAGCATATTTGAAAAAATATATTGAATTGAAAAACGGAATTCCGTCTCATGATACACTTTGCCGTGTATTTGGAATGCTGTCACCAGAAATCCTGCAGCAGCTTTATGGTAAATGGCAGGAATTACTGAATCAAAACGAAGGGGAAGTATTGCGTAAACTGATCTGCATTGATGGAAAAACGATGCGTTCCAATAAAAGAAAAGAAGGAAAACCGAACCATATCATAACGGCCTGGAGTAAGGAAGATGGCTTCAGCCTTGGTCAGAAGGTAGTAAATACCAAGAGTAATGAGATTACAGCAATACCGGAATTACTGGAGAAAATCCGGATCAAAGGTCAAGTTGTGACGATCGATGCCATGGGAACGCAGACAGCCATAGCCGAGAAGATCCGTTTAAAACGAGGAGACTATGTACTGGCGTTAAAGGAAAACCAGAGGACGCTGCATGAGGATGTGAGTTTGTACCTGAATGATGCCGAGATAAAAGAAGAACTGCGTAAGAAGGGAAAATATAAAAAAACAATTGAAAAAGCCCACAGTCAATTAGAAATCCGAGAATATTACCAGACGAAAGAAATTGGCTGGCTGTCTCAGAAGAAGGACTGGAAAGGGCTAAAAAGTATTGGAATGGAAGAAAAGACGATACGAAAAGACGGTCAGGAGAAAAAAGAGATCCGTTATTATATCAGCAGCCTAAATGAAGACATTGAGCTGTTTAGCCGTGCAGTGAGAGGCCATTGGAGTGTAGAAAGTATGCACTGGCAGTTGGATGTAACATTTAAGGAAGATGCGAATAGAACGCTGGATAAGCAGGCAGCCGAAAATTTGAATATCATAAGGAAATGGTGTTTAAGTATATTGAAAATGGTAGAGATTTTCCGTCCTAATCTGTCCATGAAAAAGAAACGATTTGTAATCAGTATGAACCCAGCGGAGTTTTTGGAACAGGTATTAAATTTTTAAAAACAAGATATTTTGAAAAAGAGGAAGGAAAACAATTCATGCGTATGTCGTGTTTTTGCTGGCGTTTTGCTTGACATTCCTTGATGGGTTTGATAAAATAATATGAAGAGTGTTGAGTTGAATGGATGATTTGGACAGGAAAACTCATTGCTCATCTGAATATTGTCTCCGTAGCTCAGTAGGATAGAGCGTTCGCCTCCTAAGCGGCAGTTCGTTCGAATCCGGCTGGAGCCGAAAATTGAATATTT
>CABSEG010000133.1 GCA_902476645.1 uncultured Lachnospiraceae bacterium | reverse complement strand
ATAGTAGTTTACTACACCAAAGAGAAGAATTTATATCAGTTCTTTAATGTAGTAGCGGACGCAATATTACATCGTGGACAATCAATGATTACCTTCGTTCATGGACAACTTCCCATCCCATGACACTTAACGCGCAATACCTACTCTACTAATACTTCACATAGTCTTATTTAAGACAGCTTTTTTCTAATGCTTTCATCATATTGATGGAAATATCTCCCACCACGGCCAAGTCCTCTGCCATAAAGCTGAGGGCAAAATTATCGGAAAACAGAATCTGGGCAGAAGGCGGAAATTCCTCATCTCCATGCCACAAAATAAACTTTACAAAGAATCCCTCCAGAAACTCTAAGGTATAAGAGCAGTCTCCTTCTGTAGAGGGTTCTGTCTTCCAGCGTTCCATGATTTTCTGAAACATTTCCAGTTTATTTCCATAGGAAAAAGCCAGCCTCATAAGGCAGCGTCCCTGGAACTGTCTGAAATACACCTCTCCCCATGGAACCTGATGGTAAGTAATAAACTTACCGGAAGTAGGTGCCGTATGTCTCTCCGCCATATAGCGGATAATAAAAATTTTAGCGTTCATTGCCTCTTCCAGAGGATAAACATCTATGGAATCCTCTTCATGACGAATCTCATAATCCGGAAATGAAACAAAATAAGTGCTTCCCATAAGGCGGACCGAAAATTCTCCTGTTTTCTCATTATAGGGAAATCCAGTCCTCTCACTGATTTCTTTAGGGTCCATATCTCTGTAAGCCGCCAGATAATGCTCATAGGGGCGCTGCTCTTTGCTGTCTTTTGCATAGTCAAAATTCATATTTTTCACCTCGGATAATTTATCGTCTATTCCTGTACGCAGGATGGAAATAAGGAACTGTCTGTATGGGGAATAAAGCAGCAAGCCACAAATTCGTCCATATAGCTGGGAACTGCCGAAAGCTCCAGATAAGTCATGTTAGAAGCCAGCTCATAGCATTTCCGTTCCGCTTCTCTGGAAAGAAGCATAGTATAAGCGCCGGACAAAGAGGAGTTTCCGATATAATGGAATTTCTCCAGAGGAATGTCCGGGAACATACCGATTCGCACTGCATTCTTCATATTGATGCCGCTTCCGATACCGCCGGCCACATAAACATCGTCAATCATATCCACATCAAAGTCCAGTGAAGCCAGCATGGTGCGGATGGCTGAGAAAATCGCTCCTTTAGCCCGGATAAAGTTATCAATATCCACCTCATTGATTTCCACATCCTTGACAGAGCCTGCCTCTTCTTCAAAAGCCAGCACATAACTTCCCATACCGTACTGGTCATGACGGATTCTTTTTCCCTGACGGACAAATTTGCCTTTGGGATTGATGATTCCGGTACGGAACAATTCCGCAATCACGTCAATGATTCCAGAGCCGCAAAGACCAATAGGTTTTTGTCCTTCCTCTCCAATCACATGGTAAGAAGGCTCCATAGTCTCTTTGTCAATAGTGCAGGCTTCGATAGCGCCGTCAGTAGCTCTCATCCCACAGCTTATATCTCCGCCTTCAAAAGCCGGTCCTGCGGAACATGCACAACTCATCATAAAGTCAGAGTTTCCGAATACCAGCTCTCCATTTGTTCCCAAATCAATAAACAGAGAAAACTCCGGCCGGTTCCAAAGCATACTCACTAAAGCTCCGGCTGTAATATCGCCTCCCACATAGCTTCCGATATTCGGCGCCACAATAATGTGGGCATCCCGGTTAATACCGATACCTATATCCGATGCGAACAGAGAATTTGTTTTAAAGAAAGTAGGAATATAGGGTTCCATACGGATGGGGTCTCCCTCCATTCCCGTCAACAGATGGTTCATGGTTGTGTTTCCAGCCACGCACATCCGGTAAATGTGATTGGGATTAAAGTCGCTGGCTCTGCACATCTGCTGAATCATAGGATTGATAGTCTCCTGGATAACCGCCTTCTGCAGCTTTTTACTTCCCCCTGGTTTCATGGATTCAATGATACGGTTAATAACATCAGCGCCATAACGAATCTGTCCGTTTCCCGCAGATGCCTTGCCCAGAACCTCTCCTGTCATCATATCAATCAGGAGAGCAGACACTGTTGTTGTTCCAATATCCACTGCTAAACCGCCGATTACTACCTTGGCGTCCTTAGGATATACATCATATACAAAAATATCATCCCCTGCAGCAGAGGTACGGATTACACAGCGAACCTGAAATTCCGACTCCCGGAATACTCTGGCAATTTTATTTAAAACCTGGAAAGGAAGGCGCACCTTGGCTGCCCCTGTCTGCTTTTTGATAGCCCTGACAAAGCGCTCGTTATCCGGCATGGTATCCTCTAAAGAGGGTTGGTCCATAGATATATCCAACAAGCCCATACTGTTTTTCAGAGCGATTCCTGCTGCCTCTATGTCATTCTTGGCATTTTCAAAAATTTGAATTTCTTCTTTTGAGCTTAAATCCGCAACTTTCATCCGACTTCGGTAAGCAGAGGCAATATCAGGTACTTCTACCGCAACATCACCTGTCACCTTGCTTACGCAGGCCAGTCTCCAGCCCTGGGCATACTCCTGTTCTGAAATATGCCGTGTTTTTGGGGAATCCATCTCCCCTTCCGCCAGCTTTACTTTACACTTTCCGCAGGAAGCGTTTCCTCCGCATGGCGCATCAATGGCAACATTGGCCTTCTGGGCAATGTCTAGAAGGTTCTCTCCCTCCTGGGCAAAGATGGTGACGTCCTCGCCGCTCTCGAATTTAAAAGTCACTTTAAACATAAGAATTTCTGCCTTTCTCTGTTACTTCTCCGTTTACAGAGGAACTGCTGCAGAAACTTGCAGCAGTTCCTCCAAAGATTCTATAATGACCAATTCCTATCTCACCGAAAATTAAATTTCCAGATAAGAATCTGCGTATAATGTATTGTTTTTGAATACATCACAGGATTTAATGGTTTCCATCAGTCTTAAATCACATGGATTTACGATAGCGGATGTAAGACCCTGCATCATGCACATAGCAACCAGTGCGGAATCCATAATAGGACGGATGTGCTTCGGCATACCGTTGGAGTTATTGGACAGACCGCC
>CABSEG010000132.1 GCA_902476645.1 uncultured Lachnospiraceae bacterium | reverse complement strand
TTTTTAATGGATCGGTTTGGCTACGCTAAGACTGTGGATGTTTCTGTCTATGAGAGAAATAAAGAATCCATTGGTCAGGAGAATCAATACAGATTTTTCGTTATGAATACGGATAAAATCTGCGTCTTTACGGATACAGGAAAGTTGCACCTTCTGAAGGTACTGGATGTGCCATTTGGCAAGTTCCGAGATAAAGGAACACCCATTGATAATTTGTGTAACTATCAGAGCTCTCAGGAGCAAATCGTACAGGTCTGCCCCCTTCAGACGGTGAAAATGTCGTTGCTTTTATTTGCCACAAAACAGGGAATGCTCAAACAGGTGGAAGGCGTGGAGTTTGATGTCTCTAAGAGAACTGTGGCAGCCACAAAGCTCCAGGAAGGCGATGCTTTATGCTTTGTGACCTGCGTTGGGGATACCAGACAGCTGGTGCTTCAGACCAGAGAGGGATATTTCTTGAGATTCCCAATCTCAGAGATACCCATGAAGAAAAAGGGGGCTGTGGGCGTGAGGGGAATCCGACTGTCCAAGCAAGACCAGTTGGAGAGAGTTTACTGTCTCGGTTCAGTCGAGGAAGAGGTGACCGCGCGGTATAAGGACAGGGTGGTACATTTAAATCGGCTGCGCATTGCCAGGAGGGATACCAAAGGAACCAAAGCAAGGCCATAATCCTAATAGAATGAAAGCAGATGCCGAAAAATACCGTTTTTGCCAAAGGTGGGAAAAACGGTATTTTTTGTCGTCATCTCAAATTCTCATCACATTTCACTTCTATAATCTACTATGATCCAAACAATCCTGTTGGAGAAAAGCATAAAAAGGAAGGGGGAAAAGGCTTGAATCAAAGATGTAAGGTCTGCGGGCTTCCAGAGAACTATACAAAAATACGTTACGATGAAAACGGGGTATGTAATTATTGTAATTTTTATAAAGAGCATAGAGATTTGCTGGAGGATCATGCAAGGCTTGAGGCAATATTTCAAGAAAAAGTAGACGTGGCCAAGGAAAAGGCCGCAAAGGCAGGTGCGAAGTACGATTGCCTGGTGGGATT
This sequence comes from uncultured Lachnospiraceae bacterium, assembly GCA_902476645.1. Taxonomy (GTDB): domain Bacteria; phylum Bacillota; class Clostridia; order Lachnospirales; family Lachnospiraceae; genus CABSEG01. The sequence goes on along the minus strand of CABSEG010000132.1, from coordinate 2,096 downwards.
TAGCGGAGGAAAGGACAGTACCTACATTATCTATCAGATGCAAAAGAAATACGGAATGCGGGTATTGGCTTTTACCTTCCAAAATGGGTTTTCCACGGATTATGCCAGAAAAAACATTGAGAACGCGCTTTCAAAGCTGGATGTGGACCACATCACATTTTCTTTGAATGAAAGAGAACTGAGAAAACAGTACACTTTAAGTGTGAATTTTTTACATAATTTCTGTGCAGTCTGCTTTCATTATATGCACTATTACAGCTATCTGCTGGCCGGGCAGCATAAGATTCCTTTGATCGTAAACGGAAGAACCAAGGGGCAGATTTATCAGTGCGCGGACAGTACCCATCTGTTGGAGCCATTTGAGACATCCCATTCCCTGTTGGAGTTTGAGCATCAGATGTTTCACGGGTTGGAACAACGGCTTCACGCCCGAAAGAAAGTAGATTATCTGGATGATATTCAGGCAGAGGCGGTTTCTTATTTTGCCTATCACGATATCGGCGAGGAGGAGACCATGCGTTTCCTGGAAGAAAAGATTGGCTGGATGCGTTCCAAGGGAGCCAGCGGGCATAATGATTGCTTTGCCCACGGCATAGCGGAAAACATGAGTATGAAAAAGAGAGGTCATCCCATTCGCCTGGGAGAGTTGGCAGTGGAGGTGCGCCGGGGAAAAATGAAGATAGAAGAAATGGATGAGATCCTGGGAAAGGACACAGCTCATTTTGCCCAAGTGGATGAAGCGTCTCTGCAAAGATTTCGGGACAGAATTCGAATCCGAGAGGAAAAATCAGGGGGAAAGCAATGATTTACAATGTATTGGAATATCTGGAGGAGAATAGCAGGAAAACACCGGATAAGATTGTCATCGGTGACATGCAAAGGCAGCTTTCCTATGAAGAATTCCTGGGTTTGTCTCAGTCCATAGGTACCTGTCTTGCAAAAAGAGGTTATGAGAAAGAGCCGATTGCCGTTCTCATCGACCGGGATGTCTACAGCGTGGCAGCATTTATGGGGATTGTGTACGCCGGCTGCTTCTATGTTCCGATTGATAAAAAGCTTCCCTCTGAGCGCATGGAGACCATTCTGGCGGTGACAAAAGCCAGGGTGTTATTGTGTGGTGAGGGGGATCTTGCCATGGCGGAGAGATTAAACTTTATGGGAGTTTGTGTATCAATAGAAACCGCTGCTCAGACTTGCTGTAACCGGGAACTTTTGCAAACGGTCCGGGAACGGCATTTGGATGTGGATCCCCTGTATGTAATGTTTACTTCAGGCTCCACGGGAATTCCCAAAGGGGTGGTGATCTCTCATGCAGCAGTGGTGGACTTGGTGGAGCGGTTTCAAAAAGTATTTTCATTTGGAGAGGATGAGGTGTTCGCCAATCAGGCGCCATTTGACTTTGATGTTTCCGTGAAGGATTGGTATTTAACTTTGCGCACGGGAGGAACTATGCAGATTGTTCCACAGAGTATGTTTGTGATGCCGAAAGGGCTGGTGCCTTATCTGCAGGAGCGAAGGGTCAGTGTCCTGATTTGGGCAGCCTCTGCTTTGGAGGTTGCCGCAAGATTTCGCATCTTTCAGGGAGGAACTCCTAAGAGGCTTAGAAAAGTGATGTTTTCCGGGGAAGTGTTGCCTATGAAAGTCCTCCACTACTGGCAGAAGTATCTTCCGGAGGCAGAATTTGTGAATCTGTACGGTCCTACGGAGATTACTTGTAACTGTACTTACTATGTTGTGGATAGGACCTTTGAGGCGGATCAGGTTTTGCCCATTGGAAAATCTTTTCCGAATATGCAGGTATTTTTGTTTTCAGACGGAAAGGAGATACGGGAATGTGACCGACAGGGAGAAATTTGCGTAAGAGGAAGCTCTCTGGCTCTTGGCTATTACGGGAAAGTGGAACAAAGCGAACGGGTATTTTGCCAGAATCCCTTACAGAATGCCTATCGGGATTTCATTTACCATACAGGAGACATGGGATATTACAATGAGCGTGGAGAACTGGTATTTGCGGCCAGGAAGGATTCCCAGATTAAACATATGGGACATCGGATTGAATTAGGAGAGATCGAGGCTGCGGTAAACAGTCTGGAGGG
>CABSEG010000131.1 GCA_902476645.1 uncultured Lachnospiraceae bacterium | reverse complement strand
AAAGCGTGCAAAATGTCGGCGCCGAGGATATACTAAGCAAGTCGGCAGGCAGGACAGTAAAAAGCCTGAGGCTATGGTCGATTGGTCAAGCGGTTAAGACGCCGCCCTCTCACGGCGGAAACAGGGGTTCGATTCCCCTACGAACTGTTTTGTAGGAGCGGGGATAATCCCCGCTTTTTCTTTTGCATTTTGAGATGGGAAACCCATGGGTACCGGTATGCGGAAAGTTTGAGTTGTTAGGAAGGATGAAATTATGTCTAAGAAAACCACATACGATGCAAGTAGCATTTCAGTACTGGAAGGGCTGGAGGCCGTGCGTAAAAGGCCGGGGATGTATATAGGAAGCGTATCCAGGAAGGGACTTAACCACCTGATCTATGAGATCGTGGATAATGCGGTAGACGAACACCTGGCAGGTTACTGTGATCAGATTGAAGTATATCTGGAAAAGGATGGATCTGCCACGGTCAACGATAATGGCAGAGGGATCCCCGTGGGAATGCATGAAAAAGGCATGTCTGCGGAGCGTCTGGTATTTACCACGCTTCATGCGGGAGGAAAGTTTGATGATTCTGTTTACAAAACCAGCGGCGGACTTCACGGCGTGGGTTCTTCCGTGGTCAACGCCCTGTCCACCTATTTGGACATTCAGGTAAGTCGGGAAGGTGCCGTTCATCATGACCATTATGAGCGGGGGGTTCCCACCATTGAACTGGAAAAAGGATTGCTGCCAGTGATTGGGCGGACCAAAAAGACAGGGACGAGAATTAACTTTCTCCCAGATCCGGAAATTTTTGAAAAGACCAGATTTTCTGCCACGGAGGTGAAAAGTCGCCTACATGAGACAGCCTATCTGAACCCGAATCTGACGATTTTGTTTGAAGATCGAAGAGGAGAAGAGCCGGAGCAGATCATTTTTCATGAGCCGGACGGTATCATTGGCTTTGTAAAAGACTTAAATAAAAATAAAGAGGCCGTTCATGATCCTATCTATTTTAAAGGGGAAACGGAAGGGATTACAGTAGAGTGCGCTTTTCAGTATGTGAATGAGTTTCATGAAAATGTACTGGGATTCTGCAATAATATCTACAATGCAGAAGGGGGCACCCATCTGACGGGATTTAAAACCATGTTCACCACGGTGATGAATACCTACGCCAGGGAGCTTGGAATCTTAAAGGAAAAGGATGCCAATTTTACAGGGGCGGATATTCGCAACGGGCTGACGGCTGTGATTTCCATCAAACATCCCGCCCCCAGGTTTGAAGGGCAGACAAAGACAAAGCTGGATAATCAGGACGCCGCCAAGGCCACCAGTAAAGTGACGGGGGAGGAAGTAGTTCGCTATTTTGACCGGAATCTGGAGACCTTAAAAAGCGTGCTTTCCTGTGCGGAAAAAGCGGCTAAGATTCGAAAAAGCGAAGAACGGGCCAAAACCAACATGCTTTCCAAGCCAAAGTATTCCTTTGACTCCAATGGCAAACTGGCAAACTGTGAGAGCCGGGATCCGTCCCAGTGCGAAATTTTTATCGTGGAGGGAGATTCTGCAGGGGGCTCTGCCAAGACTGCCAGAAACAGGATGTACCAGGCGATTTTGCCCATACGGGGGAAAATATTGAATGTGGAAAAGGCCAGCATGGATAAGGTTTTAGCCAATGCGGAGATTAAGACGATGATCAATGCCTTTGGTTGTGGATTTTCTGAGGGATATGGGAATGATTTTGATATTAAGAAGCTTCGTTATGACAAGATCATCATCATGGCGGATGCGGACGTGGATGGAGCTCATATCTGCACGTTACTTTTGACGCTGTTTTACCGCTTTATGCCAGAGCTGATTTATGAGGGGCACGTCTATATTGCGATGCCTCCTCTATATAAAGCGATGCCGGCAAAGGGGAAGGAGGTCTATCTTTATGATGATAAGGCACTGGAAAAATATCGGAGAACCCATAGAGGCCATTTTACTTTACAGCGATATAAGGGCCTTGGAGAGATGGACGCGCAGCAGCTTTGGGAGACAACTCTGGATCCCAAGACCAGAATCTTAAAACAGGTGGAAATCGAGGATGCCCGTATGGCTTCAGATGTGACAGAGATGCTGATGGGAACGGATGTGCCGCCCAGGAGAGCTTTCATTTACGAGCATGCGCTGGATGCAGAACTGGACGTATAAAGGAGCAAGAGTATGGAGAGAATGGAAGAACAAATTATACGCACGGAATATTCCGACCTGATGCAAAAGTCCTATATTGATTATGCCATGAGTGTGATTATTTCCAGGGCGCTGCCCGATGTCAGGGATGGTTTAAAGCCGGTACAAAGAAGAACACTCTATGATATGTATGAGTTAGGAATAAGGTACGATAAGCCCTACCGGAAGTGTGCCCGTATTGTGGGAGATACCATGGGTAAATACCATCCCCATGGTGACAGCTCTATCTATGAAGCGCTGGTGGTTATGGCCCAGGAGTTTAAAAAAGGGTTGCCCTTGGTAGATGGTCACGGGAATTTTGGCTCCATTGAGGGAGACGGGGCGGCGGCTATGCGATATACGGAAGCCAGGCTGGCCAAGGTGACTCAGGAGACTTTTTTGGCAGATCTGGATAAAGATGTGGTAGACTTTATCCCCAATTTTGATGAGACGGAAAAAGAACCCCAGGTGCTCCCGGTTCGGCTTCCCAACCTTTTGGTAAACGGCTCCGAGGGTATCGCCGTGGGAATGGTTACCAGCATTCCCCCTCACAACCTAGGAGAGGTGATTGACGGAGTCAAGGCCGTGATTAAAAACAGGAACATCACAGACCGGGAACTGATGGACTATATTCAGGGACCGGATTTTCCCACCGGAGGCATTGTGGTCAACAAGGATGAGTTGCCCGCCATTTACGAAAAGGGATCAGGAAAAATACGGCTGAGGGGAAAAGTAGAGATTGAAAAAGGTAAGAACGGGAAGGACCGACTTGTCATTACCCAGATTCCCTACATTTCTAAGTTTCTTAACGATGTGGCAGGGCTGGTGGAATCCAAAAAAACCACAGATATTACGGATATCTCCAACCAGTCTTCCAAGGAAGGAATCCGCATTGTTCTAGAACTAAAGAGAAATGCCGATGTGGATCAACTGGTCAACATGCTTTATAAGAAAACCAGGCTGGAGGATACCTTTAGCGTCAACATGTTGGCAGTGGCAG
>CABSEG010000130.1 GCA_902476645.1 uncultured Lachnospiraceae bacterium | reverse complement strand
CAATAAAAAAAGCCTCGTCTGCCCCAAAGGCCTCCGCTGCCAATTCCTGAGCTTCCTTTATCACAGACACCGGATGACACAAATTGTCCAGAGGCTTCATCGAATTCATATCCAGACGGACACATTCCTCTCCTAAAAAATACTTCAATTCCTTATTTCCACGCCCGCCTTTATGGCCTGGAACGTCAAAATGTGCCAGGCGGTTCACCTTCTGCTCTTCCAGGGCCTGGTGAATCGGCGTGCGCTCCTGCCTGCTTCGCTCCATCTTACTTCATCCTCGCTTTTCCTAAAAATGCGTAAATCCCGATTTTCATCCAAACCTTTGCAGGCCTTTCCAAAGGGCAGATCTCTGCAAAAAATGCGCCTTGAGAAACCAAAATTTACGCTCGTATATCACGCAGTGATGATAGTATAATCGAAAACCACAATTTTAGCAACCCTAATTTTTTTGTTTAGTATTAGTGTTATTTTCCTTCAAAATATGTGCAAATAGAAACTCACATCCTTTTTTGATGTCACGGTAGGTATCTTCAAAGTTTCCGGTGTACCAGGGATCTGCAATATCACGGCCGGAACCTGTATATTCCAAAAGCTTATGAACCTTTCTCTGGGGATCACTTCCGATAATTCGGAGAATGTTTCGGATGTTCCACTCGTCCATTCCAATCAGATAATCATAGTCCTGATAATCTTTCTTTTTCAACTGGACGGCATATTTGCCATCTGTGGAAATCCCCACTTCTTTCAGTTTGCGCCTGGTTCCCGGATGCACCGGATTGCCCAGTTCCTCCCTGCTGGTGGCACAGGATGCAATGTAAAATTGGTCTCCCATGCCATTTTTCTTTACAATGTCTTTCATCACAAACTCTGCCATGGGGGAACGGCAGATGTTGCCGTGGCACACGAAAAGCACTCGTATCATATTTTAAAATCCTCCTGATTTGCGTTAGTTTGCCCTGTTTTGCCGCGATTTGCCGGGTATGTAGCTACCACTGAGATTGTTAAAACAATCACAGAATAAGCAAAACGGGGCAAAATGTGGCAAATTGAGGTCGTCAATCGTAGTAAAAACGTAGTAAGAATGGGGATGTGTTACTACCGTCTTATTTTAGCATAATTCTGTAAAACAGGATAGGACTAATCTGCTTACGAAAAAACGCCCTGCCGGAGCAGAGCGCCTTCATTCTTTCCATATTATATTACCCGGAACATTTTCTGTGAAACTGTCCCTTCTCCGTTTATCTTTTCCATTTCCTTCCTGGCATTCTCCAGTTCTTCCACCCGCTTTAACTCATCCACGGCATCCTCCAAGCCCAGATGGGTATACGTGTTCAGCGTCACTCCGATATCGCTATGCCCCATCAGATACTGGAGCGTCTTTGGATTCATACCTGACTTCGCCATATTGCTGCAGTAAGTGTGGCGGCAGACATGGGGTGTGATATTCGGCATCTGAACCCGGTAAATGTCGTTGTATCGTTTTACCATATGGTTAAACCGATGCTCCCAATGCATCGCCACCAGGGGAAGACCCTCTTTATCCGTAAACAGAAATCCTGTGTATCCGTCCACCACTCTCTCATACCTTGGTGCTTCCCGGTCCTCAATAATGGCCTGGAAACACCGGAATACTTCTTCGGACATAGGCAGTTTCCTGGTTCCTGCATTAGTTTTCGTTGACTCGATGATCAGCCGCATATCGGAAGTTCTTTGTAACTGATGATCAATGTTTATGATTCGATTCTTCATATCCAGATCCTTCAATGTCAGTCCGCAAAATTCCGAGATACGCATCCCTGTATGAAAAAGGATATAAACCACTTCGTAATACTTACAGTACACATTATCGTCATGGACGAATTTCAAAAACTGTCGCATCTGTTTTCTGGTAATTGCCTCCCTGGTCACGCTGTCGTTTACTATTACCGTGGCAAGTTCAAAGCCAAATGGATTTTTGCGAAGGACATCATCATCCACTGCCATCTGGAAAGCGGGCCGCAGCACACCACGGACTGTCTTGATTGTGCTGTACCTCCTGCCGTCCTGCTGAAGTTTGATCAAAAACAGCTTTGCGTCCGAAGTCTTGACCTGGGAAATCTTCTTCCCATTAAATGACTCCTTTTTCATAAGATTCTTCACAAAATTGTAATTCGCCAGGGTGTTCGGCTTTACCCCGGTTTTCGTTGACAGATACCTTTCTACCAGTTCCTCCACTGTCATGTTTTTCCCAGTGGGATCAGATAAGGAATCCAGGTCATAGCCGATCTGCTTTTCCAACTCCCGAAGGGACAGGCAGGGCTTTTTCCCTGCTGGTAGCTTGTCCGTTGACTCCAACCGCCAACTATATACAAAATGCGGAGTCCCATTCACATGGTACTTAAACTGGTATTTCCCATCGGCCCGGACGGATTCTCCGCGCCGGAGGACCCGGTGCTTGGAGTCACGCCTCCTGCCTGCCATCAGCTTCCCCTCCTTTTCAATTCCGGATGCTTATCCAGGTATTTCTGGAATTCTGACCGGATAATCAGCTTTCTGGAACCATACATAGCCAGAAATCCCAGCTTCTGGTTTTCTTTCAGCAGCTTATAAAACTTTCTTCTGCTGAGTACAAATAGTTCAATCGCCTCATTCGGATTTAAAATATCTTTTTCTTCAAGTATCGGTTTACTCATCCGGTTCGTCCTCACTTTCTCCATTGATTAAAGAATCAATATATTCTTCAAATTTTTCCCGGACAATAAGGTATCGGCTGCCCATTGTAATCGCAAACTTTCCCTCATTGTCTTCTGCCATTCTTCTTAACTTCTTAACTCCAATGCTGAAATAGGCAGCCGCCTCATTGATGGTCAGCATATACTTTTCGCTGATCGGAATCTCTACCTTCCGGCTGCCTGGAGCCTTATGAATTTCCTGCATCGTGCCACCTCCCGTTTCTTTGGTCATGACATTCATCACTCTAAGCCAGCGAAATAGCAACTACTTTTGGCAGAGAAAAAGAAATTATATCGTAGAAGTTTCCTCCATAAATTTTTCAAATTTTGTGCGGATTATGAGGTAACGGTTCCCACTATAAATTGCAAACCTACCCAGATTATCTTCTGCCAGACGTCTCATTTTCTTTATTCCAATACTGAAATATTCCGATGCTTCCCGAATTGTCAGGGCGTACTTTTCCTGTACTGGAATCAATTCTTCACTTCTGTTAACTTGCTGCATAATTCTCCTCCTATCCGAAGGATAACCTCCTTCAGAATACGGAGATT
>CABSEG010000129.1 GCA_902476645.1 uncultured Lachnospiraceae bacterium | reverse complement strand
CTAAGAATTTGAAGGAACTGGATACGGCGAATGTAATTATTCCATATGGAGCTGATGGGGCGGAGGTGCCATATCAGAAATATCGGGATGTGTTTAAAATCCTGTGTGCTATGGAAGATGAAAATGCGGTGTATCTGCTCCTGGGAGTGGAGAACCAATCCAATGTTCATTATGCAATGCCAGTGAAAAATATGGTTTACGATTCGCTGGAGTATGCAGCGCAGGTGCAGAAAGCAGAGGCTTCTCATAAAAAAGCGCGGAAGGAGAAAGAGCCTAAGGAGAAGAAACCGGATTCCGCAGAGTTTCTTTCAGGCTTTTACAGAGAAGACAGGCTGCTTCCGATTATAACAGTAGTTGTGTATTTCGGGGCTGATAGCTGGGATGCGCCTAGGTCGTTACATGAGATGTTGGTGGTACAGGATAAAAACATATTGTCGTTGGTTCCTGACTATCGGATTAATCTGATTGCACCAGGGGAGATGAGCGAAGATGAGTTGGAACATTTTACTTCTAATTTCCGGGAAGTGATGAAGTTCATCAAATATTCTGGTGATGGAGAGAAATTAGAGCGGTTTGTAAATGCGAATGCAGCATTTGAAAATGTGGATAGGAAGGCTGTCCGTGTAATGGAGGAGATGACTGGAATGAAGATAGAAAGAAAAGAAGAGGAAGAAACGGTGAATGTTTGTAAGGGACTTCGGGATTTACAGGAAAAGGGACGAGTTGAAGGAATCCAGATCGGTGCAGAACATGAACAGCGACTTACCAAAGCTCTGTTGAATGACAACCGCATCGACGACCTAAAGCGTGCCCTTGAAGATCCTGCTTTTCGACAAAAACTCTTGGAAGAGTATGGAATTGACTAAACAGTTATAGAGGAGAGAACAAATTTTATGTGTGGTATCGTATCCTACACCGGTCATTCCCAGGCCGCGCCCATCCTTCTGGATGGTTTATCGAAACTGGAATACCGCGGCTATGACTCAGCCGGTCTTGCCGTTCGTGACGGTGAGAACAAAACGAAAATCGTAAAGGCGAAAGGCCGTCTGAAAGCGTTGGCGGAGAAAACCGACCATGGCTATGCCCTGGCTGGTACCTGTGGAATCGGTCACACCCGCTGGGCTACCCACGGGGAACCTTCTGAGACCAATGCTCATCCTCATACCTCTGATGATGGGAATGTGGTGGGCGTTCACAATGGTATCATTGAGAATTATCAGGAACTGAAGAATAAGCTTCTTCGCAAGGACTATGAGTTCTATTCTTCCACAGACACCGAAGTGGCAGTGAAGCTCATCGATTACTATTACAAGAAATACGAGCATACTCCGGTGGATGCCATCAACCATGCCATGGTCCGTATCCGCGGTTCCTATGCCCTGGCGATCATGTTTCAGGATTATCCCGGGGAGATTTACGTTGCGCGCAAGGACAGTCCTATGATCATCGGCGTGGAGAACGGAGACTGCTATGTGGCTTCTGATGTTCCGGCGATTCTGAAATATACCCGTAATGTTTATTACATTGGAAATCTGGAGATGGCACGTCTGGCAAATGGGACTGTTACCTTTTACAATCTGGACGGAGATGAGATTGAGAAAAAGCCAACGCAGATCAAATGGGATGCAGAAGCAGCTGAAAAAGCAGGCTACGAGCATTTTATGCTGAAGGAGATCCATGAGCAGCCAAAAGCCGTTCAGGATACATTGAATTCCGTATTAAAGGATGGTGCTATCGACCTGTCTTCTGTGGGACTTACTGAGGAAGAGCTTCAGTCTTTTTCCCAGGTATATATTGTGGCAGGTGGTTCTGCCTATCACGTAGGCGTGGCATGTCAGTATGTGCTGGAGGATCTGGCGCAGCTGCCGGTACGTGTGGATCTGGCATCTGAGTTCCGTTACCGAAACATGCCTCTGGATCCCAACGGTCTTGTGATTGTGATCAGCCAGTCCGGCGAGACTGCAGACAGTCTTGCAGCACTCCGTCTTGCGAAAAAGAAGGGGCTGAAAACCCTTAGAATTGTCAATGTGGTGGGAAGCTCCATTGCCCGGGAAGCAGATAATGTATTTTATACCCTTGCCGGTCCGGAGATCGCAGTTGCCACAACGAAAGCCTACAGCACCCAGCTGATCGCCGGCTATTGCCTTGCCGTTCAGTTTGCGCTGGTGCGCGGATGTATTTCCCAGGGGCGTTATCAGGATCTTATCTCCCAGCTTCAGTGTCTTCCTGAGCAAATCCAGAAGATCCTGGACGACAAGGAGCGGATCCAGTGGTTTGCTGCCAAACAGGCCAATGCCAGGGATGTGTTTTTCATCGGACGTGGACTTGATTATGCCATCAGCCTGGAAGGCAGCCTGAAAATGAAAGAGATCAGTTACATCCATTCTGAGGCTTACGCAGCAGGAGAGCTGAAGCATGGCACTATCAGTCTCATTGAGGACGGTACTCTTGTAATCGGTGTGCTCACCCAGTCTGAGCTTTATGAGAAAACCATTTCCAATATGGTAGAGTGCAAAAGCCGCGGAGCTTATCTCATGGGGCTGACTACCTACGGAAATTATAATATTGAAGATACTGCTTCCTTTACCGTTTATGTTCCAAAGACAGAGGAGTGCTTTGCCACAAGCCTTGCGGTGATTCCGTTACAGCTTATGGGATATTACGTCAGCGTGGCAAAGGGACTTGACGTGGATAAGCCGAGAAATCTGGCAAAGAGTGTTACAGTAGAGTAAAGTTGCAGCAGTCTTATGAGTGCGGTGAGCAGAAACGGCAGATGTTTTTCGGGGGAAAAACAACAGGATGAGGTTATAAAAATGGGAAAATATTTTGGTACAGATGGCTTCCGCGGAGAGGCAAATGAAAACCTGACAGCAGATCATGCATATAAAGTAGGCCGTTTTCTCGGCTGGTATTACGGAGAACTGAAACGTCAGAACGGTGATGACACTCCGGCACGTATCATAATAGGAAAGGATACCCGCCGTTCCAGCTATATGTTCGAGTATACACTGGTTGGCGGACTGGTGGCTTCCGGTGCGGATGCATATCTTCTCCATGTCACGACCACACCTTCTGTGGCTTATGTGGCAAGAGTGGATGAATTTGACTGCGGTATTATGATTTCCGCAAGCCATAATCCATATTTTGACAATGGAATCAAGCTGATCAACGGAAACGGGGAGAAGATGGACGAGGAGACCATTTCCCTTGTGGAAGCCTATCTGGATGGAAATCTGGAAGTCTTCGGGCAGAAATGGGAGGAGATTCCTTTTGCAAAGAAGGAAAAAATCGGCTGTACAGTAGACTATGTTTCCGGAAGAAACCGTTACATAGGGTATCTGATCTCTCTGGGCGTCTATTCCTTCCGCGGTATGA
>CABSEG010000128.1 GCA_902476645.1 uncultured Lachnospiraceae bacterium | reverse complement strand
TACCTTTTCTAAATCTGCCATCGCCACTGCATATTGCTCGTCATTGGGCGCCGCTCCATGCCAACCCACTGCATTCTCCATAAAGGATACGCCTTTTCCCTTCACCGTCTTCATGATGATAGCCGTAGGCGCACCCTTGGTCGCCCTTGCTTCCTCAAAGGCTGCCTTTAGCTGATCAAAGTCATTTCCATCAGCCACGTTAACCACATGGAAATTGAAAGCCTCAAATTTCTTGTCAATGGGATAGGGTGAGCAGACCTCCTCAATCGGTCCGTCAATCTGAAGTCCATTGTTGTCCACAATCACCACCAGATTGTCCAGATGCCTGGCTCCAGCAAACATAGATGCCTCCCACACCTGGCCTTCCTGAATCTCACCGTCGCCCAACAACGTATATACTCTATAATCCTTCTGATCCAGCTTGGCAGCCAGAGCCATGCCTACTGCCGCTGAAATCCCCTGCCCCAGGGAACCGCTGGACATATCTACGCCAGGAATGTGTTTCATATCCGGGTGTCCCTGTAAATAGGAGCCCAGCTTTCTCAAAGTCAAAAGATCCTCCACCGGAAAATATCCTCTGTGGGCCAATGTAGAGTAAAGGCCAGGGGCTGTATGGCCTTTTGACAACACAAAACGATCCCTGTCTGGGTTTTTAGGATCCTTTGGGTCAATGTTCATCTCTTCGAAATATAAATAGGTAAAAAGATCTGCCGCAGACAGAGATCCGCCGGGATGACCGGCTTTAGCACTATGTACAGCAGACACAATGCCTTTTCGGATCTCATTGGCCATCTTCTGAAGCTCTAATTTGTTCATGTTCATTCTCCTTTATATTGATTTTGCTTATTCCCCAAATACTGCCTTATAATCTGTCTGGAATTTTGCAATGCCCGCATCGGTCAGCGGATGCTTTGTCATCTGCTCGATTACAGCGTAAGGGACCGTGGCGATATCCGCTCCCGCGAGAGCACAATCTGTCACATGAATGGGATTGCGCACGCTGGCAGCAATGATCTCTGTCTCAATTCCGGCAATTTCAAAGATTTCTGCAATCTCTCTGATCAAATCCACACCTCTCACTGAGATATCATCCAGACGTCCCAGAAAGGGAGAAACATACGCAGCCCCCGCTCTGGCGGCTAACAGCGCCTGATTGGCAGTAAAGATAAGGGTGACATTGGTCTTGATGCCTTCGGAAGAAAGCACCTTGGTAGCCTTAAGTCCCTCTGCGGTCATGGGAATTTTTACCACCATATTGGGATGGATCCTGGCAATCTCTCTTCCCTCCGCAATCATTCCCTCCGCATCGGTAGTGGTGGCCTTCACCTCTCCGCTGATAGGGCCGTCCACAATGGATGCGATCTCTTTGATTACTTCCTCAAATACCCTTCCCTCTTTTGCAATCAAAGACGGGTTGGTAGTCACACCACAGATTACACCCATATCATTTGCCTTGCGGATATCCTCCACCTTTGCTGTGTCAATAAAAAATTTCATTTGACTTCCTCCTTATCTTAGAACAATCCTGTTTGATAATTCCAGTATAGCACAGGCATTGGAAACTGCAATCCCCCACTTTTTTATTAATTATTTTCTTTATTAATATTTTGCAATTTATAAATTACGTAAACTTTTTTCCTTGCTTTTTCGTCGTTCATTTACCTGTTAAACAATATTTTAATGAATATAAACTTTGATATTTATTAATAATTCCTTTTTTCACATTTAATTTTCTTCCACACCCCGGATAGACGATCCCACCGGCTGGTTTCCATTCTTGGATACAAGATCTCCCACAGTCAGCTCAATAACACAGTCAGTCAACTCCCCTTCGTAGTAGACAGGCAGCTGATAGACGCCAGGCGAATTCAAATCACAGTTTTTTAGATCATAGGTAAATTTCTGAGGATCATAGTTCCCGTCCGGAAAATAATCGGAAAAATCCACCTGCGGCTCTTGCCCTACCGGAGTTTTTGCATAAAGCGTCACGGGATCTTTGCCGTCAAACAATTCTTTTTTTTGAAATTGGCGGCCAAAAAAAATGCCGATCAGCAGCAGAACCAAAACTACTGCACTGAACATCGTCATCTTAAAGGGAAATTTTCGTTTTAACATACTTCCTCCCACTGGTAAATTGGATTCTCCTTGGTCACTTCCTAGCATAGGCTGTTGTTCCCCGGATAATTAACTTGGGTTCATACTCCACGTGGTAAATGCTGGTGGGCTGTAATTCCTCCTCCACCGCGCTTCTGCTGTGAATCTTCTTCATGATAATATCACAGGCATCCCGCCCTTTCAGCGGTACGAAATGCTCAATGGTAGTCAGGGAGATGGTTCGCATCCTGGCAAACAGGATATTATCACATCCCACCACCGACACATCTGTGGGAACCCGAAGCTTAGCCTCCGCCAGGGCATCCATGATGCCGAGGGCAATCATGTCATTTAGCCCCGCTATGGCAGTCAGTCCTTCATGTTCCTGTAGCAGCTCCCTGGTCAGCTCATACCCGATTTTATACTCGGAATCCACACTGGGCATTCGCCTGTCCATATCCTCATCGGCTGCCTTTACAAACACACTGTCCCCATAACCGGCCTCCTGAAATTCCTTTACGAACCCTTCCACTCTTTTAAAACGCTGCTGCTGCCTTCTAGTCAGGGGCGGTGAGATAAAGCCCACTCTCTTGTGCCCCAGTTCCAAAAGATGCCTGGCCATCAGCCTGCCCGGCTTGGAATTGTTCAGCTCCACAGCATCCACCGCCATGGAGGTATCCCGGTTATTGATTACCACCAAAGGAATCCGCTCTGCCAATTCCTTCACCTGTTGCTGAAACCCAGGACTCGGATTGTTGGTATAGATAATCCCCATAGGCTGCATGGCTGCCATCATTTTCAAATATCCCCATGCACTTTGATGCTTCTTCATTAATCTGTGCCGTCGATTTTATCTCCAGTCTGTCAGTATCTGCCTGATCCTGGCGTACATTGTTAAGACTGCCGTCAACGGAATCATCTATATATTGATCTTTTTTTAACTCAAGTGAAACAGCTGGCTCATTGTTTCCATTTACCTTTTTATCAAAATATGGATACAATAATACAATTACAGCACATGCAATTACTCCGAATATAACCGCACCGCCAAGAAACTTCAAAAAACTGAAAAGCTTTTTATACTTAACTTTAGGATTAATAATTATTCTTTCCGTATATAAAGGAAACTCTTCCTGTGTTTCCTGTGTTTCCTTCTCATCTCTTCCATTATAATCCATACGAAACAAAACTCCGTTCTAAAGTATTTTCCTAACTATGAGAAACACGCTCACAATTCCAAAGTTATTTTATTATAATAAATAAATATGAACATTCTATGACATACTTGTAAATTAATATTACCAGAGTACCTGACCCAACA
>CABSEG010000127.1 GCA_902476645.1 uncultured Lachnospiraceae bacterium | reverse complement strand
TTTTATGCCTGAACATGGGAAAGGAGGGTTGTTTTTCAATGCTCCGGATGGACATGGAAACAGAAAGGAGAAACAGAACAATGAATACAGCAGACAAGATCAAGGAACTGGTTCAGACGCTCAACCGGCACCGGCACGCCTACTATAACCTGAACGCACCGGAGATCTCCGATGCGGAGTATGACCGGCTGTACGAGCAGTTGGAAAGTCTGGAAAAGGAAACAGGGATCATCTACTCCAATTCCCCAACCCAGACCGTAGGCTACCCACCCGTCAGCGAACTGGAGAAAGTGCCGCATCCCCATCCGCTTCTGTCTCTGGATAAGACAAAGCAGGTGGAAGATTTATGCCGTTTTTGTGGCGATCACGCAGCTTTGCTTATGCTGAAGCTGGATGGCCTTACGGTAAAACTCACCTACGAAAACGGCAGACTGGCAGAGGCATCCACACGGGGAGACGGGGAAATCGGGGAAGATATCACCCATAACATTCCCGCCTTTGAGAATGTACCACTCACGATTGCTTATAAAGAGCGGCTGGTTGTCACCGGGGAAGCCTTCATACACAGAAAGGATTTTGAACGGCTGAATACCACACTCCGGGACAAGAACGGGGAACCTTATAAAAACGCCCGGAACCTGGCTGCCGGATCTGTGCGGAGCCTGGATCCGGAGAACTGCAAAGGCCGCTGGGTCACCTTCCTTCCCTTCAACGTACTGGAAGGACTGGACGAGGGAGAAAACAGCAATAGCCGGGAGGAACGTCTGTACCAGTTATCAAAGCTGGGCTTTGGTTCCTGCCCGTATATTCCCCTGAATGCCAATCAGATTTCGCCGGAATATCTGGAACTTCGTATCCAGGACCTGAAGGAAAAGGCAGAAACACTGGATCTTCCCATTGATGGAATGGTACTGATCTTCGATGACCTGGCTTATTCTGCAAGTTGCGGAAGAACCGGACATCACTACAAGGACGGACTTGCTTTCAAATTTGAGGACGAAACCTATGAAACCGTTCTCCAGAGTATTGAATGGACTCCTTCCCGTTTCGGGGAACTGGCACCTGTGGCAGTCTTTGACACCGTGGAGATTGATGGGTGCTCCGTATCCAGGGCCACGCTTCATAACCTCACCTTTATCCGGGAACTGGAGCTGGTGCCGGGATGCCGTATCCTGGTATCCAAACGGAACATGATCATTCCCCATGTAGAGGAGAACCTGGACCGTGGACATTACCGAGATGCAGCCCCTGCTATCTGCCCGTGCTGCGGCGCTTCGACAGAACTCCATCGAAAAAAAGGAGAAAAAGGACGGATCATTGAAACCATACACTGCAGCAATCCATCCTGTGAAAGCCAGCAGTTGAAAAAATTCGTCCATTTCGTATGCCGGAAAGCCATGAATATTGAAGGGTTAAGTGAGGCTACTCTGGAGAAATTCCTGAATCTGGGATACCTTCAGACCTTCCATGACATCTACCATCTGGATCAGCACCGGGAAGAAATCATCCGGCTGGAAGGGTTCGGGGAGAAATCCTTTGACCGGCTCTGGAACTCCATAGAAGCCAGCCGGCACACCTCTTTTGTCCGTTATCTTGTCAGCATGGATATCCCCATGGTGGGCCGCACAAAAAGCCGGGTGCTGGATACCGTATTTTCCGGCAATCTGGACACCTTCAAAGCGGCTGCTGTGGATGGCTATGATTTCACGCAGTTAGAGGATTTTGGCGCCACCCTGAACCGGAACATCCATGACTGGTTTGCGGATGAAGAAAACCTGGCGCTGTGGGACACGTTACAGAAAGAATTTACATTTGAAGAAAGAAAGGAAGAAACCACTATGACAAAAGACAATGTATTTGCAGGAAAGACAATCGTAGCAACCGGAAAACTGGAAAACTTTACCCGCTCAGAGATCAACGACCAGATCCTGGCGCTTGGCGCAAAGCCGGGCAGCTCGGTATCTAAAAAGACTGACTACCTGATCTGCGGGGAAAAAGCAGGCAGTAAGCTGGCCAAAGCCCAGGCTCTGGGCGTCACGATCCTGTCGGAAGCAGAGTTTCTCTCTATGATTGCCTAAAAATACGCTTTTATATCGGACAATACATGCGTTGGAAAGGAACTGCCTGGCGGTTCCTTTCTCAATTATAAAAGGAGGACGAATACAATGGGAATAAGCCGGGAAAATCTTATTAAACTCAGGAGTACCTTCCCACCGGGAACTCGCGTAAAACTGCTCCATATGGATGATCCCTACACCAAAATCCCAGAAGGGACTCTTGGTACAGTCAGGCATGTCGATGACATCGGCACTATCCATGTTTCTTGGGACGGTTACTGTTGCCTTGGTGTAGTATACGGGGAAGACGCCTGCCAGGTCATCCCTTCCGGCAGCAATGATTGATTTTTACTGTCGGAGCTTATAAGACGGTTTCAGAAATGATGTGCCAATCCCACAGATAATTCCGTTGGAATACAAATTCATTTCTGGTATAATAGGGGCAAATGGAGGCAATGATGAGTATGAGTATACAATCAGATGTGGAAATCTTATCTGTACAGGCTCTTGAGCAATATGCCAAACAGCACAACCTGCCTACCGCAGAAGCTGTCAGCCTTTTTTATAAGCACCAGGTATTTGAAAAAATCCTAATACAGCATGAATATCTTCACCAGCTCGACTTAGAAGAGACATTAAATTATGTAGAAGAAATTATTGCTGAAAATGCTCCGGAACTGGTGATTTACCACGGTTCCAATTTTGCATTTGATACGATTGACCTGGAAAAATCCCACAACCGCCGTGACTTTGGTCGGGGATTTTACTGTACCGTCCTGGAAAGCCAGGCAGAGGAATGGGCCAGACGGCTGTATCTGCGCTCCCACAAAGGCGGCAGATACGTTTACCGTTACCTGTTCCGGCAGACAGAGGACCTGAAGATCAAACACTTTACCGCTCTGGATCAGGAATGGCTGGAGTTTATCAAGGAAAACCGCACGAAAGGCGGCATCCAGCACTCTTACGATATGGTGGTAGGCCCGGTTGCGGATGACAACACCATGGAGACTGTACAGTTATACCTGTCAGGCATTTTAAAAGCAGAGGAAGCGGTGGAACGTCTTCGCTACAATAAGGTCAACAACCAGGTATCTTTCCATACGCCCCTCGCCCTGAAGCATCTGACACTGGAATCCCGAAGGGAGGTTGTGTAGATATGAATGGCATCTACTATTTTAACGGAAAAGATATTACTATGAATATGTGTATCCAGATCCGGGACGTGATCGACATCATCAAAGAAAAGAGTCATCTCTCTTTCCCAGATGCAGCACTTGCTTTCTACCAGTCCCAGACGTATCAGGCTTTGCAGAATACCGAGAATACGCTTTGGGCGGAGTCAGCGGGCTATATTGCAGACCGGTTCTATGAAGAACAGGAACAAAAAGAATTACAGACAAACTGAATATTGAAGCACTATGTTTAAGAAGGGAACTACCTATAGGATAGGCGGTTCCTTTTTTTGTGCGGAAAG
>CABSEG010000126.1 GCA_902476645.1 uncultured Lachnospiraceae bacterium | reverse complement strand
TAGGAACCATACATGGACTGCATCTGTGCCTGACTATAGCGCACCATAAAGCTGGCCACACCGTAGGGCACCTCTGCCCCATCCAAAGTGGCAATTACCGTATCTGCCTTCGGGCCACATCCCCCCAGGGCCGCCGTTGCCATACAGGCACACAAACCCGCGATCATGATTTTCTTTCCCCATTTATTCATATCCCAAATATCCTCCTGCATTCTTACGTAATCCTTTAGACATTATAGCCTTTTTTTTGGCCTTGTGCAATCTTTTTTGAGGATTTCACCGGAAATTCACGGAATTCTGCACATGCTAAGTCCCTCCAGGATCTTGCGCACAGTTGTAAGCACGTCATCGTTATCCTTTGTTCCTTTTCTGGGCTTGTGAAACAACAGCCTGGGGGAGGGATCCATACTAAAGCGCAACTGCCTTTGGTAGGACACCACCATCTTTTCAATTTCTACCGGATTCAATTTCGCCCTTTCAAACAGGACAAACCGAATTTCATCCCCCTTCTGGGCAACCTCTGTCACAAAAGCACTGTGGGCCAGGGCTTTCAGATTGGCGATAGCCAGAAGGTTTTGTACGGATTTAGGAGGTTCCCCAAAGCGGTCCATCAATTCCTCCAGCATGTCATCGTACTCTTCCTCATTTTCAATCCCGGCAATCCGCTTATAGACATCCAGCTTCTGCCCTTCACTTCGGATATACTTCTCCGGAATAAAAGCGTCCACATCCAAATCTATAGAAGTCTCGAAGGCTTCCCTGGGTTCCAGCTCCCCTTTCTGCTCCTTCACCGCCTCGTTAAGCATCTTACAGTATAAATCATACCCCACCGCCTCCATGTGGCCATGCTGCTGGCTCCCCAGCAGGTTTCCGGCTCCTCTGATCTCCAGATCGCGCATGGCAATTTTGAATCCCGAACCTAAATCCGTAAATTCCCGGATAGCATGCAGGCGCTTCTCTGCCACCTCTTTTAACATTTTATTTCTCCGGTACATTAAAAACGCATAAGCTGTTCTGTTGGAACGACCCACTCGTCCTCTAAGCTGATAGAGCTGGGAGAGTCCCAGGTTGTCGGCATCGTGAATTATCATAGTATTCACATTGGAGATATCAAGCCCTGTCTCAATAATCGTGGTGGACACCAGCACGTCAATCTCCCCATTGATAAAATCAAACATGATACTTTCCAGTTCCCGCTCCTTCATCTGGCCGTGGGCAAACGCCACGCTGGCCTCCGGCACCAGCTTGGCGATGGTATTGGTCATCTCCACGATGGTGGAAACCCGGTTATATACGTAATAGACCTGCCCAGACCTGGCAAGCTCCCTGCTGATAGCCTCCCGCACCATCTCCTCATTATATTCCATCACATAAGTCTGAATCGGCATACGCTCCATGGGCGCCTCCTCCAAGACGCTCATATCCCGAATTCCGATCAGACTCATGTGTAAAGTTCTTGGAATCGGGGTCGCTGTCAGGGTCAGTACATCCACATTTTCCTTTAACTTCTTAATCTTTTCTTTGTGGGCCACGCCAAATCTCTGTTCCTCATCAATGATTAAAAGCCCCAGATCTTTATACTGGACGTCCGCAGACAAAACCCGGTGCGTCCCAATAACAATGTCAACCAGTCCCTTTTTCAGATCCCCGATCGTCTTTTTTTGCTCTGCGGCCGTGCGGAATCTGCAAAGCAAATCCACCCGCACCGGAAAATCCTTCATTCTCTGCACAAAGGTATTATAGTGCTGCTGCGCAAGAATGGTCGTAGGAACCAGATACACCACCTGTTTGCTCTCCTGCACAGCCTTGAACGCCGCCCGGATGGCAATCTCCGTTTTTCCATATCCCACATCCCCGCAGATCAGACGATCCATAATCTTAGGGCTCTCCATATCCCGCTTCGTAGCTTCAATGGCCGCCAGCTGATCTTCTGTCTCTTCAAAGGGAAAGGTATCCTCAAATTCTCTCTGCCAGACGGTATCCGCTCCGTAGACATACCCTTCCTTCTGTTGCCTGGTAGCATAAAGCAGCACCAGATCTTTGGCTATGTCTCTCACTGCTGTACGAACTCTGGTTTTCGTCTTATTCCATTCCTGGGTACCCAGCTTATTCAGCTTGGGCTTTTTGGCATCCGCATCCGCGTATTTTTGTATTACATCCAATTGGGTGGCCAGAATATAAAGGTTGCTGTTTCCCGCATACTCGATCTTCATATAATCTTTCACAACCTTATCTACTTCCACCTTCTCGATGCCCCGGTAAATTCCCAGACCGTGATTCTCATGAACCACATAGTCTCCCACACTCAGCTCGGAAAAACTCTGGATTTCTTTTCCCTCGTAGCTTCTGCGTTTTTTCTTCTTTTTCTTTTCTTTTCCGAAAATGTCACTCTCCGAAATCACCACAAATTTAATCAACGGATATTCAAAGCCACGGTGAAGGTTTCCATAAGACACCAGAATCTCCCCCGGCTGTACTATCCTGTCCAGATCCTCTGTATAAAAGCTGTTTAAGCCTTCTCCCAGGATATCTTGGGCAAGACGCCTGGCCCTTGTTCTGGAACCGGAGAGTAAAATCGCCTGATATCCCTCCTTTTTCCAACGCTTCAAATCCTTAATTAAAAGTTCAAAGCTGTTATTGTATGGGTTGACTGCTCTTACATCCAGGCTGTACTTTTCTGCCGCTTTCCAATGGCTTCCCCCAGTCTCCAGGGTACAGAGTCCCAGACAGGGCCCCTGTTGCATCCTGGCAATCGTCTCCTGCCACGAGAACAAAACTCCCATTTGGCCGGGGAGCACGTACCCTTTCTCCAGACGGTTGGTCATACTTTCCTGAAACTCTGCCTCAATAGCCTGCCCTTCCTGCATGACACGGGCAGCCTCATCTATGGCTACCAGAGTTTTTTTTCTGTCAAGATAATCCAAAAAAGAGACCGTATCCTCATAAAAGTAGTCTACCAGACTGTCCACCCCAATGCTTCCCTGGTATTCTACCAGTCCTTCCCTGGTCTCCTCCAGAAGTGTGGTCAGCCGGTAGGCCTCCTCTGTCTTTTTCTCTCTGCGAAACTTTTCGGCCAGATCCTGAACTTCTCTCTCCATGCGTTTTAACCCGGCCGCTCTTCTGGCCGGATCCACAATCACTTCGCTGGCCGGATAAATACGCACCTGCTCCAAATTTTCCACGGAACGCTGACTCTCCGGGTCAAAGCTTCGTATGGAATCTACCTCATCTCCCCACAGTTCAATCCTGACAGGAAGCTCTTCCGTCAGGGGAAACACGTCCAGAATCCCGCCCCGAATGGCAAACTGACCGCTTCCCTCCACCTGTCCCGTCCGTTCGTAGCCCATGGCCACCAGTTCTTCCTTCATCCGGTCTAAGTCCACTGGGCTGTCACTTTTCAGACATAAAATATGCTTCTTCAAATGTTCTGCCGGAAGCAGGTGGTCCATGCACCCGCCCATGGTGGTTACAATGACCGCCTCCTCTTCTTCTATAAGAGCTTTCAAAACCTTCATGCGCTGCTGCACAATCAGATTGCTGTGAATATCCGCGCTGTAAAAGATCAAATCCCTGGCCGGATAATACAAAACCCTTTTGTCAAAAAGCCGATAATTCTCATAGAGCTCCTTCGCTCTCAGCTCGCTGTACGTAATAATCACCTGAA
>CABSEG010000125.1 GCA_902476645.1 uncultured Lachnospiraceae bacterium | reverse complement strand
TCCGCACTTGGAGCAGTAAACAATACTGGATAAGGCATACTTGCTGCTGTAAACCCTCTTTTTCCGGTTGGCTCCGCTGTGGAGGTTCGCCCGCCGGATCATCTCCTCCTGCACCTGCATATAAAGGTCACGGGGGATGATCGGCTCATGGCTGTTTTCCACATAATACTGTAGAATAATTCCTTTATTCTTCACCCGCTTTTTATTGAGAAAGTCCACAGTATAGGTCTTCTGCAAAAGAGCGTCTCCAATATACTTTTCATTCTGCAAGATTTTCTTCAGTGTTTCTGGACGCCACTTCGTTTTCCCGGCCCCGGTAAGAATCCCGTCTGCCTCCAGGCCACGCCCAATCTGGAGCAGGCTTGCCCCTTCCAGGTACTCCCGGTAAATCCGCTTTACCACTTCCGCCTCCGCAGGCTCTATGATCAGGTTTCCTTCCTCATCCTTTGTGTAACCCAGGAACCGGCTGTGGTTGACACGAACCTCTCCATTCTGGAAGCGGTACTGCAGGCCGAGTTTAATGTTCTGGCTCAAAGACTGGCTTTCCTGCTGTGCCAGGCTCGCCATGATGGTGAGCAGCACCTCGCCCTTGGAATCCATGGTATTGATGTTCTCTTTTTCAAAGAAAACCGGGATGTTCTTCTCCTTCAGTTCCCGGATATACTTCAGACAATCCAGTGTGTTTCTGGCAAACCGGCTGATGGACTTGGTGATGACCATATCAATCTTTCCGTCCATGCAGTCCTGGATCATGCGGTTAAATTCCTCCCGCTTTTTCGTATTCGTGCCGGTAATCCCGTCATCGGCATAAATCCCCGCCAGCTCCCATTCCGGATTCTTCTGGATAAATTGTGTATAATGCACCACCTGCACTTCATAGCTGGACGCCTGCTCCTCACTGTCCGTGGATACCCGGCAGTAAGCAGCGACTTTCAGCTTTGGACGTTGCTCGGCTGCGGCTGTGTTGCCCACACGTCTTCTGGCCGGGATCACAGTGATGTTCCTACTCAGTTCCACCCATATCCACCTCACTCTCAATCAAACTGTATGCATACGCCGCCTGTTCAAAGGGATCGTCAGAAACCTTTTTCACTGTAGGCATGGAAAAGCTGGTAGGGAAGAGTATATCCATCTTTCCTTCCAATTCCCACACCCGTCCCAGCGCTTTTGCCCGGCTCATGCGTATTTCTTCCGCCTTATCAAAGGTTTCTTTATCTATGATGGCAGGATAGTAATCATCTCCAAGGTACTTCTTATTCCGGAGCATCCTGCCGGCGCTCCCGTGGTACAGCTTCAATCCGGCCTTCTCGGCGGCGGGCATAAGCGCCATGCCGGAAATATAGTTCTGAAAAAAATCCCGCACCGTGGCGGCCTGTTCTTCATCGATGACCGCCCGGCCATTTTCAATCCGGTATCCATACGGAATGTGTCTCATGGTTCCACCAGCCTTTCTTTCAAGGACAGTCCACATTTCAATTCAAAAACCACTTCTTTTCTGGACAGTACGGTAATCCGTTCCACAAAGGAAAGAAAGGTCTCATCATCAAATTCCGTCAGCATAGTCCCTTTGGATACAAATCGGAGCAGCCGCTGCAGTTCCTCTATTTTGACCATATCTCCATTGACAGAGCGCATCAGCCCATCCTTTTCCTGCCGCAGGGCTTCCGCTTCCGCTGCAAATTCATTACTTTCCTTATTAAAAAGAGCTGGCTCCAGATAGCCGCTTGCCATCAGGTTCGTCAGCACCTGTTTCTGCTCCCTGTTTTTCTCGATGGCCGTTTCCAGTTCTTCAATCTTTAGCAGCCGGGATTGATCATTCAGCCCCCGCAGGCTTTGCAAAAGAGGACGCAGCACCATCTGATGTCCAAAGACCAGCTTGTTCATCATGGTAACAAAAGCCAGTTTCAGGGCATCATCCGTGATGTATTTCTGCGAACAGCTTTCCTTGTCTTTCAGATGATTGGCACAAGCCCAGGCCACATATTGACCACTGGGTTTATAATGCATCCGTCTCTTATATTTGCCGCCGCATTCTCCACAGCAGATCCTGCCGGAAAAGCCGTACCTGTTCTGGTATCTCCCGGTATCATAGCCATTTCCTTTTTCACGCCCCCGCTGTTTCAAAACCGCATTGGCCAGTTCAAACTCTTCCTTGCTAATGATTGCTTCATGGTGGTCCTGCATCTGGTACTGGTCAAGCTCTCCCCGGTTTTGGTGTCGGTTAAAGCTGCTGTCCGTATAGGTTTTCTGGAACAGGACGTCACCCGTATACTTTTCATTCCGGATGATGGCGTTGACGGTACCCGGTGTCCAATGTCCGCCCTTCTTGGTAGCAACGCCACGCTCATTTAATTCATCCGCAATCTCGTGGGTACTTTTCCCCGCAAGCGTGTTCGCAAAGATCTGTTTCACGATCTCCGCCTGCTCCGGCACGATCACCATCTCCCCGTCCACATTGTCATAACCATATGGGGGATAGGAAATGATGAAGGTTCCATTCTGAAACCGCCGCCTGATACCCCACTTCTCATTTTCAGAAATGGACACCGACTCGCTTTCTGCCAGACTGCTTAAAATGGAAAGCATTAATTCACTCTCCATGGAGCCCGTGTTTAGATTTTCTTTTTCAAAATAGATGTAGATATTTAAGTCCAGCAGCTTCCGCACCAATTCCAGACAATCCGTGGTATTTCTGGCAAAACGGCTGATGGATTTGGTAATGACGAAGTCAATCGTTCCTCTCTCGCAGGCGGCAACCATCGCCAGCAACCCGTCTCGCTTTTCTTTTTTCGTACCGGAAATGCCTTCGTCATAGTAAAGTCCGGCAAACTCCCACTCATCATTGGATTTGATATAACTCTCATAGTGGGCCTTCTGCGCTGCCAGACTAACAAGCTGTTCATCTCTGGCTGTAGATACCCGGCAGTAGGCCGCCACTCTAAGTTTTCTCTTTTCGAGGAGCATATTTTCTTCAATTTTTGTGATCCGTTTCATCCTCTCACCTCTCTTTCGGTACGGACATATTCGCTCTGACATCTGCAAATAGCAAGTCATTTAGGGCATAATCCGAGCCAGATAGGGAGAGAAAGATTGGCGGTTTTTCGCCGTAATTTTGTCCAATTCACCCTCAGAAATCAGGTCTGCCTCCCGCAGCTTTTCCAGCAGTTTTTGCGCCATGTAATAGTCAAATTCCTTTTGCAGTTCCTCGTCTGTGAAAGGTTTCCGTCCAACCGTCTGATTTTGAAAACCAGCCGTCACTTTTGTCACCTGCATGGTATTCCTCCAATCCGAAGGATAACCTCCTTCAGAATACGGAGATTTCTACAGCGTTTTGAGGGGGTATCGCAGGCAAAAAAATAAAGCCCGCAGGCCATGCACCTATCGCACAGCCCACGGGCAATCCTGTTCTTCCTCGTTTTACTTAAAGACGCTTACAGTAATCCAGGGAAATCCAGCCAGCGCCGCTCTTGAGTTTACCCCAACCCGCAGTAGAACCCGTACCAGATTTGACCTCGGTAATGGTGAATACGCCTTTTCCCGTATACTTGCCGGTCTTGGCATAATTCGTACCGGGGCCTTTGCGGATATTCAGGTCGGTTACTGTTACCTGTACCAGGAAGGAACCAGTGGAACTTCCAGAGTCGGTCTGCTTTCCGGTGTAAACTACCTTCCCGCTCTCATCGAATACAGAATACCCTGCATTGGAGTCAGCGCATCTCTTAGCGTTATCCAGATTGTTGAAAGCCCCTTTCTGGCTTTTGGAGTCCGACCAGCTTTTGCGGACACGGTATAAAACCGAAG
>CABSEG010000124.1 GCA_902476645.1 uncultured Lachnospiraceae bacterium | reverse complement strand
ACGTGCCCGTCAAAGGCACTCACGCCCACAGCTGGATTATGAGCTTTCCAGACGAATACACTGCCTTCCGTACCTATGCGGATCTGTATCCGGATGCCTGCTGCCTTCTGGTAGACACCTATGATACCTTAGAGTCCGGTGTGCCAAATGCCATACGGGTTTTCCGGGAAATGAAGGATTCCGGGATTCCTCTTAGAAACTACGGAATCCGCCTGGACAGCGGCGATCTGGCCTATATGTCTAAAGAGGCTCGCAAAATGCTGGATGCAGCCGGTTTCCAGGATGCCTATATCTCTGCTTCCAGCGATTTAGACGAATACTTAATTGACAGTTTAAAGTCTCAGGGCGCTAAAATCACATCCTGGGGCGTCGGGACCAACCTGATTACCTCTAAAGACTGCCCGGCCTTTGGGGGCGTATACAAACTTGCGGCGATCCGGGATGAGAAAACCGGAACCTTTATCCCTAAGATCAAGCTGTCAGAAAATACGGAGAAGATTACCAACCCCGGTAATAAGACGATTTACCGGATTTATGGCAAAAACAGCGGTAAAATAAGAGCGGACTTGATCTGCCTGGCCGATGAAACCTTTGATTCTTCCGAGGATATGATTATTTTTGATCCGCTGGCCACCTGGAAAAAAACGAAAATCCACGCAAATACTTATACCTTACGGGAGCTTTTGGTTCCTGTATTCTCCAAAGGGGAATGCGTCTACGAATCGCCCTCGGTGATGGAGATGCGCTCCTACTGCCAGCAGGAGCTGGAGACGCTGTGGGACGAGACCAGACGTTTTGTCAATCCCCAAGAAGTGTATGTGGATCTTTCCGATAAACTCTACCAGATCAAATCCAGACTGCTGGAGCAGATGAGTCTGGAAGCTTTAAATAAAAAATAAAGAACTATTCCAAAATCTTTGCATAAATTTCTTCTGTTGGCTAATACTATCATGGCAGGAAACAGATGGATAAAACAGACAGAATAAGAGACGGAGGAAATTTATGAAAGCAACAGGTATTGTAAGGCGAATCGATGACCTGGGCCGTGTTGTCATTCCAAAGGAGATTCGCCGGACGCTACGCATCAAGGAAGGCGCTCCTCTTGAAATCTTCACGGACCGGGAAGGAGAGATTATCCTGAAAAAGTACTCCCCCATCGGAGAGCTTGGCACCTTTGCCAAAGAGTATGCAGAGGCTTTGGCACAGGCATCTGGAAATGCGGTCTGCATTACAGACCATGACCAGGTCATCGCCGTCTCCGGAGGAATGAAAAAGGATACCATAGGAAAGCCGATCAGCCCGCAGCTGGAGCAAGCTATTATGGCGCGGGACCAGGTGCTGTCAAATGCCGATGATAAGACGTATATTCCCATCCTCCAAGAAGAGCCTCAGGAACTTCTCCCCCAGGTGATATGCCCTGTTCTGTGCGAAGGCGATGCCATCGGAGCCGTCATACTGCTCGGTAAAGATCCCAAAAAACATTTTGGAAACTCCGAACAGCTCCTGGCCAAATGCGCGGCCCTCTTTATGGGGCGGCAGATGGAACAGTAAGGGGATAGCTGTGGTACTCTTCCAGGGTGAGTCCTGTAAGGGTGAGATATAATGCTAGAGATTTTGTGACATACCGGATATGCCAGGGTTCATACGCATATCCGGTAATTTCTGTCTTATTTTTGGGGTATCGAAGTATAAATCCATACAAAGGGGCATGTTTTGCAAGCCATTTTCCCTCCCTGGTATGGGCAAAAACCTCTTCCAGTTCCAACCCCACAGAAGCACAAGACACATCCAGCGCCAGACCCGTCTGGTGTTCACTGGCTCCGGGCGGCGCCACATAGAGACTGGATGGATTTCGCTCAAACAATTCCTTTTGTCTGGCATATGGGCGATAACCTGAGACCCCATACAGGAAAATCCCCTGTCTTTGTCCTGCCGCAAACAGCTCACAGGCTGCCATAGCAGCCCTTCTTTCCATTTTTCTCTTCAGATCCCCTTTTGGTGCCGCAAAGGGAATCTCCGGCTCCTCCAGACAGGGAGGACAGAAGTTCTCATCCAGCAATACTCTGCGGTTTACCAGCATCTCATAATGAAATTGGCACATAAAAAAGACTCCTTTCCGCATAATGTTATATACATATGAAAGGAGTCTTCCAATTATGTATTTCCGATCAGTGAATTGCCAGTTCCTTCACATGGCCAAAGGCTCTTGATACTGCAGGGATGCAAAGAATGATCACAGTCAATACCCCCTCAGTGAAAATGTAGCAACCATTATACACCATAGAATATGGTAATGCATTCCATCCTTCCCAGGCGTATTCGCCAAAAAACAACCATCCAGAAAGCACGGCAAATACATAACGCCCCAAAATTCCCACCAGGTATCCTTTCACCAAACCATGTTTGGAATGATAAAAGAAACCAGACAGTCCCAGGGCCCCAAAGGCCAGTACATAGTCTACGATAACCTGAAGCGGAAAATAGATAAGCGGTTCCACAAGAAACTGCAGAATTCCGTAGGCTGCTCCCGTAAGCAGGCCCGTAGCCGGTCCGTACAGATACCCAATCAAACAGATAAACAACATACTGCACAGGGTTACGGATCCCCCAAAGGGAAAAGAATAAATTTTTAACATGGAAGTCACCATGGCCAGAGCCACCGCCACCGCGCAAAACACCAGCTGTTTTGTACTCATGCGCCTTTCTTTACTTTTTCCCGCCAACAGAGACGCCACCAAAAGCGCTGCCAAAAGAAGCAACACGCAGGCCGCATAACCTGCCGTGGTCAGGGTATACCCTTCCTCGGCTGCATGTACAAAAAATGACATCTTTCATCCTCCTCTTTCCAAAAACCAGGCGCCGGAAGCCTTCCTTTTCGCTTCCCGCGCCTTAATTTCATCAAACTCCCTTTACTCAGACTGTGCCGCTGTTTGAGATTCACTCTCCACCGCTGTCTCGGACTGCGTCTCCTGGGCAGATTCACTCTGGTCCTGGGACGTTTCTCCTTCGGCCTGCTCAGAGTTTCCTGTTTCTCCGGTCCCTTCCGTCTCTGTGGAAGCCTCCGTCTCTTCCGCCTTGATCTGATAGGTATCCTGGAAAGTGATCTTATCTACCACCTTATCCTTCTGTTTGAAATCCGCTTTTTCCTTCCAGCCATCATAGACCTCATTAAACTTCTCTGTCTGGCGTTCCGAAATAATGGTCTGCTTTTGATTTTCTGTGGCCTCTTCGTCAAATGTGGATTCCATCACCACCACATAATAACCATCCTCTGTTTCCACCAGATTTTCCGCAACCTCTCCATCGCTTAATTGATCTGCGGCCTCCTTTACCTCGTCGGGGATGCTGCCGTTTTCTGCCCCATAGGAAGCGGAAGCCGGTGTCATCTCTTCATTCACTGATTGTAAAGCACTGGTTAAGTCCTGGCCGCCCTTCACCAGATCCAGCACCTGCTGGGCCTGATCTTTTTGCTGGGCCTTCTCATCCTCAGACATCTCCGTGGTATTGCCATCCTCATCCGTGGTTCCAGCCGTGCTAAACATCGCATACTGGATAGTCTTTTGTGCAGCTTCCTCATCAGACACTTCGGTATCCACATCCTTAATGATAGCCGCATTCATCTTAGCCTGTACCGTATAAAGTGTCAGAGCTCTCTCCACGGTTTCCTGATCCACGTCCATAGCTTTGATGACATCCTCTCCATTTGCATCCATAAAAGCTTTGGCCGCTTCCGCAATCTGACTCTTCTCCTCATCTGTAATGGTTACATTGTATTCTCCCATATGCTGCTCCAAAATCAGCATCTGCTCCAGATTTTCCATCACACTGTCACGGCTGGACTCCCC
>CABSEG010000123.1 GCA_902476645.1 uncultured Lachnospiraceae bacterium | reverse complement strand
CAAACCCAAGGGCCGCTCCGTAGACAGTCTCTACGAGCGGCTCAATCTTTTGAAAAATTAAAGGAGGATACCACAATGACGATTCTTGAACTGCGCGAGAAGCGCGCCAAAGCCTGGGAAACCGCAAAAGCCTTTCTGGATTCCCATAGAAACGATAAAGGCGTCCTGTCTGCTGAGGATGACGCCGCCTACACCCGCATGGAGCAGGAGATCACCGATCTGGGCAAGGAGATTGCCCGTCTGGAACGCCAGGAGGCGTTGGAGGCGGAACTGAACCGCCCGGTGAACAAGCCCTTGACGGGTAAACCTATGAACGGCAAGGAGGAGGCTAAAACTGGCCGTGCGGCGGATGAGTACCGCCAGAACTTCTGGAACATGATGCGTTCCAAAGCACCGATGCCTTCTGTAGTGAATGCGCTACAGATCGGGACGGATTCCGAGGGCGGCTATCTGGTGCCGGATGAATATGAGCGTACTCTGGTGGAAGCACTGGAGGAAGAAAACATCTTCCGCCAGCTTGCCAAGGTGATCCAGACTTCCAGCGGCGACCGAAAGATCCCGGTGGTGGCATCCAAGGGAACTGCCTCCTGGATTGATGAGGAAGGTGCCTACACGGAAAGCGATGACTCCTTCGGCCAGGTGTCCATCGGGGCGTACAAGCTGGGGACGATGATCAAGGTTTCCGAGGAACTCCTTAATGACAGTGTGTTTGACCTGGAGTCCTACATTGCCAGGGAGTTTGCGAGAAGGATCGGAACCAAAGAAGAGGAAGCTTTCTTTACCGGGGACGGTACCGGAAAGCCTCTGGGAATCCTGGCTGCCTCTGGTGGTGCGGAAACTGGTGTGACGGCTGCATCCGCCACTGCGGTGACAGCGGATGAATTGATGGATCTGTTCTATTCTCTGAAATCCCCGTACCGTAAAAATGCGGTGTGGATTTTGAACGACTCCACCATCAAAGCCATCCGCAAGCTGAAGGATAACAACGGCCAGTACCTGTGGCAGGCGTCCCGGACACGATCCTTGGCCGGCCGGTGAAAACCTCCGCTTATATGCCTGCCATTGCGGCCGGGGCGAAGACCATCGCTTTTGGTGATTTCTCTTATTACTGGATTGCAGACCGCCAGGGGCGTTCCTTTAAACGCCTGAACGAGCTGTATGCGGCAAACGGTCAGGTCGGTTTCCTTGGCTCCCAGAGAGTGGATGGCAAGATGATCCTGCCGGAAGCTGTGAAGGTGTTGGTACAGAAAGCCGGATCTGCGGGTTAAGGATACGGATAGCTATGGAAGGGCGTGAAGATAGCATCCACGCTCTTCTTCCCTGTTGGAGGTGAGGATGATGGTGGTAACGCTGGAAGAGATGAAACAGTATCTCCGGGTTGATTATGAAGATGATGACCAGTTGATTACGGGCTTCATAGCATCTGCCGAGCAGCTTTGCCGGGATATTCTCCGGGCTGATGAAACAGAGGATTTGGGAAAGGATGAGACCGTAAAAATTGCTGTCATGTATGCAGCCGCATATTTCTATGAACACCGGGAGGAAGCGGACCATCATGATTTGGCTCTGACAATTCGTTCCCTTCTGTTTGGCTCAAGAAAGGAGGCTTTCTGATGAAGATAGAACTGTTGAATGTCAGGATTTTCATTTCAAAGAATACGGTGGTCACCGATGCCATCGGAAACCACCGGAATGAATGGCAGCCTTTCTATACCTGTTATGCGACCGTCAGCGGCGAAGCCGGTAAGGAACAAACGGATGCCGGGATGGTGGTGGATGACTCCAATATTGATTTTACGATCCGCTGGTGCAAAAAGGCGGCTGAAATTGACAGCACCCATTTCCGTGTAGAGTTTAATGGGGAACTTTACAATATCGCCGCTGTGGATCACATGAATTACAGGCGCAAAAGCATCAAGCTGTCCTGTGAGAAAGTGAGGCGGTAGCGATGGGTAGAGGAATTTCAATCAGCCAGCTTTCTGCGGCGGTGATGGGGGAATTGGAAGAATATGCAGATCTGGCTACAGAAGATATGAAATCTGCGGTAAAGAAAGCGGCAACAACCGTCAGGAAGGATATTGAAGCCAGCGCACCAAGGAATACCGGGGACTATGCCAAAAGCTGGGCGGTAAAGACGACAAAGGAAAGTTCCAATGCCCTGCAGATAACCGTGCATTCACGGAACCGGTATCAGCTTGCTCATCTACTGGAGTATGGCCATGCGAAGCGGGGCGGCGGCCGGGTTGCCGCAAGGCCCCATATCGCCGCTGCGGAAGAGGCTGGAATTGAACAGCTGGAGCGTGAGATTGAGAGGAGCCTGACAAATGGATGATTTGATAAGACTTTTAGAGGAAACGGGCATCCCTTTTGCTTATGATCACTTTGCGGAAGGGGAATCCCCCGATCCCCCGTTTATCTGCTACCTTCTGCCCCAGAGCGACAACTTCTCCGCAGATGGGAAAGTTTATCTGAAGGTCAGCAGTGTGCATATCGAACTGTACACAGATAGTAAGGATCTGGCTGTGGAACAGAAGCTGGAAGCCGTGCTGGATACGCACGGTATTTTTTATGACAAAACAGAGGTCTGGATCGAGAGTGAAAAACTCTATGAAGTCCTCTACTCGTTTGAAATGGAGGTTTGATTTTATGGGAAACAAGGTCAAGTATAACTTGAAAAACGTCCATGCTGCAAAGCTGACCGAGACGGATTCCGATGGCATGACTACCTTTTCGTATGCGGAGCCAAAGGCAATCCCCGGCGCAGTGAGTATCAGTCTGGATGCGGAGGGCGAAACCAGTCCCTTCTATGCAGACGGCATCGTATATTTCCGCAGCGTGACCAACAATGGTTACAGCGGCGATCTGGAGATTGCCCTAATCCCGGAGTGGTTCCGCACAGAGATTTTGCAGGAGAAGCTGGATGCGAAAGGTGTGCTGGTCGAAAACAGCGGTGTCGGGGAGAGCGTGAAATTTGCCCTGCTCTTTGAATTTGACGGGGATGTGAATGCCATCCGTCATGTGCTGTATAACTGTTCTGCCTCCCGCCCGTCTATCGAGTCGGAGACGAAGGAGGACACGATTGAGCCGGGTACAGAGACGCTGTCGATCACGGCCGATCCCCGTTCCGATGGCTTGGTGAAGGCCAGAACCGGCGATACCACAGATGCTGGGACTTATGCGAACTGGTACAAGACTGTGTATATTCCTACCGAAGAGGAACCGGAAGAAACAACTGGTCAGGGAGGTAGCGTATGATCAAGCGTGAGATAGAAATCAGTGGGAAAAAGGTGCCGTTCCGTTCCTCTGCCACGATCCCCCGTCTGTATCGGGCAAAGTTCAAGAGGGATATTTTCAAGGATCTGTCCAAGTTGGAAAAATCCTATAAAGGTAAGACGGAAAACGGTGAGGAGCTGCAGATCGAGGACCTGGAGATTTTTGAGAACGTGGCCTATGTGATGGCCTACCATGCGGACAATAGCATACCGGCGAATATTGAAGATTGGCTGGATCAGTTTGATATGTTCTCCATTTATGAGGTGCTGCCGCAGATTCTGGAACTGTGGGGTGAGAACCTTGTGACGGATGTGACGTCAAAAAAAAGATTGGCAGAAGTGAGCGGGAAATGACCACGCCGCTGTTCCTTCTGCGGAGTGTGGAACTGGGGATTTCCATCCGTGATCTGGATCTGCTCACGATTGGGCTGGTTCTGGATATGTGGACGGAAAAATCCAATGACGGCGTGAAATATAAGAGACTTGCCACTCAGGAGGACTTTGACAAATTTTAAGCAGAGAAAAAGCGTCGATCGGAATCGGCGCTTTCACTCTCTACTGCAATATTAAAAGTCAATGGTTTCTTCCAGCTGACGGTTGATATTCATCCC
>CABSEG010000122.1 GCA_902476645.1 uncultured Lachnospiraceae bacterium | reverse complement strand
GTCATCACCATCATAGCGCCGATCATGGCCGGAACGCCGGTGGTATAAGAAATGGCCTGAGATCCCACTTCCTTATAGCATTCCTGATGATCGCAGACATTGTATACATAGTAGGTCTTTTCCTGGCCATCCTTTACTCCCTGGAAAATACATCCGATGTTGGTCTTTCCCACAGTCCTTGGACCAAGGGATGCCGGGTCCGGGAGCACGGCTTTTAAAAACTGCAAGGGAACAATCTGATGTCCCTCAAATTCAATCGGTTCAATGGATGTCATTCCCACGTTCTCCAGACATTTCAAATGAGTCAGATAGCTTTGTCCAAAGGTCATAAAGAAACGGATTCTGCGTATCCCCTTAATATTCTGTCCCAGAGACTCCAGTTCTTCATGATGCAGCAGATACATGTCCTTTTTTCCGACTCCGTCAAAATCATACTCTCTCTTGATCTCCATGGGCTTTGTCTCCACCCATTTGCCATTCTCCCAATAGCTTCCATTGGCAGATACCTCCCGAATATTGATCTCAGGATTAAAATTGGTCGCAAAGGGATATCCATGATCGCCACCGTTACAGTCCAATATATCAATATAGTGAATCTCGTCAAAATAATGCTTTTGTGCATAGGCGGAAAACACACCTGTCACCCCCGGGTCAAAACCGCAACCTAAAAGCGCTGTGATCCCTGCTTTTTCAAATCTCTCCCGGTAGGCCCACTGCCAGCTATATTCAAACTTAGCCGTATCCTTAGGCTCATAGTTCGCCGTATCCATATAGTTGGTCTTTGTCTCCAGACAGGCATCCATAATCGTCAGATCCTGATACGGGAGAGCCACATTAATCACGATATCCGGCTGATAAGAACGGATCAGAGCCACCAACTCCTCCACCTTGTCCGCATCTACCTGGGCTGTAGTGATCTTCGTTTTGCCACCGTCAAGCTTTTTTTTCAGCGCATCACACTTAGACTTCGTTCTGCTGGCAATACAGATCTCCTCAAATACTTCTGAATTCTGGCAGCACTTGTGTACCACCACGGAGGCCACGCCTCCCGCACCGATAATTAACGCTCTTCCCACTTTACTTTCCTCCTACAAACAGTAATAATTCTCTCAGCAACTTACAGGCCGTAGCCGTAGATGACCCAGAGGCATCATATGCGGGGGACAATTCATTCATATCCATTCCCACAATTTTACACCGAGTGGCCAGGCGCAAAGCGTTCCAAAGTTCCATAAACGTCACGCCTCCTGCCTCCGGCGTCCCGGTTCCTGGAAATACGGACGGATCCAAGACATCCAGGTCCAGAGTCAGGTAAACCGGCTTTCCTGCCAGTTTCTTTACCGTCTCATCCAGTCCTTGAAAGTCAAACTTTCTGGTAAAGACATGCTCCTTGCCCCACAAAAACTCTTCCCGGTCTCCGCTTCGGATGCCAAACTGCCAGATATGACCATCCCCCACCAGCTCATGACACCTTCGCAATACGCAGGCATGGGACAGCTTCACACCTAAGTAATCATCCCGCAAATCTGCATGAGCATCAAAATGCAAAATATGCAAATCCGGATAAGCCTTGGAAAGGCTTCGCACCGATCCCAGCGTCACCAGATGCTCCCCCCCGATCATAAAGGGGATCTTCCCATCCCTTCGAATCTCCTCTGTCATTTCTTCAATCTGATTAAGAGCCAAGGTTGGATCTCCGAAAGGGAGCTCCAAGTCTCCCGCATCAAAAAATCCATAATCTGTCATATCCCGTTCCTGATAGGGACTGTAAGTCTCAATTCCAAAGCTTTCACTGCGAATAGCCATAGAGGCAAACCTGGTTCCAGGCCGAAAAGACGTGGTGCTGTCAAAGGGTGCCCCAAACAGGACAATATCGCTCTCCTCGTAAGGTGCGTCACAGCCGATAATAGTATTCAACATTCTATTCATTCGTTCCTAACAACTCCTTTACATAATTTGGCAGATAAAAGCAACCTTTGTGCAGATCTGTATTGTAGTATCTCGTATGAATCTGTCTGCTATTCCACTCATCTTCCCTTAAATCCCGAATAGGATCGTATTTTTTTGAGGCAAATCCAAACAGCCAGTGTCCTGAAGGGTAGGAAGGAATATGACACTGGTATACCGTACTGTAAGGAAACGCCGCCCGAATATGTTTGTGTGCCTTTTGCACTGTCTTCGAATGAGAGTGATAAAAGGGACTTTCGTGTTGATTAATCAAGATTCCGTCTTCTCTGAGGGCTTTATAGCAGGTGCCATAAAACTCTCTGGTAAACAACCCTTCCGCAGGGCCAAAGGGATCTGCGCAGTCCACAATGATCAGATCATACTCTTGATGCTTGCCTCTCACAAACCGAAGCTCTTCATCAAAAAACAGGCAAACCCTGGGATCATCCAGCTTACAGGCTGTCTTCTGGAAATGCTTCCTGCACATCTCAGTGACTTCCCGATCCACCTCTACCATATCAATCCGCTCAATCGTGTCATACTGCACCAGTTCCCGAATTGTCCCCCCATCCCCGGCTCCGATCACCAAAACATCCCGTACATTTGGATGTACTGCCATGGGCACATGAGTAATCATCTCGTGATAGATAAACTCATCTTTCTCCGTAATCATTAATTCTCCGTCTAACACCAGGACCCTTCCAAATTCCGCTGTTTCCAGGATATCGATTCTCTGAAACTCACTCTCACAGCTCGCCACCTCCCGGATTACCTTCATGGAAAACCGCACGTCCCTGGTGTGCTGATCCGTATACCAAAGCTCCATCTCTATTCCTCCACCACATTAATCGTTTCCAGAGTCATATCCTCTGTCCCCGTCATAAAGCAGCCTTTTTCTTTTGCATAAGAAATATAATCCAGAATTTCCTTCGTAATCATCTCTCCCGGCGCCAGAATAGGTATACCAGGTGGATAGCACATAACAAACTCCCCGCAGATGCACCCTCTGCTCTCCCCCATGGGTAAAGATCGTTTTTTTCCATAGAAGGCTTTCTGTGGAGCCATCACAATCAGAGGATTAATATACTCATGGTCAAACATACCGCTCTTATCCTTCTCATAGAGACGTTTAATCTCCGAGAGCGCAGATATCAACCGTTCAATTTCCAAATTCCGGTCCCCTGCGGAGATAATGGCCAGGAAATTACCGATATCACCAAATTCAATCTGGATACCATACTCATCCCTCAATAAGTCATAAACCTCGATTCCCGCCAGGCCGATATCCCTGGTATGTACAGAAAGCTTGGTCGAGTCGAAATCGTAAACTGTATCTCCATCCTTTAATTCCTCACCAAAAGCATAATATCCTCCCAATTTATTGATCTCTTCCCTGGCATAGTTGGCATAGCGAATCGTTTTATCAAACATAGCCTTTCCGTTCAGGCTTAAATTCTTTCTGGCTATATCCAAAGAAGACAGCAGCAGATAGGATCCGCTGGTAGTCTGCGTCAAATTAATCACCTGGCGCACGTAATCTGCATTCACCGTGTTTCTCGTCAATAACATGGAGCTCTGGGTCAGAGAGCCTCCCGTTTTATGCATACTGACCGCAGCCATGTCCGCTCCCGCCTCCATGGCAGAGACCGGCAAATCCTCATGGAAATAAAAATGTGTACCATGTGCTTCATCCACCAGCACCAGCATCCCGTTATCATGAGCCAATTTGACAATCTCCCTTAAATTAGAACATATTCCGTAATATGTAGGGTTATTCACTAAAATCGCTTTCGCTTCCGGATGCTCTTCCACCGCTCTCTCAACATCTTTCATGGACATTCCCAATGGGATACCCAACCTTTTATTAATTCCCGGGTTAATATAAACCGGAACCGCCCCGCAAACCACCAGCGCATTGATAGCACTCCTATGAACATTTCTGGGCATAATTACTTTATCTCCGGTTTGGCAGCAAGACATAATCATAGC
>CABSEG010000121.1 GCA_902476645.1 uncultured Lachnospiraceae bacterium | reverse complement strand
CGCCTCTTCCGCTTCTCCTACGAAATCAAAGTATCCGGGAGTATCCAGTATGTTCACTTTCACGTCCCCCCAGATGATAGGAACCACAGAGGTGCTGATGGAAAACTTCCTTTTGATCTCCTCTTTATCAAAATCGCTGATGGTATTTCC
Source organism: uncultured Lachnospiraceae bacterium (assembly GCA_902476645.1). Classification (GTDB taxonomy): domain Bacteria; phylum Bacillota; class Clostridia; order Lachnospirales; family Lachnospiraceae; genus CABSEG01. The sequence continues at coordinate 3,865 of CABSEG010000121.1, read as the reverse complement.
TTCTGCTACAGTTCCCAGTCTGCTGGTAATTCCGCCAAGATATGCCATGGCCTCCACCAAACTGGTTTTTCCCGCCCCGCCGTGTCCAAGTATCACGACATTCCGTATTCTGTCCGTTGTGTAAACATTCATATCGTTTTCCTCCAATACTAGTTATTTGAGAATAGAGGCTCTCCATTCCCTTTTTAAGTCCATGTGTATATTTTACTAAAATTGTCACAATATTTCAAGCTATTTATTCATTATTAACAAATAAATTTATCAGAAAATCAAAGCTGATTCATTTCTTTTGCAACTTAACGTATCAAAGTGTTGACATTCAAATTTTACCATAGTACAATACCAACGAAACATAGCCATTTTCGGCCAAACAGTACTCACTTTAATAGAAAAGGATCTAAACGATATGATTATTGTAATGAAACCTCACGCATCTGAGGAAGCAGTAAAAAATGTAACAGAACTCGTTAAGGCAAAAGGTCTTGAGGTGCATTTGTCTCAGGGAAAGGAAGTTACCATTATCGGGGTGGTAGGCGATAAAAGCCGCTTATCCAACCAGAACCTGGAGATCGCCCCTGGTGTGGACAAAATTGTCCCGGTTACGGAAAGCTATAAGCTGAGCAACAAAAAATTTCATCCAGAACCTTCCCGCGTTCAGGTAGGAAATACGGTGATCGGCCCGGACTCTCTTACCGTTATGGCAGGACCATGCGCCGTAGAATCCAGGGAGCAATTGCTGCTTATTGCCCATGAGGTTAAAAAAGCTGGCGCCACCTTTGTGCGGGGCGGGGCTTACAAGCCCAGAACCTCCCCCTACTCTTTTCAGGGCCTGGAAGAAGAAGGTCTTCGTTATATGCAGGAGGCTAAGCAGGAGACCGGATTGAATACCATCTGTGAAGTGGTAAGCTTAGAAGCGATCAATGCTGCTGTTAAATATGTAGATATGATTCAGATTGGCGCCAGAAACATGCAAAATTTCCAATTGTTAAAGGAAGCGGGACGTTCCGGACTCCCTGTTCTGCTCAAGCGCGGACTGGCCGCTACCATTGATGAGTGGCTTAATGCCGCTGAGTATATCATCGCAGAGGGTAATCCCAATGTGGTACTATGCGAACGCGGCATCCGTACTTATGAAACTGCCACCAGAAACACTCTGGACCTTAGCGCAGTACCGGTAATCAAAGAGAAATCCCACCTTCCCATCATCGTGGATCCCAGCCATGCGACGGGTGTGAGAAACTATGTCTCCCCTTTGGCTAAGGCAGCCATAGCCGCCGGTGCCGACGGACTGATGATTGAGGTGCATAACAACCCTGCCTGCGCTCTTTCAGATGGTCCTCAGTCCCTGACCTTTGAGCAGTTTGACAAGCTTTCCGCTGAACTAGAACCATACGCCAAGTTGGCAGGAAGGACATTCAAATGACGCAAAAACTTACTGTCGGTTTTATCGGACTTGGATTGATCGGAGGCTCTATTGCGAAAGCAATTCGCCATTTTTACCCGGATGCCTATCTGATGGCCCATACCAGGAGTGAAGAAACCATGCGTTTTGCAAAGGAACAGGGCATTATCGATGAGGCACTCCCCGTTGTAGACGAATCCTATAGGAAATGTGACTACATTTTTTTGTGTGCTCCCGTGGAATCCAACGCCGCCTACCTGGAAACCTTAAAGCCTCTGATTGCAGAGAACTGCATTCTCACCGATGTGGGAAGCACGAAAACGGATATTCATCAGAAGGTAAACGCTCTGGGAATGCAGAAAAATTTTATCGGTGGTCACCCCATGACTGGTTCTGAAAAAACAGGGTTTGGCAATGCCAAGTGGTATCTGCTGGAAAATGCTTATTACATTCTAACCCCCTCGGAGGAAGTTTCCAAGGATATGGTAATGCGCTATGAAATCTTTGTCCGTTCTCTCAAGGCGCTCCCTCTGATTCTGGGGTATCAGGAACATGATTACGTGACAGCAGCTATCAGCCATCTGCCCCATATCATCGCTTCTAGCCTGGTAAACCTGGTAAAAGATTCGGATTCGGAGCGGGAAATCATGAAGCAGGTGGCTGCAGGCGGTTTTAAGGATATTACCAGAATCGCCTCCTCCTCCCCGGAAATGTGGGAACAGATTTGTTTCACCAACCGGGAGAATCTCGTTGCTGTATTGAACGAGTATATTAATGATCTGATTTCTATTAGAATCGGTCTCGAGGAACAGGATCAGGAAAAGCTGCACATGCTTTTTACCACGTCCAGAGATTATCGAAATTCCATCTCTGATTCCCTGACAGGACCGATTCCGCGCTCTTTTGCTATTTACTGTGATATGGTTGACGAGGCCGGGGGAATTGCTGCCCTGGCGACGATTCTGGCTACCAATGGGATCAGTATCAAAAATATCGGAATTGTACACAACCGGGAATTTGAAGAAGCTGTGCTGCACGTGGAATTTTACGAGGCATCCGCCAAGGAAAAGGCCGTGGGCCTTTTACGTAAATATCGTTATACCGTATATGAACGTTAAGGAGGCTAATATGAAATTTTCAAGATCAAACCCACTGCGGGGGGAACTCACCGTTCCCGGAGACAAATCCATCTCTCACAGGTCAGTGATGTTTGGAGCCATTGCAGATGGATTGACTGAAGTGACCAACTTCCTGCAGGGAGCAGACTGTCTCTCCACGATTCACTGTTTTCGCAGATTGGGAGTCGAGATAGAAAACACTGGGGATAAAATCCTTATACATGGGCGAGGCCTGCATGGATTACGAAAGCCTTCTGAAACTCTGGATACTGGAAACAGCGGTACTACCACCCGCCTCTTATCCGGAATCTTATGCGGACAGTCCTTTTCCTGTGTGTTAAATGGGGACGCTTCCATACAAACCCGTCCCATGGGAAGGATTATGAAGCCCCTTGGTCAAATGGGAGCTAAAATCGAAAGCATGCGTGGAAACGGGTGCGCTCCTTTGCACATCCAGGGAACGGCTTTACACGGCATTCACTATGAATCTCCCGTTGCCTCCGCCCAGGTAAAATCTGCCATCCTGCTGGCAGGACTCTACGCCCAGGGATGTACCAGTGTAACGGAACCCTTCTTATCCAGAAATCACAGTGAACAAATGCTCCGCCATTTTGGAGCCAGAGTAGAAAGCAACGGAACCACCGCTACGATCTTTCCGGGAAACAAACTGTACGGGCAAAAGATAACGGTGCCTGGAGACATCTCCTCTGCCGCTTACTTCTTAGCCGGAGGCCTGATCGTCCCCGGTTCTGAATTGCTGATTCGAAATGTGGGCATTAACCCCACCAGGGACGGCATCCTGCGGGTTTGCAGGGAGATGGGCGGCGAAATCACCGTGTTAAACCAACGCGATGACAGCGGAGAGCCTACGGCAGATCTGCTGGTAAAGCACAGTGATCTGCATGGCGTGACCATCGGCGGTTCCATCATTCCCACTCTCATCGACGAACTTCCTATCCTTGCGGTTTTGGCCTGCTATGCCGACGGAACCACTATAATCCGGGATGCTCAGGAGCTAAAAGTAAAAGAGTCCAACCGAATTGACGTGATGGTGAAAAACCTCTCTGCCATGGGGGCCCATATTCAGGCCACCGAGGACGGCATGGTGATTGAAGGAGGTCATCCCCTGCACGGGGCTCTGATCAACAGCAAGCTGGATCACCGCATTGCTATGTCCTTTGCCATAGCCGGGTTAGCCGCCCAGTCAGAGACCGAAATTCTGGGAGCGGAATGTGTAAATATCAGCTATCCGGGATTCTATAAGGATCTTCAGGGACTTATGGCAATATAGTCTGAAAAAGCCTATTCCAAATCGAGTAGGAGGCGGTGATTAGCCGCCGTCCTC
>CABSEG010000120.1 GCA_902476645.1 uncultured Lachnospiraceae bacterium | reverse complement strand
ATAAACCGTCACGGCTTTTCGAGAGCCGCACCTTAAACCACTCGGACAACTCTCCTCATGACTGTATTCGTACTTTTCCTATTATAGCGGGGGAAGGGGAATTAGTCAATATACAGTTGTGGTTCGGAAAAAAATATTATATAATAAACCTATCGCAAAAACGAAATAATATGGAGGAAGGAACGAAAGCTATGAAAAGAATTGGTTTGTTAACAAGCGGCGGCGACTGCCAGGCATTGAATGCAACCATGAGGGGAGTGGTGAAAGGGCTTTGCCATAATCTGACGGAGTTGGAAGTTTATGGATTTGCGGACGGATATAAGGGGTTGATTTATGGGGATTACCGGATGCTGACCGCAAAGGACTTTTCCGGAATTCTGACAAAGGGAGGTACCATTCTGGGAACTTCCAGACAACCTTTTAAGCTGATGCGTACGCCGGACGCGAATGGTCTGGATAAGGTGGAGGCTATGAAACAGAATTACTATAAGCTGCGTCTGGACTGCCTTGTGATTCTGGGGGGGAATGGCACGCAGAAGACGGCAAACCTGCTGAGAGAAGAAGGGTTACATGTGATTCACCTGCCAAAGACCATCGACAATGACATTTGGGGTACGGATATGACCTTTGGCTTCCAGAGCGCGGTAGATATTGCCACGGACGCCATTGATTGCATTCACACCACAGCAGCTTCCCATAACCGGGTATTTCTGGTAGAAGTCATGGGACATAAGGTGGGATGGCTGACGCTGCACGCAGGCATAGCAGGGGGAGCGGATATCATACTGATTCCGGAGATTCCGTATGATATTGACAAGGTGGTGGAGGCCATTGAGCACAGAACCAGAGAGGGGAAGGGCTTTACAATTCTGGCTGTGGCAGAGGGCGCCATTTCAAAAGAAGATGCCAAGCTTTCCAAGAAGGAGCTTAAGGAGAAAATGAAAAATAGCAAGTATCCTTCCGTATCCTATGAGCTGGCAGACCGGATCAAAGAAAAGACCGGAACCGAGATCCGTATCACGGTTCCGGGACATACCCAGCGGGGAGGCAGCCCCTGTCCTTATGACCGGGTGCTTTCCACAAGGATGGGTGCGGCCGCGGCTCAGATGATTCTGAAAGAAGATTACGGCTATATGGTGGCTATCGTAAACGGTAAGATTAAGAAGGTGCCTCTGGAAGAGGCAGCAGGGAAACTGAAGATGGTTTCACCGGATGATCAGATTATCAAAGAGGCTAAGCTGATTGGGATCAGCTTTGGTGACTAAGAAGAGGTAGAACGGAGAGCGGAGCATGAGCTATACTGCCTTATATCGAAAATTTCGTCCCGACACTTTTGATCAGGTAAAGGGACAAGACCACATTGTAACGACCTTAAGAAACCAGATTGAGGCAGACCGGATTGGACATGCCTATCTGTTTTGCGGTACGCGGGGAACCGGAAAGACCACCGTGGCTAAGATTCTGGCCAAGGCAGTGAACTGCGAGCATCCCGTGAATGGCAACCCGTGTAACCAGTGTGAGACCTGTAAAGCCATTGCGGAAGGCACGTCTATGAACGTGATTGAGATTGACGCTGCCTCCAACAATGGTGTGGACAATATCCGCGAGATTCGGGAGGAAGTGGCCTATTCCCCCACCTCCGGGAGATTTAAAGTATACATCATTGACGAAGTTCATATGCTTTCGATAGGGGCGTTCAATGCCCTTTTAAAGACGCTGGAGGAGCCCCCCTCCTATGTGATCTTTATTTTAGCCACTACAGAGGCCCATAAGATACCGATTACCATCTTATCCAGATGTCAAAGGTATGACTTTAAGAGAATTTCCATCGCGACCATTTCTGACCGGCTTTTGGATTTGATGAGCCGGGAGCAGGTGGAAGTGGAAGAAAAGGCTCTGCGCTATATTGCCAAGAAGGCGGACGGTTCCATGAGAGACGCGCTGAGCCTGCTGGATCAGTGCATTGCTTTTTATCTGGGAGAAAGGCTTACTTACGATCATGTGCTGGAGGTATTGGGGGCGGTGGATACGGATGTGTTTAGCCGTTTCTTAAGAGAGATACTGGGAGGAGATGTGGCCAGAGTGATTGCCCACCTGGAGGAACTGATTATGCAGGGGCGGGAACTGTCCCAGTTTGTGGTGGATTTTACCTGGTATATGAGAAATTTGCTTTTAATCAAGACTTCTGATAATATGGAAGACGTTCTGGATGTTTCCGCCGAAAATCTGGCGCAGCTAAAGGAAGAAGCAGGTATGGTCAGGGAGGATACTCTAATGCGATTTATCCGGATTTTTTCCGAGCTGTCCGGGCAGATGAAATATGCCACTTCCAAGCGGGTGCTTTTGGAGGTGGCGTTAATCAAATTGTGCCGTCCACAGATGGAGACAGACCAGATTTCTCTGGTAGAGCGTATTCGGAGGCTGGAAAAAAGGCTGGATGAGGGTGCCTTTGTGAGCAAACAGCCGATGAGGGCTTCGGAAGCTCAGGAAGAAGATGACCCTAAAGAGCAGCAGGTGGAAGAAGAACTTGCCGAGGCGGCTCCAGAAGATCTGAAGCGGGTGATGGGCATGTGGAAAAGCATTGTAGCCCAGACGCAGGGACGATTCCGGGTAGTTTTAGCAAGCGCTGTGCCCAAGTACAATACGGAGGGAAACGACCAGAGGCTTTATGTGGTGTTCGCTGATTTTTTGGCGGAGCCTTATATTCATAATAAAGAAAAGCAAGAGGAGTTGGAGCGGCTGATAGCCGACAAACTCGGCAAGCATGTGGAAGTGCGGATGGTTCTTCAGGAGGATGAGAGTCTGATGAAGGGAGGGCGTCTGTCCAAGATTGGAGTGGATGAGGCAGTCCGAAAATTCGTACACACAGAGATCAGCATTGAAGATTAGGAGGAAAGGAAGACCATGGCAAGACGTGGAGGATTTCAGGGGGGCATTCCCGGAAACATGAATAATCTGATGAAACAGGCCCAGAAAATGCAAAAGCAAATGGAGGAAAACCAGAAGGCCCTGGAGGAAAAGGAGTTTACGGCAGCAGCGGGCGGCGGCGCCGTAGAGGTGACCGTATCCGGCAAAAAGGAAGTGATAAAGGTTAAGCTCTCCCAGGAAGTGGTAGATCCGGATGATATTGAGATGCTGGAAGATTTGATTATGGCAGCTACCAACGAGGCTTATCGGAAGATGGAAGAGGAAGCGGGAGCGGCTATGGCCAAAATCACCGGAGGTCTCGGAGGTCTGGGCGGAGGATTTCCGTTCTGATGGAGTACTATAGCAACCAGATTAATCAATTGATCGAAGAATTATCAAAATTGCCGGGCGTTGGCGCAAAATCTGCACAGCGTCTGGCTTTCCATATTATAAACCGTCCTGTAGAGGAGGTACGCCGCCTGTCAGATATCATCATACAGGCCAGGGAGAATGTGCGTTATTGCAAACAGTGTTTTACCTTAACAGACCAGGAGCTTTGTCCCATCTGTAAAAATCCCAACCGGGATCAGAGCACGATTATGGTGGTGGAAAATACCAGGGATCTGGCCGCCTATGAAAAGACCGGAAAGTATGAGGGAGTCTACCATGTGCTTCATGGAGCCATTTCCCCTATGCTGGGAATCGGGCCCAATGATATTAAGCTAAAAGAGCTGATGCAGAGGCTTCAGGGAGATGTAAGAGAGGTTATCATCGCCACCAATTCCAGCCTGGAAGGGGAGACCACGGCCATGTATATCAGCAAGCTGATTAAGCCTACCCAGATCAAGGTAACCCGCATTGCCAGCGGCGTTCCTGTGGGCGGGGATTTGGAATATATTGACGAGGTAACGCTTCTTCGGGCCTTGGAAGGCCGGGTAGAGTTATAACTGTACGCAGGGAGGAGCATATGCCGAAGAAGAAAGTAACGTCCCAGGACATTGCCATGGCTGCAGGAGTCTCACAGGCTACCGTATCCATGATCCTGAATAAAAAGTATAATGTCTCGTTTACCAGGGAAACCATCGAGCGGGTGGAAGGGGCTGCTAGAGAGCTGGGATACTCGGTTCCCAGACGGAGAGCGCGAAAGGATGGGGCCGGTCGTAAGCTGATTGTGGTGTTTTGCCCCACGTTGACAAATCCATACTATGTTATGCTGCTCCAGGGTATTGAAGAGGTGGCAAAGGATAAAGGGTATGGGGTTTTTGTGTGCAATACCCAGAGGGATTTAAAGCTGGAAGAGCGTTA
>CABSEG010000119.1 GCA_902476645.1 uncultured Lachnospiraceae bacterium | reverse complement strand
AGGTTTCCGAAGGCGATAACCAGATTTGCATAAGCAGCATCCAGCTTGCTTTGCTCTGCACCTTCTTCTGCCAACACTGCTTCTGCCTCTGCCACAGCCCGCTGAATGGCCTCCCAGCTTTCCGGAGTATATGCGAATGCATCCAATTCCCTGATCATGGCAAGGAAAGCTTCCAGTTCCTCTTCCGGATTCAGCGTATTCACCGGTACAGCCGTAATAGCCTGAAGTTCAAACACACTGGCGTAGCCGCTGGGATTACTGGAACCGGTAACCTCCAGTTTTACATAGCGGACTTTCGTATTTTCCGGTGTCCTGTCCTTATTCAAACCATATGTGGTATTGTTGCTTTTGTCAATGCAAAGCTCCCAGGTTTCCTTATCCAGACTGGTGTAAATATTATAAGTATAGAACCGATCCCCGTCTTTATTGTAAAAATTTGTGACAAACTGTACGATGTCATACGTATCCCCTAAATCAATCACTACATTCTGAGGATAACTGCTGCCAGAGGCTGCCCACCTGGTACTGTCATCGCCATCGTTGATATTCCCTTTATCGTTCTCAGGTTTTTCAATGGAGGTTACCTCCACAGGCTTATTCAGCGCCACATTGATGTAATCATAATCGCCTTCGCTGCTTTTTACCGTCGTAAATCTGGCATCCGCCCAGTTTGCCCAATCATTGGTAGAGCTTCCGTATGGATCCGTGACGAGAACCAGTTCTTTCACGCCCACAATCGGCACAGAAATATTCCGGGGTTGCTTGCTCCCTGTGACGGGAATCTCACAGAGCAGTTCCCCATCTCCATAGACAGAAAAGACCATACCATCACTCTTGCTCAGACGCTCCGCATCAACCCCTACCGTGGCCTCGAAAAATGCATAATCCTCTCCGGACAGATCATAGTATAGCTCTCCCGGGGCATCCATACCGATTCCTCTCTCATAGGTTCTGGTCTCATCCCCGAGAACCAGCCTCATATCGCCTCCTGCACGGTTTTTATCTTTCCAGACCTTGTCCATCTTGTTGCCCTCTCCTGTGGCAGGGTCATATGTATCTCCATTCCAGGACTTTTCCTCATCATAGTCGAAATCACTTAGGTAAGCGGCCAGCTCTTTTGTGGCCATCAGATCCTCAACCAGACCGTCCGTGGCATCTTTCACGGCCTTTGCCGCAACAGCCAGTTCCTCCCCGGCAGCCTGCTCCTTCTCCAGCAATTTTCTGCCTGCTTCCAGAGTCCTCTCCAGAATTTCCCAGCTTTCTTTTGTATAATAGCCGGGCACCAATCGCCTGGTTCCGGAAATTGCCTCTATCAGGGAAGTAGTCGGTAAATAGGCGTTCATAGCCTCATTCAGTCGGCTTACGGCCCCTTTGATCTCTTCCTCTGTGGAAGACTCATCCTCCATGATACTCTGTCCTGCCATTACAGCCTCCTGTAAGTTCTTCCAGGCAGCCGTGACGAAATAAGGAACCTCCAATTCCTCCGCAGCAGCAAGCAAACTCTGCAAAGCTTCCTCATTATAGTTTTGGATTCCCGTGATATCCCCATAATCTGCTGCTTTGGTCAGGCGAACCGAATAGCCATATTTTGCCTTCATATTATAGAATAAGGTGGTATCCCGATCCACCAGATAAGTTTCCTTCCGTAATGTCTGCTCCTTTTTGGCCGCACTGTTAAATCCCGCGTCTGGATCAGCATCCGAACCGTCAAAGTAAATCTCAGCCACATACGTGCCCTCATCCAAAAAGTCCAATGGAATTGTCAACATCCGGTCTACGGCTGAGAGGCTTCCGATGTACCATCTGCCTGGAAGAGCTGTTCCATCCTTCCTGGCGGAGGCGAAGCTCTGCCGCGCGATGGTAGCGTATTCTTCCATCTCTCCTTCCAGATAGAGCGTCTTTTTCCAGGTGGAAGGCAAATCATCGTAAAAATCAATAACCTCTTTATCTTTCTCAGGAATATCCAGTGTGTTGGTATACCAGAACAGTAAATTCAAACCAGTGCGAAACATGATCGGAGAAGCCAGCGCATATCCTTTGGTAGCCTTACCGGGCCAACAAAACGTATGGTCCGCAGGCCCCTGTATGGTACGGGTAAAGATCGTGGAAATATCCTCCGGGATCGAGACGTTGCCCTTCTCTTCATCACCGTAAATCCCCTCTGCGGAAAGCAGATTCGGATAAGTACGCTCAATACCCGAGGGCACCCACTTATCATGAACAGTTAAAACCAGCTTATGTCTGGCCGCTGCTTCTATCACTTCCTGCATATACAGCTCATTATTCTGGCTGTCGCATTCCACAAATCCGGGTTTTACGCCAGCTACGCCCCAGCGTTCAAAATAAGTAAACAGTTCGTCCGGGGTAAAGCGATAGCGGCCTCCGTTTCCCGACATATCATCCGGGAAAAATCGTGTGCCGTTCACGTAGAGAATAATACCCACGCCTTTTTTGTTGGCATAGTCACAAACAGCCGGGATATCAATATCTACCTGCATGTTGCCTCCATCACCCAGGCTTCCATATTTTTCAAACCCCTGACCTCTGGTGTAGAAACATCCCTCTCCATTTCCAAGAAAGGTATTCGCATACTCCTCCGGCCGGGCAAAATACTGCTCCTGCAGAATTCGGTCGCTTTCGTACTTTTCCGGTTCCAGCTTGGCAGGATCCAGCCTGGGATCGCAGTTTGGATCGTTTTCCGGGCCATTCCAGCCGGTATCCAGCAAAATATAACGATATCCCCGCTCTGCAGCCTGATCTACCAGGGTTTCAATATAGTCGTTATTCATGACATTTGTGTCATCATTGTCTCCCCGCATAACCCTCTGGCAGGATCCTGCTTCCACCCAATCAGAAAACCGGTAAGTCTCTTCATCCGCAGCTTCATTAAGAAGCTGAGTCAGCGTATTGTTCTGGGCCAAGTCTGTCAGGGACTCCCCAATCACCATAGCCCGCCACGGAGAAACCTCTGGTCCCGCAGGCGCTGTGTCATGTTTACTCTCAAGATAAGCTTCCTCAGCCCTCACGGTTACATCACCACCCAGTCTGACCTTAGCCGTTCTGGGATTCGAGCTGTCATTTTCAAGCTTCAAAATAGAATAGTTGTCCAGATTGGCCTCGCAGATGGTCATGGCGTAACCGTTTTCATACGTCAGCGTCATAGGGCGGAAAATGTTACTTCCCAGATTGTCTACGGATGTTTTGGAAGGTTTTGTCTGATTCTGACCTATATGCCGATAGGCACAGGCCCCTTCCGGAAACGCAAATTGGGTTTTTTCATCCTCACTTCCTATCGCATACTGACTGTAACCTTCTGGAATCTCAGGAAGATCATACCGAAACGCCACCCCTGTATCATAGATACGCGCCTCAATGGTCAAAGTTCCGTTTTCGTTTGTCAACGGAATGACGGCTTCCTGATACTGATCCTCCACAGATTCCTGCTCGCCTACCAGGGGTTTCCATGGCTCATGTACCACGTCTTTTACCCGGACATCTCCCATGGTAAAACCGCTTTCAAAGCTGCCGATCTCTTTCGTGTTGATTCCCAGTTTGGATTTCTCCACCAGATTATAACCATTCAATGTGACTTTATAATAGGGGATTCCCTCCTCCAGCCAAATTGCCATGGTCAAATCATCTTGGGGATCCGGAGACTCAAGGAGCACCGTCTCTGATGTGATGTCCGTCCTCCCTCCTTTGTTTGTGGCTGCCTCTGCCGTCACAGGAACGATCAAATTTCCACACAAAGCAAGCGTAAGGCAGCCTGCTATGATTCGCTTTTTCATTCTTTCCTCCTTCTTATCTGCTTTACTGGTTTTCTTCGCTCTCTGACACCGGGTAACATCCTTGATTTTGAATCCTATCCCCCCCTTATTTTGTTATTTTGTTTTATTCTATCAAATTTTTAAAGCAAGGCAAGGGACTCATTTTACCTTTTATGTGGACATTTTTTACTGTCACAGGTGTTCCGATCCAAAAAATGATTCTCCAAAAAAAATTCATGCTATTTTGTTATAATCAGATCAATAAATTGACCGTAAAAAATAGACTAAGGATGATAGGAAAAACGCTTAGAGCACAGTTTTACAATCACACCGAATAATTCCGAAAACCATACAAAAAAGCACCCCGTCATGGAGTGCTTTTCTCTTCCCCAAACCCACGATATTTCCTGGGTTTTTTCATGAGACATCGGGGATTCGAACCCCGGACAACTTGATTAAAAGTCAAGTGCTCTACCAACTGAGCTAAT
>CABSEG010000118.1 GCA_902476645.1 uncultured Lachnospiraceae bacterium | reverse complement strand
GCCGCTTAAATCTATCATAAAATGGAAGAAATTAACGCCCTTGCCTTCCTTCTGCCGCTTTAAAAGCTCTGCTGCCAGCTTGTCATATTCCTCAAGCAGCACGGGAAGATCCTCTTCTTTGAGGGCATAGGGTTCCGAAGGCTCCGCCACCACCGGCTCCACGGAAATTTGCTCAAAGCCCAGATCCGCCAGATGCTTTACATCCTCGCCAAAGTCCAGGTTATTGTGGGTGAAGGTGCCGCGCACATAATAATTGAACTGATCACGGCTCTCCGCCAGCTTCTGGAACTTGGGAACAATGATGTCATAGCTTCCCTGTCCGCCTCTGTGAGGACGCATTTTGTCATTTACTTCCTTACGTCCGTCAATGCTGAGGACCACATTGGACATTTCTTTATTAACAAACTCCTGAACCTCGTCGTTGAGCAGGATTCCGTTGGTCGTCAGGGTAAAACGGAATTTCTTATGATTGGGCTCCTCCAGGCTCCTGCCGTAGGCTACCAGGTCTTTTACCACCTGCCAGTTCATCAGAGGTTCCCCCCCAAAGAAGTCTACCTCCAGATTTCTTCTGGAGCCTGAATGCGCAATCAGAAAGTCCAGAGCCTTTTTGCCCACTTCAAAACTCATATGTGCCCTTCTGCCGTGATATTCTCCTTCTTCCGCAAAACAATACCGGCAGGCCAGGTTACAATCGTGAACAATATGCAGGCATAGCGCTTTTACCACAGTAGGCCGCTTCTGGAACGTCTCGATCGCCGGCTGATAAGTATCCTCCGTAAACAGAACTCCTGCCTCCTTAAGCTCCCGGCACTCGTCAATCGCTTCCTGAATCTGCTCTGTCCGATACCTGGTTTGCAGGCGCTCTACGATATCTTTCCTGGACAACTGCTGCTCCAGAAATGGCAAGACATCGTATACCACATCATCTACAATATGAATCGCGCCGCTGTTTACATCCATGACAATGTTATATCCATTGCTTTTGTATTGATGGATCACAATTAATCCCCTTTCAAATCCTAACCACAATAAAATACCCGATAAATGGTTATCGAGTATTTTATTGTGGTTATTCATACTTTAGTATTAAGAAGCAGCGAACTTTTGTCCGCTGCCTGTCTCTATGATTATTTGCTGTTTTCGCAGCTCTGATTTCCCACCGTGCAAGATGTCTTACAAGCGGACTGGCAGGAAGTCTGACATTCACCACAGCCACCCTTCTTCACAGAATTCTGTAAAGATCTGGTATTTAATGTTTTGATATGCTTCATCACACTATTCCTCCTTCATCAAATACTGGATATTATCCTTGTTCAACATTATACCATAAGAGTTTTTATTTTGAAAGCATTTTTTACACACCTTTTTCACATTTCTGTGCTAAGATTGGTAACAATACGGCAATTGTGCAAAACAAAAGAAAGGAATTTTACTATGAAAAGAAAATTATTGCTGTTGTTCCTTGGGACCAGTTGTCTATCCCTTCTGACTGGTTGTTCTTCTTCCTCCAAGGGAACCTACGATGACTACGTGACGCTTGGGGAATATAAAGGACTCGATGTCACAAAAATTAAATCCGAAGTGACAGAGGATCTTCTGGAAGAAGAGATCAGCTATGTACTTGAGGAAAATGCGGAATATAAGGATATTACAGATCGCGGTGCCCAGGAGGGAGACTCTGTCAACATTGATTTTAACGGAACGATTGACGGAGAGCCTTTTGAGGACGGCTCTGCTGAGGACTTTGACCTGGTCATCGGAGAGGGGTACCTTCTGGATGATCTGGAAGCTGGGATTGTGGATATGAAAACAGGAGAGACAAAACAGATTCCCCTGATCTTTCCGGAGGATTATGACGAAGATCTCTCTGGTAAAGAGGCTGTTTTTACAGTCACACTAAACAGTATCCAAGAAGTACTTCTCCCCACCTACAATGATGAATTCGTATCCAGTATCTCCGACTTTTCCACCACCCAGGAATATGAGGAAGACTTAAAGAATTCTCTGCTGGAAAGTCAGGAGGAAGACAACAACTACACAGCAGGCTCTGATGCGCTGATGATGGCTGTAGAAAATGCCACCATTGACGGATATCCGGAAGAATTGTACGAAAGCTGCCTGGCTGAATATGACGAGATGAACGCCAGCTTTGCGGAAATGCTCGGCATGGATGTGGCAGATCTGGAGGGAACAGAAGAGGAAAAGAAAGAGGCTGTGATCGATATGGTAAAGGAAGACATGGTCACTACTGCCATCGCAGAAAAGGAAGATATCACAGTTTCTGACGAAGAATATCAATCCTATCTGGAGGACAACTATGAGGATTATGGTTACGATTCCACCGAATCCTTCGAGTCTGACTACACCAAGGATGCCTTGATGGAAGAAATTCTGCTGTCCAAGGTGCAAGATTTTCTCCTGGAAAACGCCAACATCACAGAAGTGACAGAGGATGAATACTACGGTGAGGAAGAATAATCCTGTTTATCTTCCTAAAAAGGGGGCCTGCTGGCCCCCCTTTTTAATCCTCATTGGTATTCACTTTGCTGGCCCGTTCTTTTACTTCTTTCTCCTGAATATCGGATGGCGCCTGCTCATAGCGGGCAAATTCATAGGAAAAGGTGCCGCTGCCGCCTGTCATTGAGCGAAGGGTAGTACAGTAGCCATAAAGCTCCATCATAGGAATGTCTGCTTCTATGATCTGCCCTCCCTTGTGATCCGGATTCATCCCCAGAACCCGTCCTCTTCTCTTATTCAAATCGCCCATCACATCGCCGGTATATTTATCGGGTACCGTGACCTTTAGGGAGGCAATCGGCTCTAAAAGCACAGGACCCGCTTCCATAAAGCCCTTCTTAAACGCCTGAATCGCAGCCGTTTTAAATGCCATCTCAGAGGAGTCTACCGGATGGTAAGAACCATCATACAAAATAGCTTTCACACCCACAACAGGATATGCTGCCAGAGGGCCTTTTAAAACGGATTCCTGAATCCCCTTTTCCACTGCGGGGAAATAATTCTTTGGTACTGCTCCTCCCACGACTTCCTGCTCAAACTCGTAAGCTTTCTCCAGATCTCCCAGAGGCTCAAAACGCATTTTTACATGTCCGTACTGTCCATGACCGCCGGACTGTTTTTTGTACTTGGCCTCCACGTCCGATTTTTTACGGATGGTCTCACGGAATGCCACCTTGGGTTTATCCAGTTCAATCTCAATTTTATACTTTGTCAGCAGCTTACTCTGGATGATATCCAGATGCTGATCTCCCATACCGTAAAGAAGAGACTGCCGGTTTTCCGCATCATTGACTGCCTTCATGGTCAAATCCTCATGCATCATCTTAGTCAGAGCCTGGGAAATCTTATCCTCATCCCCTTTCTTTTTGGCCACATATCTCTTATAAGTATAGGGAACAGAGACCTCAATCTTGCCGTAACGAATGGGTGTGGCTTTGGTGGAAAGGCTATCGCCGGTACGGGCTTTTCCAAGCTTTCCGATGGCTCCGATATCCCCTGCATGAAGTTCCGGAACCTCTATGGGCTTACTGCCTTCAAAGACATAGAGCTTGCTGATCTTTTCTTCATTGTCTTTGTCAATATCGTAAAGAGTGTCGTCATTTTTGATCACACCGGAATTTACTTTGATTAATGAATATTTACCGATAAACGGATCTACAATGGTCTTAAATATCTGTGCAGATTTTGCCTTTGAGAAGTCATAGTTGGCCTCAAAAATCTCATTTGTCTTGGTATTGATGCCTGCCACCGTCCGTTTATCCGGACTTGGGAAATACTGAACCATGTCGTCCAGAAGATTGGCAACACCGCGAAGTTCCGTGGGAGCTCCCATGGCCACCGGTACAATGTCGCACTCTGATACATTTGCCGTCAAAGCCATCATAATTTCAGCCACGGAAAACTCTTCTCCGCTAAAATAGCGATCCATAAATTCTTCACTGGTCTCCGCAACGGCTTCCAGCAGGCTCTCCCGGTATTTCTCCAGATATTCCATAGAGTATTCCGGAATCTCACACTCTTCCTTCTTGCCCTTATCCAGCCATCTTCTTCCGGCTTTCTTTACCACGTTTACATATCCCACAAACTTTTCGTTCTCGCGGATGGGGAGATGAATCGGCGCAATCTTCTTTCCATACAGCTCCGTCAGATTCTCTACTACCTCCCGGAAACTGGCGTTATCCAGATCCATATTGGTTACGAAAATCATCCTGGGCAGTTTATACTTCTCACAAAGATCCCAGGCCTTCTGAGTGCCAACCTCCACGCCGCTCTTTCCGGAAACGACAATCACTGCGGCATCGGCTGG
>CABSEG010000117.1 GCA_902476645.1 uncultured Lachnospiraceae bacterium | reverse complement strand
AAGGGAAAATCGAGAAAATGAGTGAACCTGTACAGGTTTACACTGCTTGCCTGTATTATCCCGAATTCGGGATAATTTTTGTTATACCGAAAGTTGGATTATCCCGAATCTTTAGAAGAAGCCGCTTGCTCACCAGCTTTTTATAAAAAGATTCGGGATAACTTTTCCATACTTTTAAGACATTTCCGCTGGGATCGGAACGAGATATTCCTAAAATTCGGGATAATCTTTTTCCTGCATCACAGACCGTAGAGCCGTCTTAGCATATCTTCATCTCTAACCGTGTAATTCACTGATTCCGTACCGGTAAGGCCTGTACCCATGGCTTTTTCAATCGCTTTCCGCTTGGCTTCTGTATCCGCGTAGGCGTAGATCAACGTTGTTTCAACCTGTTTGTGCCCCAGCCACTGGGAAATCATCGTCAGATCCATTCCATGCTGGTATAAGTGCATTGCCCTGGTATGCCTCCACAGATGAGGATGAACCCGTTCCGGCACATCGGGGCAGTTTTCCCTCGCCAGTTCTGCATACTTTTGGATACGGAGCCTCGCCGTATCATCACACATTGCGCTGCGGGAACCTTTTCGCTCTACATAAAAAAGCCATTCCGTTGAAAAGACACTTTCTCCTTTATGAAATACACCCATGTAGTTATCCAGATGCTGTACCGTATCCTTCATTAAGGGGACTACCCGGATCTTGCCGCCCTTTCCATGAAGCGTCACAGTCGGGGTTTTATCAATCCGCAGGTCACAGATTTTCACATCCAGGGCCTCCTGAATCCTCGCACCTGTGTCATAAAGGAAGATCATCAGGAATTGATCCCGCAGTCCCATTTTTGTGCGGGTATCAGGTGCCGCCAGCAGAGCCTTGACCGCAGCTTCGGACATATAGTCCACCTCCCGGAAACGCTCCTTTTTCTGAATCTTAATCGCTGCCAGCTCACTGGACAGGCTGATATACTCCGGTCTGCAGGCAGAAGCGTAAGTAATAAATGCGCGTATGGCAGCCAGTCTGTTATTCCGGGTAGCGGGGCCTATGCCTTTTTCTTCTGAAAGCCAGTCCAGGTATGCCAACACCATTTCATAACGGATCATTTCAAATGTAACAGACATCATGGAAATCTTTTTCTGTTCCGCTATATATTTCAAAAGCTGGTTCCATGCAGTGCGGTATGCTTTTACGGTATTGCTGCTGGCGTGCCGCTGGTTTGGCAGGTAGATCAGGAGAAAATCTCTCAGCAGGCTGAACAGCTGCTCGTCTTTTACTTTTCCCATAGCTCTACCCTCGGAATCAGACGGTTCATGGCTTCCCAGTCAATCCCGGCTGATTTCACCAGTTTTTCCGGAAGCAGATGGATATAGTACGCGGTTGCCTCCCAATCCTTATGGCCCATGTATGTCTGCAGATAAGGAAGCCGTGAGGAAAGTTCTTTCTTTTCATCCAGCCAGCGGTTCAGGACAGCCGTTGCGAATCGGTGACGGAGGTCATATACCCGGACGGCAGGAAGAAGGTCTTTGGGAATTCCCGATTTTGTGCGGGCAAAGAACCATTTAAATTTCCCCTGTATCTTCTGGGCGGAATAGGGGCCGCCATCCGGTGCGGGGAAGAAATATGCGCTTTCCAGAAACCCGGCGTCCCGGATGCTGGCATAAGACCTTGCAAGGGAAAGCATGTCCTCAGACATTACAACGGTTCTGCTTTTATGCCGTTTTGTTTCAATGATCCGAACCTCTCCGCTGTTTAAATCAACCTCGTTTCGCCTAAGATTTCTCCCTTCATTTGGCCGCAGACCGCAGGTATAGGTCATCCGAAAGTATGTACGGAGCAGAAGCGGACGGAATGGGTCGCGTGGATACTGGTAACAATCGATTTCATGGAACAGCGCTGCCAGCTCATCATCCCCAAACAGATAAGGAATGAATACAGTGCCTCCGGCAGTAAACCGGTCTGGGAGGATATATGCCGCTTTCCCTATAGATTTTTGATATTTTCCCAACGCCCTGACAAAAGCTGCCTTCCCGTGGATGGTCTGCGGTGATTTCCTCGGTTCTGGCTTCAGCCAGCTCAGCACAATGGCCTGGGTAAGCTCCTGCTGGCCGGGATATACTTCAAAGCAATGGCGGTCAAAACTTTTGGCCCTTTCCAGGTAAGTGTTTTCGGAATAACCGAGGGCGCGTTTCAAAGCGATCATACTTTCCAGATCCTGTGCAAATCCACTGGCAAACTTATCATTCATCCCTCCAGCCCCCTTTCCAGGGGAATGCCTTTAAAATCAAGGGCGCATTCTTTTAAGTTGCGGGTATCAAGGGAAAGGTACTGCCTTGCAGACTTTGGATCGTCATGTCCCAGGATCTGTGTGATGGTTGTAAGCGGCGTTCCTGTCACCAAAAGCTTTTTTGCCAGCCGCCGCCGGAGTCCGTGGAACCCTTTCCCATCAAAGGCATGGCGGTAAATCCCGGCTTTTCTTTGGTATTGCTGAAACATACATCCAATGCTGACCGCATCCGCCAGCCCCGTCCTGGGGGCAACCAGGCGCAAAAATACTTCCGGGCTCTCAGAGCGCGGCCTTGCATTCAGGATATAATCCCGCAAGGCTTCTCCCGCCTCCTTAACCAGCGGGGTATAGCTTACACGCCCTGTTTTCCTTTGAAGAAGTCGGATTTCTCCTTTTCGCCAGTCAATATCTGTCAGTTTTATCCGGATCAGATCCCCGGCCCGCAGACCTGTTGTTGCTGCAAGAAGAATGATTGCCCGGTCCCGTTTTCCCATCTCGCTGTCTGTATCGATCACTCGTAGGATCTGGTCCAGCTCCTCATCCGTCACATAGCTTTGGATTGGCATATCTCGATAGACCCGGTAGGAGAAAAGCTCAACACAATCTGGGGCCGGGAGGCTGCTTTCTTTCAGAAATATGTGGAAATGTTTCAGATAGAGCAGGATGTTATGCAGGCTGGAGGTTTTTACTTCCGCCGCCGTTTTCAGGATAAATTCCCGGATCTGTTCTACCGTCACCCATTCCAGGGAAGCATACCCTAAAGATTCAAAGTAATGCAGGTATCTGCGGACTACCCACACCACATCGTCCCTGGTATTCGGGCAATAGCCTTTATAATCCAGGAAAAGGTCGATGAGCTTCTCGTTATCCTCCGAGATCGGATACTTTGTCCCATGCTTTGGCATATTTAAATGCAAGGTTCCCGTCAGATAGAACTCGTCCAGGCGGTTTGCCGCCGATTTTACCCGTTTGTAGTAGTGGATGGAGATTTCTTCCCGATCCAGACGTTCTTTCTGAAGATCCACAAGCTCCCTGGTGATTGCCGGATCATAGAAACATACGCCTCTTTTTTCATAATAAACGGCAACAGTCTGAAATTTGGGCGTGATATTTCTCCAAATGGTTGCTTCGCTGTAGCCCAGCTTTCTTGCCTCAGCAATTATCTGGGCGATCATCTCGTTAATGGTTTGCTTTTGTGTTTTCATAAGCACAGCCTCCTTGATATAGTCAGGTAAACTTCCTGCTGTAAACTATTATCAAGGATGGCTGTATGGGAAGCTATAAGATTATCCCGAATGTTGGGAAGCTTCTGATGAAAAAGTATTGAAACCAGCTCAAAAGGGAGGAAAAGTTATCCCGAATTTTTTGAACGAAATCAGCATGGAAACAGGCTGAAAAATAAGGTTTCGGGATAATCCAACTTTCGGTATAACCGGTATTATCCCGAATTCGGGATAATTTTTGCAAGCACAGCAAACGAGTACCCGTTTGCGGAAAATGCTTGTTGGGATAATCCCCAAACCCCCGGCCCGACAAAAATGTGCGGGCCGAACACCATGCGGGGCATGGTGGCTTGCGCGTCCAAAAGGACGCTTCTCTGCCGGAGGCATAGCAAAAGCCGGAGGCCGCGTCAAGGGTAAATAAATGCGCTTCGCGCACCCCTGACACAGCCCCCGGCTTTTCCTTTTGGGCAGACAAGGCGGCAAACCCGCAAAGCGGTTTTACCGGCCCTGTTCCTGATTGTTTTCTTTCTCTTGCTGGTACTCCTGCACCTGCTCAATCCTTAACAGTGCGTCCACATTGGCTTTCACCGTCTGCAATTCCTGGTTCTCTTTCCGGAGCCGCTTATAATCTTCATAGGCGGCCTTTTTCTTCGCCAGCAGGTTGCTGTACTCTGCCTGCAAGGTTTTGACCGTCGGTAGCTTCTTTTCTCCAAATTCATCAAAGGCTCTTTTGGCAGCTTCGTGCAAAAGCAGTTCCGCTTCATGGACCGACCGGAACCGTGCCTTTTCCCTGGGGCTGGCTTTCCGGTAGGCCACATAGGTGTCGCGTGTTTTCGCATAGTTGA
>CABSEG010000116.1 GCA_902476645.1 uncultured Lachnospiraceae bacterium | reverse complement strand
ATGGAGCCGACCTGCCCGTAATTGCCCTGGGCGATATTGCTGATCACATTATTGGCAAAGTCTCCGCCTTTCTTGAGCGAGGACTGATAAAGCATATTCCCGACGCTGGGCCCTTCCGAATAGTGGGTAGCAGCATTGACGGCTTCCCGCTGTACCTGGCGTCCCACTGCACCGGCAAGCCCTCCGGAGAGAAAGCTGCCGCCAACGGCTGCGCTTCCGGGAGAGGATGCCCTGCGGTATCCGCCGCCACCGCCATGTCCGTGGAAGGCTCCGGCAAGGCCCCGGCCTGCAATGAGCAGCTCCGCCATCATGTTCCCGCCGGTGTTTCCTACATTGATCCCCAGGGATGCCATAAAGCTGTCGATCTTCTGGGAAACCTTGAGGAAAGCAATGGCACAGAGGAACCAGATGAACACATTTCCGGTCACGGCTTCCTTTCCCTGTTCTGCTACGGCTTCCTCCACCTGGGCTTCTGTCAGCTCTGCCGCAAAGACCGGCATGGAGCAGAACAAAACCAGGCAGGAAACCAGTACCAGGGCAGTGAGGATTGGTTTTTTGTATTTCATGGACTCCTCCTTTCATCAGAGTGATAACGGGTTTGCGAGGAAAGTGCCGACCATGCTGGTAAACAGCCGCAGGCACCAGGCGTTCATCAGTAGCAGGAAGAACTGCCCGCCCAGCATCCGGCACCAGGAATGGAAGATGTTCCCGGTGGACTGGGAGGCACCTGTGGCAAAGGCAACCGGCGCCGTGTAGACCAGCACTCCCAAAAGGATGTAGCGCTCCGCTGCCTCAAAGAGCAGCTTGATGTAATTCCACGCCAAAATCAAAACTAAAATCAGGGCGATAATCGCCACGGCTCCATTGGCGCATACACCCAGGATGACGGTGATGACTGAATTGAAGCTGGCAAAATCCAGGGAGGGAAGCTCCTCCGTTAAGATCCAGTCATAAGGCGTCCCGGCGATACCAAGGAGCAGGTTCACGATGTCTTCCGCATAAAAGGCCAGGAAGATAAAAATAAATGAACGGATGGAAAGTTTCAGGGGATCCTCTGCTTCGATTCCGGCACCCATGAAGTAGTTCTTGAAAAGCTGCCACACCCAGTTTAAGAGGATGAGGCCAAGAGCCAAAGCAAGAAACACATCGTACATGGTTTCAGCTGCAGGAAAATAGCGCAGGAACGTGTCCATGGAGCAGCCGAGGGCGCCCAGGACTGAAGTGGTGATCAGATCCAGGATGTTCATGACCTGTTCTGCGATCCATTCCACGATTCCGTCCAGTATTCCCATGTGGTTTCCTCCTTTCCGGGCTTATCCGCTGTATGTGCCTCCGGCAAAGAACGGGGTAATGTATGCCATAATAAAGCCAAGGCCGTTCAGAATCGCCCAGGTAATGATGATCCGCTTCAGCCAGGCACGGCTCTCATCCACGGTCTTGCCGGATTTCGAGAAATTCATCAAAAGCAGCGCCACGGATGCGGTCACTACGGCGGCAATGGTGGATATGAGGACGATCTGGTTGTAGACATCCTTCATGATCTCATTGGCCTTGTCCCACATATTGGAAGCAAGCACCGGCTGGACATTCGCTGCGATAAGCGTAAAGAGCAGGAAGGCTGCGTAGAGGTATTTCCCGTAGCAGACCGTCCGCTTTTTCTCCGGTGAAGAGTTTGCAGGTAACTGTTTCATGTATGACCTCCTTCATTGATCTTGAAAAAACGGACGGGATTGCTTTTCCCGCCCGTGCTTATAATTTCCTGCCTCAAAAAGCAAAAGCAGCCCGGTCAATGCGGACTACTTCTGCAAAGCCATATGAAGTTGTTGAAGGGAAACCTCCTTTCCCTGCACGAAAAAACGCAGCCAATCCGGGCGGGAGGCTGCCGCCTTTGGATGCGCTGCGTTTTCGCTGCATATAATTTTGACAGTACCTATTGTAACACGGGGAAATTTACGGCACAATCGCAAAACCGTGCCAGTTTCGTGCGAAACCGGGAAGAATGTGTGCCACAATCAAAACGAAGAGAAAGCGGGAAAATTTGGAGAGAAGAATTATTCTGAACCTGTGAGATGGACGTTCCGAAAGAAGGTGTTATAGTCCACCTGAAAAATCTGGGCCAGGCCTGCAAGGACCGAGATGCGGATGCTGTAGGTACCGCCTTCGATCTGAGAGTAGATGCTCCGGGTGATGTCGAGATCCATAAGCTGCAGTTTGGAAACCACCTGGTCCTGCGTCAGTTTCCGCTCCATACGGAGGGAGCGGATGGTTTCGCCAATCTGAATATCCTGTTTCAGTTTTTGTTCCATGAAAGAAGCCTCCTTTTTCGTGTTTCCGGGAGTATGCCGAAACCGATCTCGTGAATTTGCAATGTATTCATTGCAGTTTCCTTGATTCTACTGGATATTCCGAGTATAATTGCAATGTATTCATTGCAAAACCGCAGGGGCTTAGGCCCTGCGGTCAGTTCTGTTTCTCTACCAGGGAGGCTTTGGAGAGCAGCTCCTGGATCGTTTCGATGGTTTTGTTATCCAGGGAGCTGACATATTGGATGAGGTTTAAGGCAGCCGGTGGCATCCTGTAATCATGCGCCTGGCTTAAAAGCCAGCGATCCATGGACAAGCTGAAGGTTTTGGAAAGGACCATGGCAACTTCCAGAGATGGAAGTTGTTGTCCACGTTCAATCTTGGTATAGTATGAATAGGAAATGCCTGCTTTTTCTGCAGCATATTCCTGGGTGTATCCGAGCTGGAGCCGCCGTTCCTTCAGGATCCTGCCGATCCGACTGATTTCAGATTGTTCCATGTCCTTTACACCCCCTTTCCATGTTTGCCTTTATGGTAAGACATAAATAGTGTCTGAACCACACACTATTTATGCTCATAACAGACATAAATAATGCTTGTTACAGACATAAATAAAGCGGGAGGAAGGACGATGCAGAAGGGAAAGTATTACCGGATGAGAAAAGAACTGGTATGGGGAGCGGGCATCCTGGCTGCCCTGCTTCTTTTTTTCACAGCTTTTGGGAAAATGAAAGATACGGCAGATATGCTGCAACAGGAGGAGTTCACTTCTATGGAGTATAAAGAATTGCCAGCAGTCCAGTCGGAATTGTCGGATTCGGAGGGCTGTTATCTGTGTGGTACAGCAAAGGAAAGCCTGATGGGATATTTCCGGCAGTTTGATGATCTGGGGATTATCAGTGTAAACCAGTGGTATGTGCTGGATTTCGGCATCCTGCCTCATGAGGAGGACGGAGCAGATACCAGTGGCACCAGGACTGCCATGACAGGCACCGGGGAAGGCGGAGATTTCTTTTCCAGCACAGACACCCTCCCGTGGGATTTCCACGGTGAAAGTCAGTTATGGGGAAGATAGCATCCTGGATGTGGAGAAGGCAAAAACCATTCTCTGCCAGGACTGCCTGGATAAGCTGCTCGCTGTCATGGAAACCTACGGACCGGAAGGGGAGGAACCAAAGCCCAGGGATCTTTGTCTGGTGGATTTTCAGACGCTGGAGCTGTATTCCCTGCAGGAGCAGCATGCCAGCTACTACATCAGGGATTATTATGTACGGCTGGATCAGACGGAAGACGGGATGGAGGTGGAGGCGGTCTATGCGCCAGTGCGGGATTGACGGGAAATTCCATGGAAAATCAGGCAGGCTGCCACTATGCTATCCGGACCGCATATGGTATGATGAAAGTATTCTAAGGGAAGGGAGCGGGATGTGATGCAGGAGCAGGAATGTACGCTGGATCTGAATACAATCGAGGCGGCAGTCGCCGGGGAGAAATGGGCGCTGGAGAAGGTGCTGGCATATTATGCGGATTATATTGAAGAACTGGCGACAGTAGAAGTCGAACAGCCAGATGGAAGCGTGAAAAAGGTTGTGGATGAGGATTTAAAACAGCAGATCGGGATGAAGCTGCTGGAAGAGATCCCGAAGTTTCCGCTGGAGGAAGCGAAGAAACAGGCGGCGGAGGAATGAGAAGGAAATTGGAATTTTATAGGAGGAATTGGAGATGGAACATGATATAAATTTAAACATTCATTACACTGCACCGAAAGAAGTTTGGGAAAAAATCGATATGACGTATGCTTCCATGCCGTACTGGGCAGGAAATAAAGATGAACCGCAATGGGTAGGGAAAGATATAGATTTGCGAGCTTCTGTTGAACCAAGTGGGTTACAAATTTTTGGAACTATGCCTGATGACATTTGGGAAAAATGGTATTCGACACTAAAAAAGAAATTAACAGAACTTTTAGGATATGAAATTGGAGAACCTGAAGATGGTTACGAATTTAAATTTTTTGAGTAACTAACTTCCAGTTTGTTAAGTAGACAAATCCTAAGTTGTCGAATTGGAATTTTTCAAGGAGGATTTACAATG
>CABSEG010000115.1 GCA_902476645.1 uncultured Lachnospiraceae bacterium | reverse complement strand
TGCTAAAGCAGGCCCAGGTGGTGGTATATGATGCGTTGGTGGGTCAGGGAATTTTAAATATGATCCCACAGGAGGCAGAGAAGATCCATGTGGGAAAGCGTGCGAATCATCACACCATGCCACAGGAGGAGATCAACCGGGTTTTGGCTGAAAAAGCCATGGAAGGACTCCGGGTGGTGCGCTTAAAAGGGGGGGACCCCTTCTTGTTTGGGAGAGGCGGAGAAGAGCTGGAATATCTTCTACAGCGCCGGATTCCCTGCGAAGTGGTTCCCGGAGTCACCTCGGCGATTGCCGTGCCCGCCTATAATGGAATTCCGGTGACCCACCGGGATTATTGTTCTTCCGTACACATTATCACAGGGCATAAAAAGCAGGGGGAGAACTACGATATCGACTTTGAGGCTTTGGTTAAAACCAGAGGAACCCTGGTTTTTCTCATGGGCGTGTCTGCGCTGGGAGAGATCTGCAAAGGCCTTATGGAAAAGGGGATGGATGGGCAAATGCCTGCCGCTATTTTACAGAAGGGCACCACTGCGTCCCAGAAGCGAATTGTGGCCACCGTGTCTACTCTGGAGGAGGCGGTCAAAAGAGAGGGCATTGAGACGCCGGCCATTATTGTGGTGGGAAAGGTGTGTGCGCTGGCAGATTCCTTTGCCTGGTATGAGAAGCTGCCTCTGGCGGGAAAGAAGATCCTGGTGACCAGGCCAAGACAACAGATTTCCGCTATGGCAGAAAAGCTTCGCCGCCTTGGGGCGGAAGTCCTGGAACTTCCGGCAATCCGTACAGAGTCCATTACTCCAAACCCTGGATTGAACGAAGCCTTTGGGCGTCTTTCATCTTACGACTGGTTGGTGTTTACGAGCCCTACCGGTGTGCAAGTATTCTGGACTGAGCTGAGAAATGCAGGTTTGGATGTGCGCTCGTTGGCAGGCGCTAAGCTTGCCGTGATCGGGAAGGGGACGAAGAAGGCCCTGGAAGAAAGGGGGCTTCTGGCAGACTTGATGCCGGAGACCTATAGCGGGGAGGCCCTTGGTGAAGCATTATCCAGAGAGGTAAAGCCGGGAGAGAGGATTTTAATCCCAAGGGCCAGGATTGGTAACCAAAAGCTGGTGGACTGTCTGAACGCCACCGGGAAGGTCACGGTGGATGACGTGGCCACCTACGACACTTTTTACGAAACACCGTCCCTGATCGATGAAAGGGCGGAGTTTGAGCAGGGAACCGTGGATTTTGCCGTGTTTACCAGCGCCTCCACGGTGCGTGGCTTTGTGCAGGCGGTGCCGGGAATCAACTTTACAAAGGTTCGGGCGGTCTGCATCGGAGAGCAAACACAGAGGGAAGCGGCTGCCCATGGAATGAAAACTTATGTTTCCGACCAGGCAACCATGGATAGTATCGTTCGTAAGCTCTGTGAGATATGCTCCAGGGCAGAGGAAAACAGAAAGAAGGAAAAATCATGATAAAAAGACCAAGAAGATTGAGAAGAACAGAGACTCTGCGAAAGATGGTGAGAGAGACCCGGATGGATCCGTCCTCTCTGATTTACCCCATGTTTGTCCGGGAAGGTGAACATATAAAAGAAGAAATTCCCTCCATGGAAGGTCAATATCGCTATAGCGTAGACCAGATGAGTTTTGAACTGGAGCGGCTGGAAAAAGCGGGTGTTAACCGTGTGATGCTTTTTGGCATTCCGGATGAGAAAGATGAAGTGGGAAGTCAGGCGTACGCAGAAAACGGCATTGTACAGCGGGCGCTTAGGGAGGCCAGAAAGCAGTTTCCCCAAATGTATCTGATTACAGATGTTTGCATGTGCGAATATACCTCCCACGGGCACTGTGGAGTGCTCTGTGGTTCGGAAGTAGACAATGATAAGACTCTGGAATTGTTGGCCAAAACAGCGCTCTCCCATGTGGAGGCAGGGGCAGATATGGTGGCGCCCTCTGATATGATGGACGGGAGGGTGAGCGCCATAAGAAAGTGCCTGGATCAGGCAGGGCATATTGAGATTCCTATTATGTCCTATGCAGTGAAATACGCATCGGCTTTTTACGGTCCTTTCCGGGAAGCGGCAGGCTCAGCTCCGGCCTTTGGGGACAGAAAATCCTATCAGATGGATATACATAACAGCAGAGAAGGCATTAAGGAAGCCCTGCTGGACGAAGAGGAAGGGGCGGACATTCTAATGGTAAAACCGGCCCTCTCTTATTTGGATATAATTGCAAAAGTAAAACAGGAGGTTCACACACCGGTGGCGGCCTACAGCGTCAGCGGGGAATATGCCATGGTAAAGGCAGGCGCAAAGCTGGGGTATATTGAGGAAGACCGGATTATCTGTGAAATGGCAGTCAGTACCTATCGGGCAGGAGCGGACATTTATCTGACTTATTTTGCCAAGGAACTGGCTGGATTTATGGCGGAAGGGAGAATCGGATAATGAGCAGATCAGAAACACTGTTTGCGGAAGCGCGCCAATGGATTCCGGGCGGAGTCAACAGTCCTGTGCGGGCCTTCGGAGCCATCGGGGAGACGCCCCGGTTTATTGAAAAAGCCCAGGGGGCCTATATGTACGATGTGGATGGAAACGCCTATCTGGACTTTATCGGTTCCTGGGGGCCTATGGTTTTGGGCCACAATCATCCCGCCATCCGGGAGAGCGTCATAAAGGCTTGTGAGAATGGCTTAAGCTTTGGAGCGGCTACCGAACGGGAGGTGATCATGGCAAAGCTGGTCTGTGATCTGGTACCGTCCATTGAGATGGTGCGCATGGTAAACTCTGGTACCGAGGCCGTCATGAGCGCTCTCAGAGCGGCCAGAGGTTTTACCGGGCGGGATAAAATCATAAAATTTATGGGATGTTACCATGGACACACAGACGCCATGCTGGTGAGAGCCGGCTCCGGTGTCATGTCTGCCGGGGTGCCCGACAGCGCAGGCGTCCCTTCCGGCTGTACCCAGGATACGCTTTCCGCAGCGTACAACGATTTAGAGAGCGTGGATGCGCTGTTTTCAACGTATCCTGACGAGATTGCCGCAGTCATTGTGGAGCCTGTGGGAGCGAATATGGGAGTGGTGCCTCCGGCTGAAGGGTTTTTGGAGGGACTTCGGGAACGATGTACGAAATATGGAGCCCTTCTGATTTTTGATGAGGTGATCACCGGGTTTCGCCTGGGTATCGACGGGGCTCAGGGATACTATGGAATTCAACCGGATTTGACTACCTTCGGGAAAATTATCGGTGCAGGGATGCCTGTGGGAGCTTATGGGGGAAAGAAAGCCATCATGGAAATGGTCGCTCCTGTGGGACCGGTTTACCAGGCGGGACCCCTAAGGGAAAATCCGTTAGCCATGGCGGCCGGAATCACCCAGCTTCAGATTCTGAGGGATCATCCGGAGATTTACCGGGATCTGAATGCGTGCGGAGACTGGTTTTTTGAAGAACTAGAGCGTATTGTGAAGGAATCCGGATGTGGATATACAGTCAATCATGTGGGTTCCCTGGGATGCCTGTTCTTTACCAAGGAGAGAGTGGTAAACTATGCGACCGCAAAGACATCGGATACCGGGGCATATGCAAGCTACTTTAAATACATGTTAAGAAAGGGCATTCACCTGGCTCCGGCGCAGTTTGAGGCAATGTTCCTTTCGGCGGCCCACGAGAGGAAAGATTTGGAGCGGACGCTGGAAGCCGTAAAAGAATATCTGGGATAAAAATAAAAATATAGATACCGTTTTCAGGCTGATACTGGCTGGAAAGCGGTATTTTTTTAAGAAAAATATAAGAAACTTTTGGTTAGACATAGTTGACAAATAATATTATATAGCATATAGTATTAAATGTAAAATAATATTGTTAGAGAAATAATAAAAGGGAGTTGATTGCATGGTATTTAACACAGGCGCGGCTCTTCTGGATGCCATTGTGCTGGCAGTCGTCTCAAAGGAAGAGGAGGGAACCTACGGATATCGGATTACTCAGGATGTCCGGTCGGCTCTGGAAGTATCCGAGTCCACTCTGTACCCTGTCTTGCGCCGCCTCCAGAAAGATGAGTGTCTGGAAGTATACGACCGGGAATGCGGAGGCAGAAACCGCAGATATTATAAGATTACGGAAAAAGGGCGGGTACAGCTGAATCTGTATATCACAGAATGGAAAGAATATTCATCCAGAATTACAAGAATATTTACAGGGAGGTTACAGTGATGAGTCGGGAAGAGTATTTAGATCAATTGGCCTACCTGCTGCAGGACATTCCGCAAGAAGAGCGGGATGAGGCTATGGAGTTTTACAGGGATTATTTCGAAGAGGCGGGAGAAGGACAGGAAGCGTATGTCATATCCACGCTGGGCAGCCCGGAAAAGGTGGCGGCTCAGATTAAAAGTAGCCTGGCAGGAGACGATGGACATGACGGAGAATATACGGAAACCGGTTATCAGGATGAGCGGTTTCGGGAAGACAACAAGGTTCCGGCGGCCAGAGAGGAGAAAGGCCAAAAGACCGCACAAGGTAACGGAGCGCGGCAAAGTTTTTACGAAGGAGGAGCCTGTCAAGGCGATGGACCGCAGAACAACCGGCAAGGAGCATCCCCTGTAAGAAAGCGAAACAATGGTCTTACCATTGCCCTGATCGTTGT
>CABSEG010000114.1 GCA_902476645.1 uncultured Lachnospiraceae bacterium | reverse complement strand
CCTGCGATCACATGTATGATGTGACCGGGTCCCTCTGTGAAAATAACGATAAATTTGCCATTGACCGGATGCTCCCCAAAATCGATATGGGAGATTTGCTCGTGATACACGATACGGGAGCCCACGGTTTTTCCATGGGGTATAACTACAATGGAAAGCTGAAATCCGCAGAAGTACTGTTGAAAGAAGACGGCACCACCCAGTTAATCAGGCGGGCGGAAACTCCAAAAGATTATTTTGCCACCTTTGATTTATTTGAGGATTTTTACCAGAAGATATTAGAGCAGATGTAAGAGAAAATCGGGGCGCCACAGAATCACCATTCAGAATAAGGGATACTGTGGCGCCCTAATTTATAACCGGTACAGAGATGGAGCCATTGCTCCACAGATAAGATTTTAACTGTGCTACAATGGCTCCGAATACTTCACATATTAGAATGCGGAGATTTTCTCTGCCGTATACTGAAGGATCAGGACAGCATCTGCGGTATCCGCCTTGCCATCCCCATTCACATCCGCGCTGGCTACAGCGTCGGAAGAAAGGGTAGACATCTCTGCGCTGGCTGACAGAACGGCAGTGCTGTCAGCTGTGGTGATGACACCGTCATCGTTGACATCTCCCATAAGACGGGCTTCTGCCACTTCCAGTGTCAGAGTGGTAACTGCCTCATTGATGTCAGCCTGAAGAGCTTCCTCGTTGTTATACACAAGAACAGCTTCTTCCAATGCCTCCTGGATTCCCTCCAGGGTAGCTGCAACGAAGCGATCTTTCTCTGCCAAAATTTCTTCAGCCTTGGCAATGATAGAGGAAAGAGCAGCCTTGTTACCTCTCATATCAAGACCCATTACCGCTTCCACGATTGCCCTGTATGCATCGCTAATTGCACCGTCTTCTCTGTTCGGATCTGCCAAAACTTCTTTTCCATGCTCAATGGCTTCTTTTAGCATCTTTGTACTTTCCGTGGTATACTTACTTGTATCCAGCCCTTCAGCCGCCGTAATCAGACTTTCCAGAGAAGTTACATCCGCTGTCTTGGCAAGTTTAGCCAGTTCATCCAGAATGGCATTAGCAGCATTGTTTGCGTCATCCTGGGTGGCATTGGAATCTGCTAAAACGGTTTTTCCGGCTTCCACAGCTGCTTCCAACGCTGCGGTGTCTTCATAATTGTTAGCAAGCTCTAAAAGCTGTTCGGTCAATTCAATCGCTGTCTTCAGATGAACTTTCTGTACGCCGTATTCCATGGCGCCTATGGCATTAACCAGGATAATGGTTGCATCTGTAAGTTCCCCTACGGTTGCGTTTGCGTTGTCCAGGGCCTCTTTTGCCTGTTCCAGAGCGCTTTGCAGTGCTTTTGCACTCTCTGCGGTATAGACAGAAAGATCTTCCGCTGCCCAAGTCTCATACAGTGACTTTAAGGCTACTCTTACAGGAGAATCTTCTTCGGTCAGGGTAAATCTTAACCAGTTCAGGTTGGAGCCGCTTTCCGTAAACTCAATCCTAAGAGTATGTACACCTGCATCCAAATGAACGCTTTGGGCATCCAAAGTGGTCCAGTTCTGCCATCCTCCAGTGAGAATCGGATCAAAGCTGGCAATCTTTTCACCATCGATGATAACATCAAATGCACCCAGTCCCGCATTGGAGGCGGTACGTGCGGACAAGTCATACTGACCGCTCTTTATCACGTTGATCTGATACTGGGCCCATCCGCCAGCATCACAGTAGCCGAGATTGTTTCCACCGTCCTTATCTGATGTCGCCTCCGCTTTTACAGTTTCAGACCACAGAATGTTGTCTCCGGCTTTAAAGTAGGTGTCATCTCCGATTTCGGTGGTTACCGGGTTGAGAATCTTATCATTAAAGATATTTACCCTCATGATCATTTTAAGAAGGCGTTCTGCGCATGCTTCCAGATCCTCGCGGGTGATCACACCTCTGTCCAGAGCAGTGCGTAATGTTGCAGGAGAACCGGAAGGCATTTTTACATCATTACCAGCCAAGAGTTCTCTTGCGTGGTTGGAGTTGTTGCCCCAGTCTGTCATGAAGATTCCATCATAGCCCCATTCACCACGGGCAATGTTGGTCAGCAGCTCCTTATTTTCAGAGGTCTCAATACCATTCAGGTAGTTATAAGAGGTCATGATACTCCAGGGACCGGCCTCTTTTACTGCGATCTCAAAACCCTTCAAATAGATTTCCCGGAGTGCTCTTTCGCTGACTCTGGAGTCAGAGCTGTTACGGTTCGTCTCTTTGTTATTAAGAGCAAAGTGCTTCAGAGTAATGGAAACTCCTTCGGACTGACAGCCTTTTGTAATGGCAGCGGCCATCTTGCCGGTCACCAGAGGATCCTCTGAATAGTACTCAAAATTACGTCCGCACAGAGGATCTCTATGAATGTTCATACCGGGCGCCAGCCAGATATCAATACCGTTGTTATGGGCTTCCGTTGCGGCAGCTTTTCCCACCTGTTCAACCAGATCCACATCCCAGGTACAAGCCAGCAGCGTGGATACCGGCCATGCGGTACAGGTGGTGCCGATACGGATACCCTGAGGGCCGTCTGCTGTCATGGCGTTTGGAATGCCATATTCCATCAGGTTTCCCATACCTCCGGTATTGGCAACACCAGTATTCTCCTGGCCACCCATCATATCAATGAGCTGATCGTCGGTGAGCTGATCCAGGAAAGCGTCCATCAGATCTGGGTTATGGTAAACATCTACCAGCATGATTTTGTCAGAAACGGTATCTGTAACCGGGGCAGCAGCTTTTGCAATCTTAGCAACATTGGTATTCTCCGATTTTTTCTCAATCAGAATATAATCGATATTCGGATATTTGTTTGTCTCAGAGGCCCGTAACGTCAGGATGACATCTCCGGCTGGAAGAGACACGGTTACGGGTGTCAGGTCTTCGAAGTTATACCATTCGTTGGCACCATCTCCGTCACCGGTTTGAACCGCCGTGATGGTTGCAGGGTAAGAAGTTCCGTTAACTTCAATACCAGGATCGTAATCAAAGTCTGCCCGGCCATTTGCAGCGTTAAAGGTAATATTATATTCGCCGGCTTCAGCTACCTTGAGATAATAGGATACATAGTTCCCTTCATAGTTCATGTATGCCAGGCAAGCCTGGGTATCGTTATGAAAGGTTTCCACTCTGACGGCCTCTCCCGTTGTACGGCCGGACAGATCAAAGTTTTCGGCCTCTATCTTATTCTGGCCTTCTGCGGCGATGGCTGTCTTGAAGTAATCCTCAGACTCTCCAACTCTGGTAAAGAGCATGTAATCATAATTGGGATTGTTGCCGTTTGCCACAAAACGGAGGGTGTTTTCCCCCTCCTTCAGGTTAATGTAGAAAGGCTCGCATTCTATGAAATTGTACCACTCAGACGCGCCGCTACCGTCACCGGTTTGTTCTGCATTAAATACGATGCCAGGAACCTGCACATCGTTTACAAATACGTTAAAGCAATTAGAGAGTGGAGCGTTACCATTAGCCATGGACATAATCACGGAATATCTGCCTGCCTTTTCCACAGTTAAGCTGTATTCCATGTATTTGCCTGCCGCATTCAACATGGCCAGGCATTTTTGCTGTTCCAAATCGTCGTTGTAGTAGCTTTCGATATTCACATCACCGGAAGATCCAGAGAAACCTTCACTTTCCACTCGCGTGGTGCCTTCCGCTGCAATATGGTGCTCTGTTTCCGGTTTTGCCGGGGTGGCCAGTTCCTCCCAAGTGCCGTCGGCCAAGAGTCTCCTCTCCAGTTCCCCGGGTGCGCATTGTTCGGTAAGCTGTTCTGTAACGGTGTCCTGAGCCACCTGATAGGTATAGCGGATGCCATTTTCACCGGCATTCTTGATAGAATTTCCAACGTAAATGTTATAGTCGCCGGCTTCCAAAAGGTAAGCGGATTTCTGCACTTTGCCGGTATCATCATAGCTGGACATATCGCTAATAGCAAAACCCATGGTTAAGGTCTGAGACTCACCAGGCTCCAGGAGATCTGTCTTTTCAAAGGCAGCCAGTTCCTTTGCGGGCTTGCCCAACTTTCCTTGAGGCGCGCTGAAATAAACCTGCACCACTTCCTTACCAGCTACGTCCCCCGTGTTGGTTACATTCGCTGTGGTGACGATCTGATCTCCCTCTACAGCTACCTGCACATCGCTAATGTCAAAGGTGGTGTAGGAGAGGCCATACCCAAACTCATAATTTACCTGGCTGTAATCGGGGTCGAAGGTTTCGAAGTAACGATATCCCACGAAGATATCCTCCTCGTAATCCACATAAGCGGTGGACTCGTAGAAGGTATCGGAGCTGGGATAGTCTTCATAGGATTTTGCAAAAGTATCCACGAACTTACCGGAAGGATTTACGTCGCCTACCAGCACGTCTGCTGTGGCCAGACCTCCCTCCATGCCTGCCTGCCATGCCATAAGGACAGAATCAATACCCGGGATTTCTTTGATCCAGGAGGTGTCAAGGACAGCGCCTACGTTTAAAACTACTACGGTTTTGTCAAATTTGGCTGCTACACGAGTGAGTAATTGCCGTTCGGCTTCTGTGATCTCAAAGTCAGATACACTTCGGTCACTTCCCTCAGAAGAGTAGCGGCCGATGGTAACGATAGCGGTGTCTGCATTCTCAGCCGCGGCATTCAGCATCTCGTCGGTTACTGTGATGTTAGCATCGTCGGTGATCCCGTTGGTTGTAACCTGTTCCGTATAGAAATCCACCAAAGGCTGATAGAGGCTGACCTTGCCCTCTTCCTCCTTCATCTGCATACCCTGCAGAATATTGCGGGTATAGTCTACATTGGTTGCACCGCTTCCGCCGCCGCCTCTCACATAGTCGATCATAGCCCGTCCGAACATGGCTACTTT
>CABSEG010000113.1 GCA_902476645.1 uncultured Lachnospiraceae bacterium | reverse complement strand
CAGCCTGTGCCACT
Organism: uncultured Lachnospiraceae bacterium; assembly: GCA_902476645.1. GTDB lineage: Bacteria > Bacillota > Clostridia > Lachnospirales > Lachnospiraceae > CABSEG01. Next base: position 4,889 of record CABSEG010000113.1, on the reverse strand, counting down.
GGAACCCACTCTATCGGTGAAGCCATGCGCTCCATTCAACACGGAGATGCGGATGTGATGGTGGCAGGTGGAACAGAAGCTTCTGTATGCCCCATTGGAATTGCAGGATTTTCCGCGTTGACAGCTCTTTCTAGTTCCAAGGATCCGTCCAGATGTTCCATTCCTTTTGATAAAGAGAGGAGTGGTTTTGTGATGGGAGAAGGAGCCGCTGTTGTGGTTTTGGAGGAGCTGGAACATGCGAAAAAGAGGGGGGCTTCGATCCTGGCTGAGGTCGTAGGGTATGGTGCTACCAGTGACGCTTACCATATTACTTCACCGGCAGAGGATGGAGGTGGCGCTGCCAGGGCCATGCAGGATGCTTTAAAAGACGCAGGAGTAGACGGAGAAGAGATTACTTATATTAATGCCCACGGAACCGGGACTCATCATAATGACTTGTTTGAAACCAGGGCAATCAAATTGGCCTTTGGTGATCATGCAAAGAATATTAGGGTTAATTCTACCAAGTCTATGGTAGGGCATATGTTGGGAGCTGCGGGAGCCATTGAGTTTGTCACCTGTGTCAAAGAGATTCAGGACGGCTATATTCATCCCACCGTAGGTTATCAGATTCCGGATGAAGAGCTGGATTTAAATTATGTGCCGGGAGAGGCTATTCAGGAACCGGTAGAATATGCTCTTAGCAACTCTCTGGGATTTGGCGGTCACAACGCCAGCATTTTGGTGAAAAAGTATAAGGAGGTATAGGAGATGGAGTTCGAGTGCTTACTGACTCTGATTGAGAAAGTATCCGCTTCTAATCTGGATACCTTTGATTATGACGATGGCAGTTTGAAGCTGACTATGAAAAAAAAGAAAAAAGAAGTAGTTGTGGCGGCTTCCTCTGTGTCGGAGAAGCTCCAGGACGCAGCACAGATACAGGAGTTTCCAGCATCCGAAGAAATGGAAGCAGATTCCGAGATTATGCCGGTAAAGGCTCCCTTGGTGGGTACCTTTTACAATGCAGCTTCTCCGGATAGCGAACCCTTTGTATCGGTGGGAGATACGGTGAAAAAGGGACAAGTGCTCGGCATCATAGAGGCCATGAAGCTGATGAATGAGATTGAGAGTGAATACGATGGCGTGGTAGAAGCAATTTTGGTAGAAAATGAGCAGATGGTGGAGTATGGCCAGCCGCTGTTTTTGATTAAATAGGAGGCAGAATATGTCAGTGTTAACCACAAAGGAAATCATGGAAATTATTCCGCACAGGCAGCCTATGCTGCTGATTGATACTATAGAGGAAATGGAGATAGGAAAGCGGGCCGTAGGAAAAAAGTGTGTCAGCTTTAATGAGCCTTATTTTGCGGGGCATTTTCCAATGGAGCCGGTGATGCCCGGAGTGCTGATCGTGGAGGCTTTAGCTCAGGTGGGAGCCGTAGTCATGCTGAGTGTTCCGGAAAATAAGGGAAAAACAGCTTACTTCGGTGCCATCAATAACGCAAAGTTTCGTCAGAAAGTGGTTCCCGGAGATGTGTTGATGCTGGAGGTAGAGATGATCAAACAAAAGGGCCCCATCGGAGTGGGAAAGGCCACCGCGACTGTAGAGGGGAAGGTAGTCTGCTGCGCAGAGCTTACTTTTGCCATCGGATAGGAGGGAGCATATGTTTCAAAAAATCTTAATTGCCAACCGCGGTGAGATCGCAGTGCGTATCATTCGCGCTTGCAGAGAACTTGGCATCAAAACAGTGGCCGTCTATTCTGAGGCGGACAGAGAAGCATTACATACACAGCTGGCGGATGAGGCTGTCTGTATTGGTCCCGCCCAGTCCCTGGACAGTTATCTGAATATGGAGAGGATTCTAAGCGCCACGATTGCAACAAAAGCCGAGGCTATTCATCCGGGATTTGGGTTTCTCTCTGAAAACAGCAAATTTGTAGAGATGTGCCAGAAATGTAATATCGTTTTTATTGGCCCTTCCGCAGAAGTTATAAATAAAATGGGAAATAAGTCAGAAGCCAGAAGTACGATGATGGAGGCTGGAGTCCCGGTGGTTCCGGGAAGCAGAGAGCCTGTCTATGATGCAGTGAAGGGGCAAAGGGTAGCCGCAAAAATCGGGTATCCGGTGATGATCAAGGCCTCTTCAGGTGGCGGAGGCAAGGGAATGCGGATTGCGGAAAATGAAGAAGAGTTTGCGGAAAATTTCCACACGGCTCAGATGGAGTCTGTCCGTGCCTTTGACGATGACACCATGTACATTGAAAAATACGTAAGAAACCCAAAGCATGTGGAATTTCAGATTCTGGCAGATAAATTCGGAAACGTAGTTCAACTGGGGGAGCGGGATTGCTCCATTCAGAGGAATCATCAGAAGGTTATAGAGGAATCTCCCTGCGCCGTATTGACTCCCGAACTTCGGAAAAAGATGGGGGATGAAGCGGTAAGGGCTGCTAAGGCAGCAGGATATGAAAATGCAGGTACCATAGAATTTCTCCTGGATGATCAGCAAAATTTTTATTTTATCGAGATGAACACCAGGATTCAGGTGGAGCATCCGGTTACAGAGATGGTATCCGGCATAGACCTGATAAAAGAGCAGATCTATATCGCAGCGGGTTTGCCCCTTGGTTTTCGACAGGAGGATGTTCACTTGGAGGGACACGCTATTGAGTGTCGGATTAACGCGGAAGATCCATCTAAAAATTTTCGTCCCTGTCCTGGGACGATTCAGGAAGTACATTTACCTGGCGGTTTCGGGGTAAGGATAGACACCGCTGTCTACAACGGATATGAGATCCCTCCCTACTATGATTCAATGATTGCTAAGGTGATTGTTCATGATAAGACCAGAGCCGGCGCTATTGATAAAATGCGGAGTACTCTTGGTGAGCTGATCATAGATGGAGTTATCACAAATCTGGATTTTCAGTATGATATATTAAATGATAAGGATTTCCAAGATGGAGACTTTACCACAGCGTTCATTGAGACGCATTTTGCAGAGAGACAGGGTTGTCTGCCCTGAATGTAACGGGATAGAGGAGAGTAGCGTATGCCGAAGTTAAAAGAACTTTTTAAAAAAAACACCTATATTTCCATCGGGCGCCAGGATGCGCCATCTTTTCGGGAACAGAATGTGCATGAGACAGAGCCCTCTGTGCCGGCGGGACTTTGGGTGAAATGTCCTAAGTGCAATGGAATGTTATATAAGGAAGATGTGGTGGAGCATCATTACGTATGTCCTAAGTGCGGCGGGTATTTTCGGATTAAGACCAAGACCAGAATCCGCATGATCGCGGATAAAGGAAGCTTTGAACCCTGGGGGATGGATATTGCGGATCACAACCCATTAAACTTTCCAGGATATGAAGAAAAACTGGCCCAGACCAGAGAAAAAACACATATCAAAGAGGCTGTGACGATAGGAAAAGCAAAAATTGAGGGTGAGGACGTGGTTCTGGGAGTCTGTGACGCGAGATTTTTGATGAGTAGCATGGGATATGTGGTAGGAGAGCGCATTACTTCGGCAGTGGAAACAGCTACCAGACTGAGACTTCCAGTGATCCTGTTTTGTTGTTCTGGGGGAGCCAGGATGCAGGAAGGGATTGTATCTTTAATGCAGATGGCGAAGACTTCCGCAGCGCTTAAGCGTCATTCTGATGCGGGGTTACTTTATATTTCGGTTCTGACGGATCCTACCACTGGGGGAGTGACGGCCAGTTTTGCTATGCTGGGGGATGTGATTCTAGCAGAACCCGGGGCGCTGATTGGATTCGCAGGTCCCAGGGTGATTGCGCAAACTACTGGCCAGAAACTTCCGGAAGGATTTCAGAGATCTGAATTTTTGCTGGAAAAGGGAATGATCGATTCTATCGTGGAGAGGAAGGAGTTAAAGGCCACATTAGCTCAGCTGATCCGGTTCCATAAAAGCCGGGGATATGCCAACTTTACGGAGGCACATCCCATGCAAAGAACAATTAGGGTAGGAGTGGCCCATGCAAAGAGAAACGCCTGGGAGAGGGTAGAATTGTCCAGAAGGTCCGATCGTCCCACCAGTCTGGACTATATCGGAGCGATTTTTGATTCCTTTTATGAGCTTCACGGAGACAGAGGGTTTCGGGATGATGGAGCCATTGTGGGCGGACTTGCCTGGCTGGATGGACAGCCTGTGACCGTCATTGGACAACAAAAGGGAAAGACTACGAAAGAAAATATCAGCAGAAACTTTGGTATGGCTTCTCCGGAAGGATATCGAAAAGCGCTTAGGCTGATGAAACAGGCAGAGAAGTTTGGACGCCCGATTATAAATTTTGTGGATACGCCGGGGGCAGCCTGCGGAATCGAAGCCGAAGAGCGGGGGCAAGGAGAGGCAATTGCCAGAAACCTGATGGAAATGTCAGCCTTGAAGGTTCCGGTGTTGAGTATTCTGATCGGCGAAGGAGGCAGCGGCGGAGCTTTAGCTCTGGCTGTTGCTAATGAAGTATGGATGATGGAGAATGCAACCTACTCGGTGTTGTCTCCGGAAGGATTTGCTTCTATTCTATGGAAGGATGGAAAACGAGCAAAGGAAGCTTCTGAGGTAATGAAAATTACGGCAGAGGATTTAAAAAAGCTTCAGATGATTGAATTGATTGTGCCGGAAGGGGAGCCGGCCACGTCGGAGAATCTATCTCAAATCGCAGCGTTTATGAAAGCTCATATGAAGGAATTCTTAAGCAGAGAGAGTGCCCTTACGGTAGAAGAAGTAGTGAACCAGAGATATGATAGATTTCGGGGTATGTAAGGAGGGTATGATGAAAAACAGGCCTTTAATAATCGGAGATTTGGTGGCTAGAGTACCCGTGATACAGGGAGGTATGGGCGTGGGAATTAGTCTGTCAGGTTTGGCAGGGGCTGTGGCTGCCTGCGG
>CABSEG010000112.1 GCA_902476645.1 uncultured Lachnospiraceae bacterium | reverse complement strand
CATTGGGATTAACGGTATCCCGGAAGCCATTGTGGCAGGAATTTTGACCACTCTGATCGGAAGGATTTTACTAAAAACCAAATATGCCATTCGCTAAAGGAGAACAAAACTATGATTTTAGCAGTTGATATCGGAAACACCAACATCGTGGTAGGCTGTATCCGGGGAGACGAAATCCTCTTTGTGGAACGTCTCTCTACGGATTCCACCAAAACGGTTCTGGAATACGCCATCAGCTTTAAAAATGTGCTGGAGCTTTATAAAATTCCGCAAAAGCAAATCCAGGGTGCCATTATGGCGTCAGTGGTTCCTCCCGTGGCTCCCATTGTACGGGAAGCCATCGAAAAGATCACCACAAAACACGTTCTTTCGGTGGGCCCAGGTGTGAAAACAGGCCTGAACATCCTGATGGACAATCCCGCCACCCTTGGCAGCGATCTGGTAGCCAATGCGGTGGCAGGTATCGCAGAATATGAGCCGCCCCTGATTATCTTTGATTTTGGAACCGCTACCACCATCTCTGTGGTGGACAAAAATAAAAACTATATCGGAGGCTCCATTCTCCCTGGTATTCGCATCTCCTCCGACACGCTGACCAGCAGGACCTCCCAGCTTCCCAAGATCAGCCTGGAGGCTCCCAGAAAGGTCATCGGCACCAATACCATTGACTGTATGAAAAGCGGAGTGATCTATGGCAACGCCGCCTGCATTGACGGTATGATCCAGAGAATTGAAGAAGAGCTTGGTCAAAAGGCTACTGTCATTGCCACCGGAGGGCTGGCAGAGTGTGTCGTTCCCCACTGCCGGGAATCCATTGTGTTAGACGATGCCCTCCTGTTAAAAGGCCTGAAATTCATCTACCGGAAAAACACAAACTTACACCACTCTTAATCAAACATCTTAAAAATATCAGGGAAGGAAACGCAAAGCTTCCTTCCCTGATATTTTAAGAGAAAACCAACCATACATTTTACATCAACAGGCCAGAGGTTATGTCCTGCTGTGTTCGTAAGCCTGCAGAAAAAAGAGCTCCTGGGAGTTTATTTCTTTCTTTCCCTTTACTGCCCTCCGATAGGTCCCGTCAGGATTCTGAATCCTGGCTTTCACATTATCTGCAAGCATCATGTCAAACATTTCTTCTATTCGCTCCCGGATTTCTTCATCGTAAACTGGAGCTGCCACCTCCACCCTTCTTAAGGTGTTTCTGGTCATAAAATCTGCTGATCCAATATAGATTTTGCGTCTTTTCTTTGGTCCAAACAGATAGATTCTGGAATGTTCCAGGAAGCGTCCCACAATGCTGATCACCCGGATATTTTCCGTATAATTGGGACTCCCCGCCACAAGACAACAGATCCCCCGCACGATCAAATCGATCTTAACCCCGGCTCTGGATGCCTGAATCAACTTATCAATAATGGCTTTATCTGTCAGAGCATTGATTTTAAAGCCCAAATAAGCCTCCTCGCCTCTTTCCGCCGCCCGAATTTCCTGGTCGATCAGGTCCAGCACCTTATTTTGCAGGCATTTAGGGGCTGCCATCAGGCAATCCGTATGATCCGCCACTTCACCCAGGGCCAGGGCGTTAAAGATCTTCGCTGCTTCCATGCCAATTTCCGGACTGGAGGTCATTAGCGACAAATCAGTATAAACTTTGGAGGTTTTTTCATTATAATTTCCTGTGCCAATCTGGGTCAGATACTCCACATGATTTTCTACTTTTCTGGTGATCAGACAAAGCTTGGAGTGTACCTTAATCCGGTTCAATCCATAGATAATCCGGCAGCCTGCAGCCTCCAGCCGTCTGGACCATTCAATGTTATTTTCCTCATCAAATCTGGCCCGAAGCTCCACCAGTACCAGCACTTCCTTTCCATTCTCCGCAGCTTCCACAAGCGCTTCTACCACTTTGCTGTTTTTTGCCAGCCGATACAGTGTCATCTTGATGGAAATCACATTCTCATCCTCCGCAGCCTCCTCCAAAAATTTCAGAAAAGGCTTCATGCTCTCATAAGGATACGATAAAAGTAAATCTCCATTTCGAACCTGTTCCAGCATCGATACCTCATTTTGAATCATGCGAGATCTCTGGGGAACAAGCCTGGGAAAAAACAGCTCCGTTTTGGAACGCAGCAGATCCCCCAGCTGATACACAAAGGACAAATCCAATGGAGAACGTGTGATAAATACCTGGGATTCCTGCAAGTCCAGATATTTACACAACTTTTTCCGTGCGCTTTTATCCAGTTCTCTGGAGATTTCCATACGAACAGGACAGAGCTTTCTGCGCTCTTTGATGATCTGCTCCATAGCATCCCGATAATCCAGATCCTCATCAAACACGGCCTCATCCGCATCAATGTCCGCATTTCTGGTAATCCGAACCAAAGCCTTACTCTTTAACCGATAGCGCTCAAATACCTGGGGGGCATAATGCAAAATCAAATCCTCCGCCAACAGATACCTGCTTTGCCCCTCCCCCGTGGGAATAGAAATGAGCCGTTCAAATACGCCGCTGCCGCAGGGAATCATTCCAATCTTTTCATTGCCTCCTCTGGTCACCAGGGACATGACCGCATAAATCTCTTTGTTTCTTAAAAATGGAAATGGCTGACGCTTACCCACAATCTGTGGTGAAAGAAAAGGCCGGATTTCTTTGGCAAAATACTGCTTCAGGTAATCCTTGTCCTGCTCGGATAAATCTCCAAAGCCCACAAGCTGAGTACCCTTTTCTTTCAGCTTGTCCATGATATCCCGGTAATCCCTGTCCTTTCTGGCGCATAGTTCTTCTGTTCTTTTCAAAATGGCCTGAATCTGTTCCACACAGGTCATATTCGTCTTATTTTCCCGAATGTCTTCACTAATCAGCCTTTGGTCATGAAGAGATCCCACCCTCACCATGTAAAACTCATCCAGATTACTCTGGAAAATCGCTGTAAAATTCAATCGCTCCCAGAGGGGTACCTGATCGTCCTCTGCTTCCTCCAGCACTCTTTCATTAAACTTAAGCCAGGACAATTCCCTGTTATCATAACATTGGTTTGCCATCTCGTCTTCCTTCTCCTTTGACATTGTCATTTCTCTGGACTGGGCGATCGAAGCCCTTATCCTCCTGTCCGTTTCCCTTTGCATCTGTTTCTTTTTGGTGTTTGCTCCAGTTAAAACCAGACCGCCTACCACGGCAGTGCCTGGAATAATCAGCAACAACCCAAACCCCGCCATCAAAGCTTCCAAAAGCTGGAATGCCATCTGGATTTCCTGCGTTCCCCTCCAGGCGTTTTCCAAAGCAAGCATCGTATAAAACACCATCGTCACACCCAGACAGCCTGATAAAAAAATGCTTCCCACCAGTCCCATATTCATACGCCCTGCCGAAATTCCCACCAGGGCTGCTTCTTTCCATGTCATTTGAGATTGCCATCGCAAGGTTCGCTCCATACTTGCCAGGATAAATCGCACCGTGCCGAGCATAGCTCCAAATGCCCCCAGTAACACGCCAGAAAACAAAAGTCCGCTGCCGCTGCCAAATAGCATCCAAAACAGCTCTGCCGCCGGAAGGCATAGCAATACACTGCCCCAGGCAGCGCAAAAACGCTTTCCAAATCCATATTGAACGGCCAGGCAGATTCCGGCCCAAAGGACTGCGACCAAGGCTGCGCGGACAGAAACCTCCTGTCCAGCCATAGCCCCCGGAATCCAGAACTTCCATAAAAAAATCATAGCCGGAATGATCGTAAGCAGTGTCTTTCCCCGCTTCTTCCCCAACAAAAAGAACAGGATTCCGATGGCTAACAATGCCATCGTCAGCTCCCGGTTCAGCGCCGAGATGATCTCCTGATTCAGCGACAAGATCTGAAGGGATGAAAAAGTTTTTGTCTCTCCCGGAAGAAAAAGCAGGAAAATCGTAAGAAGTCCTGTCAGTATGGTCATGGGTTCCATCCGCAGTTCTCTTCCAGGTATCCGATACATCTGGGATATTCCCTGGGTATTTACCTTCATACCTTTTCCTCCTGCATCTTTTTTCTGTGTACCAATGCTAACAGATATCTGTAAAAGACGCGCCTGAATTGTGTAAAAAGCATGTAAAAGGGAAGACCGTCCTTTTTTCCTTTTTAAAGAAACGCTTTTGATGCATCCCAATCTCTAAGTTCCCGGTATAGTCTTGCAATGGGAAGTCCCACTACGTTATTGTAATCTCCCCGGATTCCTTTTACAAAAATCCCGGCCCTGCCCTGGATTCCATAAGCGCCCGCTTTATCCATGGGTTCTCCCGTTGCCACATAATCTGAGATTTCCTGACGGGACATGGGATACATGCTTACCTCTGTCCTTTCATAGAACACGTGCATCCTCTGGTTTTCCCCACGCCTGCTAACCAGCGCCACGCCTGTATAGACTTGATGTGTCCTTCCCTGTAACGCCTCCAGCATAGAGACAGCGTCTTGTTCATCTATTGGTTTGCCAAGTATTTTCCCATCCAGCGCCACCACCGTGTCTGCGCCGATAATCAGCGCATCCCGTTCTACCCGTCTGGCCACTGCCTTTGCCTTGACGGTTGCCAGATGCTGTACTGCCTGGTATGGCTCCTCCTCTTTTATGACTTCCTCTTCCTCACTGATGATCACCTCAAAGGGGATCCCCGCCTGCCGCATCAGCTCTCTTCGTCTGGGTGAGGCGGACGCTAAAATAATATCTCTCATCCTTCGTTATTCCTTTCTCAATCTTTTTTTTATCATAGTCAAATCCACTCGAAAATGCAAGGCCAGAGCTTACTGCTAAAACGGGATTCTAAGTAAATTTAAGAAATTACGAAAAAAATCATACATTAGACACAAAATAGTGCTATAATGAACAACGTGTTTTATAAAATTTATATGGAAAGAAGGACGGAAACGAACCTATGAAAAAGAGAATTGTAATTCTAAGCGCATTATTATGTCTGGCGTTGGCGGGATGCCAGAACTCTTCTAAGGAGACAGAAGCCACATCCGAAA
>CABSEG010000111.1 GCA_902476645.1 uncultured Lachnospiraceae bacterium | reverse complement strand
AATTTGCTGATTTTGCAGCCATATAGATCCGCTCCTTTCAAGAGAAATAAGATATCTATAGTTATTATACACAAATGTCAGTACAATAGCAATACAATCTTGGGATTGAATCAGGTATAAATGGTGAATAGCTACTGTTCTGGAGACGATAAGATATATAGCAGAATATCTTCTTGACTATGATATATATCGCGATATGTACTAAACATAGAAAAGGAGCTTTGCTATGATGACAGCAAAATTGTTTGAAGATGCAGTGCATAGTGCAATGGTGGAATCTGTTCATGCAGATTATATCATTACAAGAAATTTGAAAGATTTTACCAAAAGTAAAGTTATGGCATTTACACCAACCGAACTTTGGGCAAGAATTTGACTCTTGTGGTAAAAATGAAAAACATATTGTTTATAACACAAAATACAGAAAATGAATTGTTGACGCATACTATATCTTGTGTTATTATGATTTTGAGATTTGTATTTGTGCCTGTAAAACAGGTAAAAAAATTTGGTTTCGGAGAAGCCCGAAAGAAAAATATGAGGAACATGGTTCCTGCCTTTTGTGAGAAATTAGGTCATTTAGAATGAAACGTTCTAAGTGGCCTTTTTTTATTGCAAAAAAACAAATACGAATCAACATCTTGAAAGGAGGAAAAATAAAAAATCCAAAAGAAAGGAGACCGGAAGAACTGGTAAAAGAAGGAAAATGATAACGGACATTTGGGATTCATTCTGAATGTTTTTTGTTATCGAATCAAAAACAACAAGGAGTGTGCACATGAATAAGTCTATATTTATCGGACGGATGGCAACGGATCCAAAGGTGATGTCTTCAGCGGGAAAAAAGACAGTCGCGTATTTTCGGATTGCGGTTGAGCGAAATTTCAAGCAGGAAGGAGCTCCGAATGCTGATTACTTTAGCTGTGTCACATTTGGGGAAAGAGCTGAGTTTGTAGCAAAGTATTTTTATAAGGGCAAAAAAATCGCTTTAGAGGGCGAGATGCATAATGATAACTATACAGGTAATAGTGGCGAAAAAGTATATGGTATGAGACTTCTTGTAAACGACATTGAGTTTGTAGACAGTAAGGACGAAAGTGAAAATGTGAGCCAGAACGGACGTACCAATCGGAATTCCTCACAGCCCTCACGAAATAGTGGATCAAATTCCAATGGACGATCCAGCCAGAATCCAGGAAATTCCTATCAAAATTCGCCATACTACAAAAACACGAACCAGGGGAAAACAAACCGTACAGGAAGTAAACCACAAAGAGCCCAGTCTTCACGCCAGACTTCACAAAACCGCTACAACGTAGACGAGGAATTTATGAATATGGGAAATGAAGAGATGGGAGATTTTTGCTGATAACAAAGGAGAAAAAAATGGAACGAGTAAAAAAATGGTGCCAGGCACACCAAAAAGCCTGCCTGATAACTGGAATTATAGGAATGCTTTTGTCACCCTTTTTATGGCCACTGTTTTTAGCAGTGATTGTACAGAGCCTGACACTGGGCCTTCCAATTGCAGCAGGTATCTATTGTTACAAATATCTAAATGAAAAAAAGGAGAATCCGAATGAGAATGATGAACAAAAACACAGCCACCCTGAAACCAAGAAACCAGCTCCCGGTAAAGTACGCGGTCATGCTGAAGCGCCCGGTGGCGTTCAAAAGAGTCCGGATGAAACGCGGTCAGAACCGGTAAAACAGAGGAGAAAGCAAGGAAGAAAACAGGGAAGAAAAAGAGGCGTTTCCGGAGGTGATGGACCAAAATGAAATGTAAAGCAGTCCGGTGTATCTATTACAATGCAGGAAATGGATACACCGTTGCCTCCTATGTAACGGAAGAAACCCTTCCCAAGGAAGTAAGCAGCCAGAAAAATGGCAGATATGGCATGTTTATGGCAATTGGAAATGAGCTTCCGACTGAGGATGGCCTTGAAGTAGAACTGAACGGAACCTGGAAAGACGGAAAATTTGGAATGCAGTATAAGGTTTCTTCTTTTCAGATTGTATTACCCACGAGCACAGAAGGAATCAAGGCATACCTGGCCTCTGACCTTATTAAGGGAATCGGGCCAGTGCTTGCCGAGCGGATTGTAGACCGTTACCAGGAAAATACGTTTGAAGTTCTTGAAAAAAATCCTGAGAAGTTACTGGAAATCAAAGGCATTACCCGAAAAAAGCTCTCAGAGATTCTGGAAGGATACCGTGGCAGCGAGACTTTGCGGCAGTTAATGGTGACCTTATCTCCCTTTGGGGTGACACCAAGGAAGGTGGCGCAGATCCAGGAACACTTTGGAAATGCAGCCCCACTCATCATTCAGAACACGCCATTTCGTTTGTGCGAGATTCCTGGGTTTGGATTTCTAACGGTGGATCCGATTGCGGTAAAAGCAAAGAATTTTAAGCCAGATGAGCCTATGCGGATCAAAGCGGCGATCCTTCACATTATGTCGGAAGCAGAGGGCGAAGGCCATCTATACCTGACTTGTGAGGAAATTTTAAAGCGGACAGCCCTGCTTTTAAACCATAAAAAGGAAACCGGACTGGTGCCAGAAAGAGCCATCCGGGATGCCGGAAATGAAATGATCCGTAAGGATGGTACCCTGGTGTGTAGTGATGGCGGATTTTATTTAAAGAATAGTTTTCGTGCAGAGCTTGGAGCGGCCGCTTCCTTAGTCAAACTGATCCTGCGAGGTGGGACACAAAGTTATCAGGTGGACTCCATTATAAGCAGCATTCAGAAAAAAGAGAAGATTCTACTAAATGTCAGGCAAAAAGAAGGAATTTTAAGAGCATTTCAATATCCGGTTTCCATCATTACCGGAGGACCTGGACGTGGAAAGACGACAGATATCAGCTTTATCATTGAGGTAGAGAAAATTCTTCATAAGAACGCGGAGATACTGTTATGTGCTCCAACTGGTCGTGCCAGACGAAGGATGAGTGACTGTACTGCTTACCCCGCCCTGACGATTCATAAAGCAATTGGGTTAAAAGGAGAAGCGGGTGAGGAAGAATGGGATGAAGAGAGTATGCTGGAGGCATCTCTTATCATTGTGGATGAGTGCAGTATGATCGACATGCCACTTATGAATAAGTTTTTGTCTCGGGTTCCTATTGGAACCCGCCTGGTATTCTTAGGCGATAAAGACCAGCTGGAATCAGTGGGACCGGGAAACGTATTTAAAGAGATGATCGAATCTGGTGTGATCCCAGTTACGATACTAACAGAGAGCTTCCGTCAGGAAGGAAAATCCACGATTATTCAGAATGCGGATAAGATAAACGAAAGGAAAACCAATCTGGTTTTTGATGATACGTTCCAGTTTTATCCGGCAAAAGATGATGAAGAAGCAGCTGAAATTATCCAGAAGCTCTACCGGGAAGAACTTCAAAAAAACGAAAACCGGGTAGAAGGGGTTCAGGTACTCTCCCCACTTCGAAAGGATACGAAGGTAGGTGCAGATGCATTAAATCCTGTCCTTCGGGATATCGTGAATCCGAAGAGGTACGGTTATCCGGAAATTAAGAATGGATCGACTACATATCGGGAGAGAGATCTCGTGATGCAGCTGAAAAATGAGGAAGATGTGGCAAACGGTGACGTTGGAGAAGTCCTAAATATCTATAAAGCAGACGGGAAAAGCAGGATGCGTGTAGATTTTGGGGATGGAAAAATCATGGAATATACCGAAGGGGATATATGGCCGTTAAATCTGGCTTATTGTATCACAGTCCATAAGGCACAGGGTTCGGAATATCCAGTAGTGATCCTGCCGATGCTCACCTGTTTTTATCGGATGCTGCGGAAAAATCTTTTCTATACCGCAGTCACAAGAGCAAGGCGTGGGGTGAAAATAGTAGGAAGTAAAAAGGCAATGGTAATCGCAATCAATAACGATACGGTGAGCAAACGAAATACCATGTTTGGTTACCGGATCAAAAAGATTTACAAAGCCTACCTGGAACAGGAAAAGAAATCAGCATAACAAACAAAGATCAGCAGGATATGAGACGCAAAATGCTCATACCCTGCTTTTCCATATGGAGGAATCAAAATGCCAGAAATCTGTTTTTATGAACCGTGGACCTATCAATTGTCATTGCCGGAAAAAATTGAGGCATATTTAAAGTTTGCAAAGAAAAAAAGAATCAGCTATGAAGCGGAAGACTGCTCCAGATATAATACGCGGACAAATGGAAAATCTGCCAAGCTTCATCCGCCTACTTTGGCTGCTATTTTTAAGCTTTTTGGAATGAAAGAAAAAGAAGAAGGTGCTGCCGGAATTCAGCTGGCAGAAAAGTCTGTTCGTTATTTTTGCCTGGAATACCCGGTGGAGCAGGAACTTTGTGTCATGACGTATAATTATCAAAACGGAAGATTCTGTGGAATTAGAAAGAAAAATGATCCCGCAGGAGAAACAACAAAGATGCCTGGTGTTTTAAAGGGAAAATCTACCGGGGAGGAGTATCTTGCAATGCTTGTCTATGCAAGTATAGTTCCCGAAAGCCAGTATTACGACGATGAGTTTCATACCTGCTTTGATGAACTGAAACGTGCTGTAAAAGCAGGACTAGCGGGGCAGGCACTCAAAATGTCCTTTCGCTGTTGTGATAACCTGTATCTGCGGATGACTGCCACAACGGAGGATGCCATTTCTTTTGACCGGAACCAGTTTGCGGAAGGAAAACTGAAGGATAGTTTTCACCCCTTTGACCTGAACTCCGGAATTTATGCGCCAAATGCCTGTATAATTGGTACTTTTAAGGTGCTGGGAGTAAAAGGAGGGAGGAAAGGTGCTGCGATTTCGGAGTTAAAGATGGAGTATGCAGGACATTTTAACTGCCGGCATAGTGAAATAGAGAGGATCCCCACGCTTCCAGAGGATTACATTGTGAGCCAGGAGGTGGAAGAAATCCTGGAAATGGTCGTTCATACCCCGGCAAGGCTTTTTATGATGACGGGGGAAGCGGGAACTGGAAAAACCACAGATGCCAGGATGATCGCACAGATATTAGGTCTTCCCTATTATGTATTTACCTGTGGGC
>CABSEG010000110.1 GCA_902476645.1 uncultured Lachnospiraceae bacterium | reverse complement strand
TGTATAAGCGGCAGCAAGGTCACCGTCCTCTCTGTCGGGATCTGCGAGAGTAGTCTTTGCGTTTTCTACGGCTGCCTGCAGCTGCGCCCAGCTATCCGTGGTATATTTGCTTCCATCCAGCTTAGCCACTGCTTCAAGCAGGCTCTCTAAGGATACCAGCTCTTCATCCTTGGCAACCTGAACAATTGCATCAATCAAATCGCTGACCATTTGATTTACGGCATCCTGAGTTGCCGTAGTATCCGTCAGCATTTCCCCGGCCTGATCCATCAATGCTTCCAACGCTGCGAGACTTTCCTCATCATAATCCTGCGCCAGAGCCAGGATGTCTTCTGCTGCCTTAATGGCTGCTTCCAGATGCTGTTTCTGCACACCGTATTCCAGCTCTCCAAAGGCCTTCACCAGATCCGCCACTGCCTGATCCATCTGGGCTCTGGTTGCCTGCGGATCTGCCTCTACCACTTTCGCCGCCTCAATGGCTGCTTCCAGTGCTGCCCAACTCTCCGGTGTATACTCTTCTTCTGTTAGGCTTTCCATAAACAAAATCCATTCCGACAGATCCACCATTGGCTCTTCCTCTGCGGCCTCCGCCGTAAATCTGGCGTCTGCCCAAACTCCATGGTCATTGGAGTCTGCTCCATTCGTCTCCGTAATCAGGGACAGCATCTTCACGCCGGTCACATCCAGATCAATAGCCACGGACTGTCCTGCAAGGACATCATTCTGACGGAAGATTTCCCGCCCGTCTGCCTTGACTACCAGGTTGATGTTTGCCGGATTTCCGGCAGGCTGGCAAGCTCCGACTCCGGCCTGAGCCTTGAATCTGGTAATTCCTTTGCCGGTCAGATCAATGCCCACTTCTGCGGAAGCATGGCTTCCAATTCCCTTTTCATAGGAGGTTCTGACTCCATCCACATATAGCGCCATCTCTGCTCCGCAGCTGCACAGATCTCTCGCATTGGGATAGTAACCGCCCTTATCTACGGCCCATTCCATATCCGATGCGTAAAGCTGATCTACAGCCTCAATATGAATAGTATAGGTCTTCTCCGTTCCGAAAGGTGAGGTGGCGGTAATCGTAGCGGTTCCCGGCAGTTCCTGTGCCTGGGTCACGGTCACTTCCACGTCGTCTGACATCTTCACAGCTTCTACCTGCGGGATGGTTCCCTCTTCAAAAGTTCCATTCAGCAGTGTGTAAGAATAATCTGTGGTATTCGGTTCAAATCCCGTCAGATCTGCTCCGTTGATCTTGATTCCTGCCAAAGGCATGCCGGAATTCAAATTCACATTGCTCCTTGCCGTCAGCTCTTCACTCTCCGTCGGTTCCGTGATCGGCGAAATGCTGAAGGTATGATTATAGGTAACGCCTCTCTGAATGATATACTGGCTCAGCGGGCCTGGACCACAGCTGGCATTTCCAAGTCCTCTCTGCATCAGATCCACAGTAAGAATCGTAGCATCCAGCTTGGGCACCTGATAAGGATGTTTGTAGGACGCCAAATCTTCTGCCCTGTAGTGAAGCGCGCTGGATTCCATCTCATCCTCTGCCGTTACCAGGATTCCGGTTCCCTCATCATCTGTCAAAGCAGTCCATCTGACGCCTGTACGGTTTCCGTTCTCCTGAGGTTTGATATACTTCTCCTGGAACTGTTCAGAAACAGTGCTTGTGTAAACTCCAAGCTTTGTTCCGGTATTTCTGTCAATATAGTTCTCCTGAGGCCCATTTCCATAATAGGTAAGATTCTCATAGCCATCGGCCACTGTCATTCTCATACCGATTCTTGCAATATCATTGCCCACCGCGCTGTTGGCCGCCGGGGTGAAGGTGTTGCTTACTACAATCTGTCCGTTTCCATAAATCACATAGTCGATGGTATTGGGGGAATCCAGCCCCTTGATTGTACCAGGCACATGAATGGATATGGATTTCGGATTCTTGGTAACGCTAATGCCCTCTTCGTTGATCGTAAAGTTCTGAGCAGCGTCTTTCATTCCCTGAGTAAATCCCGGATCATTGCTGATCGGAGCACGGTAATAGTTGGGAGTGGGGCCCTGCTCTAAGAGCACCTTGCCATTAACCATGTAACTGGTAATGTATCCTGTGGTCTTATCAAAGACGATCTCGTAAGGCTGTCCGCCTTCCACGGCAGTGGAACCGGTGATGGTCATGGTGTCCTCCGTCTCCTCTACCTGAAGCTCACCCATCTGTGACGCATCCAGAACCGGCTGTGCCTCCTGTGCGTCATAGGAAAGTTCAAACTCTTCAAACGCAATCTCATCCCCTGCATGTCCACCGTAATTTCCTGCCCATCCCTGATCTTCCTTCAGGGTTACGGATAAGGTCAGTACATAGTCAGAGCCTTCCACTGCGCTGATGCTTGGGAATCCTTCCAGTACAATGGTCTTTTCCTGCTGGGGCTCCAGATTCTTCTGCTCCTCGGTAAGGCTGCCGCTGGCCAGAACCTGATTGTCTTCTTTCAGAGTCCAACCAATGTCATACAGATTTAAGTTCCGGTTCAGGAACTCATTCACCATACGCACTTCGCCATTGGCTGCATTTCCATCATCATAGAAGGAAACCTCCTGATGCACTTTCTTCACTTCGTACAGCTCCGGTGACGGCGTTCTGTCTGCATATACCAGTCCATTCGCACAGAAATCATTGTCCGTTACGGTCTCGCCCCAGTCTCCGCCATAGCCAAAGTAGTTGTCTGCATCGTAGGTGGTTACTTCCTCCTGGGCAATGCCCTCTTCAAAATCAATGGCATATACCACATCCTCCTGTACGGAATCCAGGCTGTCCGCGGTAGCTGCCAGCTGTTCTTCTGTCAAAACACCTTTGATAATAGCCGCTCGATCAATGGCTCCGTTAAAGGTTCTTCCAGAGTAAACAGGGTCGGTGCCGATTCCGATATCCGTCGTGTTCGATGACTTGTCACAAATATCCACGGAAGAGCTTCTGGCTCCTGTAGCGATCTGCTCACCATCATAATACATAATATAATTCTTGCCATCAAAAGTACCGGTCAGGCGGTGCCATTCCCCGTCCGTGAAGTTTTCGGGAATCTCTGCTTCCAGCACGCCTGCTGTCCAGCCGTCCACAAAGAATTCCAGCTTTCCGTTGCTGTTGATCTTGATATTATAGCCGTTGTCACTTCTTCCGATGAATGTCTGCTGCGCATTGCTGAAGTACTCCCCGGGTTTTAGCCATACATCCAATGTCAAACCCTTATCGCTGTTTGCAGCCAGACTGCCGCTTCCCGTTGCCACGTAAGCGCCCACAGAAGCCTTGGTACCGTTTCTTCCATCCTGGAAGGAACCGTCAAATTTCACTCTGTTGCCTGTGTTCGGATCGTTGATGTAGTAGGTAACCACATCTTCCACCTTTGTCAGCATAGACTGATCCATCCAGTCCCAAATAAATCCGCCCTGCGCATTGGGGTAGCTGCGGAAGATATCCCAGTATTCCTTAAAATTCCCCAGTCCGTTTCCCATGGAATGAGCATATTCTGACTGAATATAGGGCGCCTTGTTGCCGGTATTCGCCACATGGCTCTCTACGCTACTCACAGACCAATACTGGGAAGAATAAATATCCACCATGGAATGTTCTCTGTCGCCCTTGGTATAGCGGTTATCCCGCTCATACTTACGGATACGGGACGGGTCTCTTTCCAGAATCCACCTGGTAGAGTTGTAGAAGCAGTAATTGTCATCCATGGTATAGGTCTTGTATGTAGCCTCATTTCCCAATGACCAGATAATAACGGAAGGATGATTCTTATCCCGTTCTACCATGTTTTTGGTACGATCCATAACAGAATTGTTCCAAATAGGGTATCCCGAAGGGATGTCGCTGCTGGTGGCTCCCTGGTGGGACTCAATATTGGCCTCATCACAAATGTAAATGCCTAACTCATCTGCCAATGCATAGGTGTAGGGATTTACAGGATAGTGACTGGTACGGAGCGCGTTCACATTAAACTGCTTCATCATTAGAATATCTTCCTTGATATCTTCCTTCGACAGTGCGCGTCCGTCTATTACATCTGTCTCATGCCGGTTCGTTCCACGGAACATAATCTTCTTTCCGTTGATCTGAACCTGTTCCTGACCTGCGTCGTTCACATCTACCTTTTCGATTTCCCGAAAACCGACTCTCTGGCAGGCCGTCTCCACAACCTGTCCGTTTTCGTCTTCCAGCTGAATCAACAGCATGTACAGATTCGGGGTATCTGCATACCATTTTTCCGGGTTGATGACTTCTTTGGACGCAGACACGGTCACACCCATATCGTCAGCCTTTTCCTCTGTTGTTTCTTTGGCATCCGGTACTTCCACCTGCATCTCTATGGGTTCCTCCCATACCTTTGTAACGCCATCAATCTCATACAAGTCTGCGGTCACTGTATAGTTCTTGCCCACGGCCTCTTCTAATCCGAGATTTCGAATGGTAGCGTCCAATGTCAGGGTAGCATCCTCATACTGCTCATCCAGATCGGTCTTTACAAAGAAATCTCTAATTTCCACCTTATTTTTGGAATACAGATTTACATCTCTGAAAATACCGCTGTAACGGATAAAATCCTGATTCTCCAGATAGCTTCCGGTAGACCAGCGATATACCTCCACCGCGATTGTATTTTCTCCCTCCTGCAGATAATCTGTGATGTTAAATTCATCCGTGGTATAGCTGTCTTCCGCATAGCCTACCTGATGACCATTTACATACAGATAAAATGCAGATTCCACGCCCTCAAAGGAGACGAAAACTTCTCTGCCATCCCAATCGCTGGGAATGGTAAACGTCCTCTTGTACTGTCCCACGCTGTTATTTACTGTGGGGGCAACCACGTTCTCTCCCAATACAACAGACTCATAATTCATCCATGGATATCTCTGGTTCGAATAGATTGGCTTTTCGTACTTAAAATTGCCTTCTTCATCCTTGATGGCCTGAATGGTACTGGGCACCTTGATGGTATCCCAGTCGGCCACATCCCAGTCTTCCACATAGTCTGCCGTCTCTGCACCTCTTGCTTCCTTTTCCCGGTCCGCCGGTTTCTGGGCGAACTTAAATTTCCACTCTCCATTTAGAGACACCTTATAGGATGATTCCTCCTCATCCACATCCAGGGCGGACTGCTCATTCTCCAGGGCCTTTTCCATGGAATCATAAGGTGTAAAATAGGCTCTTGCAGGCTCACGGTTTACCTCCACTGTGGCAATCTGATCGTACCACTCTTCCCCTGCGAATTGACTGTCTGCCGCACTGACGGGCA
>CABSEG010000109.1 GCA_902476645.1 uncultured Lachnospiraceae bacterium | reverse complement strand
CCGCCGCTGCCCTGAAAACAGTGGAACGCCGCCTGTCCGACATGGCGGTGCTGATAAAGAATATTTCCACCTACCGGCAGACAAGGCCCGTGGCGCTGGAATACAGAAAGGCCAAAGACAAGGCCGCATACCGGCGCGAACATGAAAGCCAGCTTATCTTGTACGAGGCAGCGGCAAAGGCCATCAAGGACGCAGGCGTGACAAAGCTCCCCAATCTGGCCGCCCTGAAAGCCGAGTACCGAAAGCTGGACGAGGAAAAGGAACGGCTGTACCAGAAGTACGGCGAAGTGAAAAAGGAACTGGCCGACTACGGTATCATCAAGCAGAATGTGGACAGCATTTTGCGGGTGACGCCCCATCAAGAAAGGACACAAGAGCTATGAGCATACCGAGAATGAATTACCGGCAGTACCGCAAGGCCCGGAAGCTGACGCATGAGTGCTGCAATTACTGTGACGGGAACTGCCTGCTTTTGGACGATGGAGAGGAATGTGTGTGCGTCCAGAGCATTTCCTATTCGCTGCTGTGCCGGTGGTTTCGGGCCGCCGTCCTCCCGCTGGACGCGGCCCTGTACGCCGAGATCAGCAAGAGCCGGGACGAGGTGAAACACTGCGCCGTATGCGGGGCCGTGTTCACACCGAAGTCCAACCGGGCCAAATACTGCCCGGATTGTGCGGTGCGGATGCGCCGGAAGAAAGAGGCTGAACGGCAGCGAAAAAGATACCTCCTGTCTACGCATTTAGGCTGGTAATAAGCCAGCCTTTTCAAGGCTTTTGGGGCATGGTCGGCGGGCAGGCGGGAAAAATTATCCAATCCTCACCAGAGAGGGCTTCTAAATGCGTAGAGGAAACCCCATGAGAAAGCGCCGGACGCGGCGGCCTGCTGGCCCTGCAGTCGGCGTTTTCTTATGGGCTGTTCAGGATAGCCCAGATCAGTTTTAACTTTACAAGGCTTATAGTTTCTCCTCTATCTGTTCTTTGATAAAATCAATCCGGTCAAACACTGTCGGTTTGAAATAGCCGGAAACTGCTACTATCAAATCCTTTCGGGGGTTGATATAGATAACATTTCCACTATTACCGATAGCTGCATAACTCCCCTCATTTTCATCAATAATCCACCACAAATATCCATACTTCATATCACGAAATTTTTTGCCGCAAGACAGTCTAACTATGATACTTTCTTTAAGCCATTTTTCAGAAACAATACGCTTGTTATTAAAAATTCCTTTTTTCAGACAGAGTAATCCTATCTTTGCCATTTCATCGGCAGACAAGCAAAGACCATATCCAGCAGCTCCTACTCCTTTGTTATCTGAAAACCAAATTTTTCCTTTTGGTGTCTTTTCTATTGTAAACGCTTTGTGTGCCTCGGCATCTGGCGCAACATATATTTTTCTCGGTGCAATCAACAACGGCTCAAATAGAAATTTATTTGCAAAATCTACTGTTGTCATTTTGCTTACCGCTGTAATGATACCTGTGAGAATATGAATACCCAAGGTAGAATATTGAAATTCTCCGGTTATGCCGCGTCTACCGCCCAAAAAGTCCAAAGCGGCAATGCTCCAATCTTCCTGAACACATATTTTTGACCAAGGCTCCGATTTGTATTTGTAGGGTGCTGTCATAGTCAGAAGATTTTTTAATGTAACTTTTTGAATTGTCTTTTCTCCCCTCTTGATCTTGTATTCGGGGAAATAATCTAACACATAATCGTCTACGCTACCAATCAATCCTTGTTCAATGGCAATGCCAACCAATAAAGAAACAATGCTTTTTGTAACAGACATGGTATGTACTGTATCATCTACTTTGTAGCCGTTCCATGTATCGTTAAAAATTACCTTTCCATTTTGGATTATTGTCATTTGGCAGTTATTTGATTGATTGCAAGCAACATAATTATGAAATTCCGATAAATTTATCATTTTTACTCCTTATCTAATTTTTGTTATCACTTTAACTGTTTTTTCTGTTGATGACTTTCTACATAAAATCTTAACCCTATAAGAAATTGAAATCAACACCAATTAGTTGGAGTGTCGAATATTGGATAGTCGAATAATAGTTCGTGCATGATATGCTCAATTTCTATCCATACTATCCTAAATGTATAGGAAACAGCCCATCTTAAAATGCCGGGCTCAGGGCCAGCAGGCCGCCGCATCCGGCATTTTAAGATGGAGCCGCTAATTTACTTAGTTTTCGCATTATTGGAAATATAGATATAAGCATCTTCCAATGTAATCTCACAAGGAATACTCAGAAACGATTTTTCACTGGAAGAAAGAGACTGAACGGAAACGCATAGATACCTGTCTTTGGCCGCACAGAAATGAACACAAGATATTTGGGCATAAAAAAAGCAGCCCGCCGGTTGACCGGCGGGCCAAATATATCCGCTGTAATATACTGGCATCTATTCTCGGATAGATCGCCCCATGAAATAACTCAAATGCGGCCTACCGTATTCTTTACAAACGGACAGTTGAACTCCTTGGGACAGATCATCATAGGCGGTCCTCTCGTTGGTGTTGTAGCACAACAAGTTTCTGTCTCATGGGGACTTGCCTGCACTGCATTACTATTACTGCCATCCTTATTCCTGCTCCCTATAACAGAAAGAGTAAAGAAAAATAAACATCGCAACTAACTGATTCTGTCAAAACGGATAAAAACTTTGTCATTCAGACAGGTCAGAGAAATCATAACCTTCTTCAAAAGTAGCCAGAGCACAAGGAGCCTGATGTTGTCCCTGGCTAAAAAACACAATCACCCTTCTACCGTCCAGAACTGCTGCCTAAAACCTCCTGAACCGTATCATAGTTCACCCCGAATACATAAACGGAAAAGTCTTCCTGCTGTTTTCGGTCATATTCCTCCAACGGGAAGCGCTTCAATTCTTCCCACACCTGCCGTTTTTTATCCCGCATATCGGACATGAACAGGCATCCGATTCTCTTTTGCATGTCCACAAATAGATCTTTCCCGTCCGGCTGTGTGTTCTCCTCCATTTTTTCTTTTCTCAATGAAAAAACAACCGGCTTCCCTTCTGCTGCCAGGATCGATTTTTCCTGCAGGAGCCTGCGTTTTCCTGTTCTTCCTTCCGGAAGGTCCAATGCAAGGACGCTGCTGATCTTTTCGGCAAACTCAGACTGCCAGACGGATGCCTTCTCCCCATTTGGCCCATCGGAATAAGCGGTTAAAAGTACCGCACATTCATGCTCTTTTGCCATTTTCTCCAACTTGCTGATGACCGGATACACCAATTCCGGATACCCGGAATATACATCATATTCCAGATATTCCTGGATCGGATCAATGATGAGCAGGCGAATCTTGTGGGTATCCAGCAGCTGCTCAATGCTGTTATCCCCCAATGTGATAGAGATCAGATCATGGATGGCATATACCCGGTCAAGATCCGCGCCGGCCTCCGTAAGCCTTGGATAAAGCAGATCAGACAGAGCATCGTCCGCCGTCAAGTACAGCACATTGCCCGGTTCCAGTTCTTCCATTCCTCCAAAGCATTTACGGTTTGTACAGGCTGCCGCAAGATAGGCCGCCAGCATGGATTTTCCTGAACCGGAAACACCATGGAGGACGGTCACCCTCCCAAACGCAAGATAAGGATACCAGAACCACCGAATTGGCTGTACCCATATATTTCCCATATTTGTCACTGCTCTTTCCTTCCCTTTTCCTTTAAACATTTCAAATCTCCTATTCTTTTCAATCTCACAAAAAGGCGCTCCATTTCCCGTCTTCCGCTTTTATTCCGAGGCTTCCATAACAGCTGGTGCCGTGCTCTCAGGCTCCGGGGCTGGTTCCGTAATTATCTCTATAGCGCTTTCAGACCCTGCCGTTTCTGTCTGCTCTTGCGGCGCTGTCTTCCGGCACAGGATGATATGACGCTCCTGGTCATTTCCATTACAGGTAGACAGTGTCAAAAGTTTCTCTCCCTCATGCAAGGGAATCCCGGTATGAACAGAAACCGCGCTGCTTAATATCGCAAACTGTTCCTTCTCTAAACTGGTCCGGTAATACGGTTCTTCGGAAGCTCCAATGATCCGGTTATCCACGGCCTGGTACGTGTTAAGCCCCTGCGGCGTATACACCTGCACCGTTACTTCCCCCTCCAGAGACATCCCAAACGAGCCAAACATACTCCCATCCTTCCGGTTGTGCCCATAAAGGATGGTATTATCGTCAGAAAAATCCGGTGTATTGCGGCAGTCCATGAAAATGCAGCCGCCGCTGTGCTCCTCCCCTGTAAAGGTATGGTCCAGGTAATACTCATTATCCTCCCCCTGAACCACCGGGTAATCAAGCCCCAGTGCCTCGCACCGGATCCAGGCGACAACCTCCCCATTGATCTCTTGTAAAGCTTTAAAATCAATCGCTGCCGGCTTCTCCCCGTCTGCTGCCGGGGCATCGTTTTTTGTCTCCTCCTCTGCGTATTCCTGCAGGTCGTCATATTCCTCCACGCCTTCCTGATACATGCACCAGATCCCTATGAGCACACAGGAACTGAAACCAAAAATCATCAGGCATACCGCCAGGATCAGGATTCCTTTGATATGTTTTATTGTAATCAATCCCCCTTACGCAACATCGGTACTGAAAAAGGGCCGCCATGTTCACGGCAGCCCTGGTTAAGCAATGTTATTTCTTCTTTTTCATATACCAGATCACGCCAGCAATTCCGCCTGCGGAAAGCAGAAGTAAAAGCACTGGGAGCCAGAGATTGGTAGAATCTCCGGTCTTTGGCGTATCCGGGATTTCTTCCTCCGGAACCTTCGTGTTTGTCAGCTCCTTGGTAATGACGATCTCTTCTGTTTTATCATCCACGTACTCAAACAGGATACTGATTTCCTCGCTGCTGCTTTCGTACCCCTCCAGCGCCTTCGTCTCCGTTAGGATGTATTCCGTGGTTTCTTTTAGCTTTCCATTTTTGTAAACGCCGATGGGAAGATCTTCACAGACCGCGGTTCCATTGGAATCCGTCTTTAATTCTGCCACGGTTTTCCCGGTTTCCTTATCTTTTAAGGCGAACTCAACGCCTTCCAAAGGAAGCTTCGTATCCGCGTCGGTCTTTTTGATCACCAGGGAGCCGGAGGGCCTGGCATCCTTCATTTCCACTTTCTGGATTTCGCCCGTATCGGCTATTTCAAATTCCACATCTTCCGCAAGAAGATATCCTTCCGGCGCCTGCTCTTCCCGCAGGGTATAAGTGCCAATCGGAAGTTTTTCAATGTAGTGCGGCTCTTTCCCGGAAGTCCACTGCTCTACCACATCCCCGTTTTGGTCTAAGATGCTGAGTTTCGCGCCCGGCACTTCGTTCGAGTCTGTGATATCCGTTTTGCTGATCTGCACTTTTGTGACGTCATCCTCCATCACATGCGTTTGGAGCTCAGCGGTATTTTCCACTGTAAAGGAAATGCTCTCCGCGGTTACATATCCATCTGCCGGTTTGCGTTCCAC
>CABSEG010000108.1 GCA_902476645.1 uncultured Lachnospiraceae bacterium | reverse complement strand
CTTTGGATTTTCAAGGTTGTTTCGCTGTTCAATTATCAAGGTTCTGACTTGTTCGCTCTTCACAGAGCTATATTAGTTTACTACATTTTGCGATCTTTGTCAACCATTTTTTGTATTTCTAATATTTCTCTTGTCTGTCTCAAAGCGACTTCCATATATTATCACTTTGGATTTCCAATGTCAATACCTTTTTTCTATTTTTTTCACTTTTCTACGATGACCGCATACAGACAACGTAAAAGGGCACCTTCCGTTCCAATATGAAACCAAAGACACCCTTTTATCGTCATCTTATTTTCCTTTTTAAAAGACTGCCATGAACTTTAACAGCCATCTTAAAAAGATATTTCCATCATAAAGCGCCTCCAAAATGGGACTTTCATATATCATTCCAAGCAGTTGCCCTCCAAGTCGGGTGCTGCTGCAAATAGTAATGATCAAAAACGCAATCCAGATCACCACTACCCCCTGAGCCAGACCAATCACAAGGCCGAACACATGGTTCAGGCCGTGGAGGACGGGAATATGAGTCAAAATATCAAGGGCCATCGAGGCGATACGCAAAAGGACAAATACCACCAGCAGAGCTACCACATATGTAATCAGATTGAGTATCAAATCTGCCATGTATCCTGCAATATACTCAGAAAAGCTTCCTACCGCCAACCGTTCGTACCCTGCTTTGTTATTGTTTTTCAGCAGCTCTTCTTTTAAAGTCTCTGGTAACGGAAGGTCTTCTATAATCTGTGTCTGCTCCAGTCTGGACGCTTCCTCCTTTTCTTCTTCCTCCGTCAGAAAGGCTTCCCGGCATTGCTCGCTGACATAATCATATACTGGCGTATGCTCTTTCAAAAACTCACTAATATAAGGAGTGAAAAACTGTACCAGCAACACAGCCAGAAAGAAAAAAGCAATAGAAACTAAGGTCTTGACAAATCCCCGCCGATATCCTCTAAGCGCAAACAAAAGCAATACCAGCAACACAATCCACGTAAAAATATTCATATTCAGCCCCTTTTACTTCAGTCTTATCTTATCGGTACTTTCCCGGGTCAAAATCATATATTTTGCAAACCCATCCAGAGCCAGTACGTTTTCGATAGGCTTATCGTACTTAATCTGCGCCCTTAAGCGTCCCCCTGACGTAAATACTGCCATGGCTCCTTCCTGTATCATCAGAATCTTTCCCTCATCTATCCGAATTTCTTTGTAATCAAAATCAAAATATTTTTGGGCTGTCCTTCTGCCGTTCATATTGTAGACCCGGAGCAAATATTTATGCTCCTCCTTATCACTCTGAAAAACAAATCCAATGTGTTTCTCATCATAGCATACGCTCAAAATCTCCTCTTCGAAGGTCACATTGGCAGTCTCTTCCGGCACTTCCCTGCCTTTATAAACAGAAAAGCCATCTCCCCGAAAGGCCACGGATACTTTGTCATTTACAAAAAATACCTCCGGCACAGCCACGTTCTCATAGGTCACCGTGTTTACCAAATTGTTTACATTGGCTTTGCCTATCGAATCGAAATTATAGAAGGCAACGTCTGTTTCTACCTTTCCTTCCGCGGTTTTTAAAAAAGCCACCATCATTTTCCTTCCATCAGGAGAGAGCGCAATATCCAGCGGATATCCGGACTCTTCCAGTGAGGTACGGTTTTCCGCAATCAATTCTCCTTCTGAATCATAAAAGTTAATCCATGTGCTTTCCCTGTCTTCCAGGATCACGGCTACGACTCCCTGCCTGGCCACACGGATTTTTTCAATCGGAAGCAGGGTCTGAAACTGTCCCACTTGGCCATCCTGATTATAGATAAAAACCTGGGTTCCATCTTTCTCACCGATTGCCGCTGTGTTCTGGCAGATATCCAGCAGCGGACTTTGGATGCTGAAAGTACTGCTCCATAGGGTTCCACCCTTGTCGGTCAGGCAAGAAACTCCGTCCGAGCTGTACTTCAGCAGGTTTTTTCCAAAGCGCTCATATCTCGTTCCATTGATATCATTTCTCTTCTCTGAATGGAGCACAGAGTAGGACTTAGCCACATGAAAATTCAAGTACAGTCCCCCGGATAACAGGATCAGCACCAGCACGCTCCCCAAAATTGCCCAACGGTTTCTGAGCATCTTCCGGTGCTGCCGGATCTTTTCCCAGAGGCTCTCCCCATCTTCCCCAAAAGTCCATATCCTTTTTACCGGGTATTCCTTCTCAGGTTCTTCCCGACTTACCGGCGTCTCTCTGCTTTCCTGCTGATCCTTTTTTTTCTCCGCTTCCTTTCCATTCCTATGTATTTTTCTTCTAAAGAAATCTCTCATTCTATTTTTCATCTTATCCTCCAGCGCCGCCCTTCCGCGGCAAACCTAAGGCTTGTATCATTTCTTCGCTCAAGTGACATACTTTGTAGTATAACACAGACCACGTGGCATGTCTACGGAAGCACGATTTTTTGTCCCATGATTATGGTATTGGGATCCGTAATTCCATTCAATCTGCATACTTCATCCAATTTATCCACATTTCCGTAATACATCCTGCATATATTAGCAAGGGTATCCCCGTACTTGACTGTGTAGGAGGACTGGTAAGCTCCCGACATACTGCTGGCCTGTGCGGCTTCCGTCTGCTGTGTGGTTTCCGTCTCCGCTGTGGACGCCGTATTCTGGACGTCCACAGGCTTTTCCGTCTCCTTCGACGTCTGAGAGGTGTTTCCCGTTTCCGTCTCAGTACTGGCAGTCTCTGTCTGTGCCGTATCCGACGCAGACGGAGTGGAAAGTTCTTCCTCGGTCTCCTCTTTTAGAAGCGTCTTTTCACGCTCGGTCTCCGTATTGGTTTGCTCCTGCCCATTCACGTTTTCTTTCTCCGTCGCGCTGTTTGCGCTAGCCTCCATACTTCCTTCTTCCCCCAAACTTTCCGTCTGCTTTGCCATATCGGAAAGCGTGGATTCCACTCGATTCATCTTGTCGTTATTATTCATAATCGTAACTCCGATCACGGCAATAACCAAAACCATAAAGGTACTGGCAGCATAGAGAAACTTGGGCGGAGTTGCCTTTGTGGTCTCTTGTTTTTCAGGCCCCTTCTCTTCTTTCTTTTCCCCGATGATCTTTCTGAAATTTTTAATCGCTTTGTCTGAAACTTCCTCCTCGTTCTCCACCGAGTGTCCCTGTCCATGATCCACCATATAGTCCTGCATAGCCTGGTTTTTTTCATAATAAATGTAATATCCAGGCTGTTTTTTCAACAAACCGTTTTCCACCAGAAAAATAACATTTTCATCTTCCGGCATGTCCCTTAATACCAGAATATTTCCTTCTTCTGAAAATCTGGTCCGGAATAGTTCCTCTACTTCCCCTGATATCTCCGCAGGCTCTTCGTCCATTTTCCTGTAATAGCCGATGATTTCCCGGTCTCCGAAATGCTCCTTTACCTCCCGGTAAAGTTGTTCCCAATCTGTCTCCTCCGGCGCAGAGCTTTCCACCCTCACTGCCCCGTTTACAAATACGTACTGAATACCGTCGCTCTCCCGGATCTCCCCTAACAGTATGGCCATAGATACCTGCTGCATATAGGTAACCGCATAATCCTCCAGGTATACCTTTCGTTCTTTGCCTACCTCTCCGATCTGACGAATATTCTTGGGAATCATCTGGCGTACACTATTGTCTTTTTCTTTTGCGTTCCCCTTATAAGTCATTTCTATCATATTTATACACGCTCCTTTGTAGGAACCATACTAACACAACTCTTCTGCGGAATTTAGCATATCCTGTACCCAAAATCCAAAATCTTTCCGACATTTTCCTGCGTTTCCCATTGCCAATATCCTGAATATTTTCCCCCGGCTCTGGATACACTTTAGAAAACGCACAGAAAGGATCCCGCCATGTCAAAAAGAACGTGTAAACAAATCCACTATATTGATGCTTCCAAAAAAGAGGCTTCCCTGATTTTGGGAAGCCATCTGTCTGAGATGTTGGAAGGGTTCGCTCTCTCACCTGTATTTCTCTGCATTGGCAGCGACCGGGTCACAGGCGACAGTCTCGGTCCCATGATCGGGTCCTGGTTGAAAAATCGCTACTATAAGAAACTGCCAGTCTATGGAACTCTGGAGCTGCCTGTTCACGCCCTGAATCTGGATGAAACCATGGAACAGATCCACAAAATGCATAAAGGACATCCCATCATCGCCATAGACGCTTCCCTTGGAACCAGGGAACATCAGGGGTACATTACCGTAGGAAAAGGAAGTATCTGTCCTGGGGCCGGCGTCAACAAAGCTCTGTCCGAAGTGGGAGATTTATTCATCACCGGGATTGTAGGCGTTTCAGGACGATTCTCCCACCTGTCCCTGCAAACTGCGAGACTTTCCTGGATTATCTCGATTGCAGAACAGATTGCGGGAGGAATTCAGTATGCCTGTACCCCCTATGCGCCCGAGGATGACCGCCACTCCCGTTTTACTTATGCTGCCCCCTGCAAAACAGCCGCAAGCGAGCAGGACAGCAGCGCCGCCTATGCGGCAAATCTCATTTCTGACTATCTCATGTAAAAAGGCCAGAAAAACAGGGCGAGGATTTTCCCCGCCCTGTATCAGATTCTATACGAAGTTTTTTACTTTTTGATAGATACTCTCAGCATCCAAACCATACTTGGCAAGCAATGCCACTGCAGGTCCGGACTCTCCAAACACATCCTGAATTCCGATCTTCATCACCTTTGTGGGTGCCTTCTCACTCAGACAATCGCACACCGCGCTTCCGAGGCCTCCAATAACGGAATGCTCTTCCACTGTCACAACTTTCCCTGTCTCCTTTGCCGCGGCAACTACCAGTTCCTCGTCCAGGGGTTTAATAGTATGGATGTTGATGACCTTGGCATTAATTCCATCTGCCGCCAGCTTCTCTGCCGCTTCCAGACAAGCAGATACCGGAAGTCCGCTGGCGATGATGGTCACATCCGTTCCTTCTCTTAATACAACGCCCTTACCCAGTTCAAACTTATAATCCGGGCGGTCATTGATCACAGGAACAGCCAAACGCCCAAAGCGCAGATACACCGGTCCCTCATGTTCTACAGCAGCGCGCAGGGCGGCTTTGGCCTCCACGTCGTCCGAGGGATTGATCACCACCATACCCGGGATGGTACGCATCAATGCGATATCTTCGTTGCACTGATGGGAAGCGCCGTCCTCTCCCACGGAGATTCCCGCATGAGTAGCGCCAATTTTCACATTCAAATGGGGATATCCAATGGAGTTTCTCACCTGTTCAAAAGCACGCCCTGCCGCAAACATGGCAAATGTACTCATAAACGGAATCTTCCCAGAAGCTGCCAGGCCGGCGGCGATACCTGCCATATTGCACTCGGCGATTCCGCAGTCAATATGGCGCTCGGGATATGCTTTCTTAAAAATTCCTGTCTTGGTGGCGGCTGCCAGGTCTGCATCCAGCACTACCAGATTTTCATACTCTGCTCCAAGCTCCACCAGTCCGTTTCCATAGCTTTCTCTGGTTGCAATCTTCTTTACTTCTGACATAACGCTTCACCTACCTTCTCTAAATCTGCCAT
>CABSEG010000107.1 GCA_902476645.1 uncultured Lachnospiraceae bacterium | reverse complement strand
GAGTCTGGGCCGTGTCTCAGTCCCAATGTGGCCGTCCACCCTCTCAGGCCGGCTATGGATCGTCGCCTTGGTAGGCCGTTACCCCACCAACTAGCTAATCCAACGCGGGTCCATCCCATACCACCGGAGTTTTTCACACCAGACCATGCGGTCCTGTGCGCTTATGCGGTATTAGCAGCCATTTCTAACTGTTATCCCCCTGTATGAGGCAGGTTACCCACGCGTTACTCACCCGTCCGCCGCTCAGTCACAAAAGTCTTCATCCGAAGAATCAAACTTAAGTGCTTCGCTCGACTTGCATGTGTTAAGCACGCCGCCAGCGTTCATCCTGAGCCAGGATCAAACTCTCAAATAGAATGTTTGTTCCAGGTCAAAATCAACCCTTGGCTAATTTATCCCTTTACTGTTTTTTAGGTCGCATTCTCATGCTCGCCTTTGAATCTCTTTGGATTTTCAAGGTTGTTTCGCTGTTCAATTATCAAGGTTCTGACTTGTTCGTTTGCCGCCTCACCGAAGCAGCTTCCATAGGATACCACCTGTTCCCTGGTTTGTCAACACCTATTTTTACTTTTTTTTATTTTTTTCGATTTTTTTCTTTAATTTACACTTTTGCAGTCTATTTTTGCCTTTTCAGCGCAAAAAGAATGGCGCGACATAATCCAAAAAATTTTATATGAACACATAGAATTTTATATTCCTTCCCGCTACGTTTTATATTATTATAGAAGTATCATAAGCGTCAGGTTTAAAAAGGAAATGTTCCCACCTGACGGCACCACATGTTGAAAGGAGGAAAACAATGAAAAGGAACTGGAAAAAGAATTGGTGGGCTATCGGGCTGTCAGCATCTCTGCTTTTATCAGCCGTGCCTCTCTGTCCATCAACTGCGCAGGCATCGGAGGAGGGGATTACCCTGGAGGCGGAAGACTATATCCGCTATTCCGGAGATATCAGCGTGCTGACAAACAACAGTAATGCCAGCGGGGGCAAGTATGTGGGAGATTTTGATGCTCTGGATTGTCTTACCTATCAGGTGGAGGTCGAGAAAGCCGGAAATTATCAAGTGATACTGACCGTCGGAACGATCCAAAGCCAGGGCAAGGTGCTTATCAACAGCGGCGGCTCCATTTCCGAGGAAGCAGTCGTGCCCAACACAGGAAACTGGAACATGTATCAGGATATTTCCCTGTCTCTATGGCTGGAACCCGGAGTCCGGGAAATCACCATAAGTAATATGGCACAAACCTGGAATCTGGATAAGTTGACT
Source organism: uncultured Lachnospiraceae bacterium (assembly GCA_902476645.1). Taxonomy (GTDB): domain Bacteria; phylum Bacillota; class Clostridia; order Lachnospirales; family Lachnospiraceae; genus CABSEG01. Next base: position 4,421 of record CABSEG010000107.1, on the reverse strand, counting down.
ATTTCTTATTTAAATTCTGATAAAATCGTCCGGGAACAGGACAGTTATGAAGGCGTCTACCTGGATAACCGATGGAAAAATCAGCGAATCGCTGAACAGGATGGTACCGTTCGCTATGCAGATGTAGGCGAGAAAATTTATTCCGGCTCTCAGGCTCAATGGAATCTGATTCCCGATCAGGAAGGCTGGTACACTATTCAGAATTTGTCCAGCGGAAGGTATCTGGTGATGACAGAAGACAGCCAGGCTGTATCAGCCACAGAGGACGGAAACACCCTGGATACAGGTAAATGGAGTGTGGGAAAGGTGGGCGATTATCTGGTGCTCTTTAACAAACAGTATAGCCGGTGCGGTCTGAATCTGGAGTACCAGGCAGATTATCCCGGACAAGTTCTGGCCACCGAGGATACCCTGATTAAATGGTACAGCGCCCAGTGGCAGTTTCATGTTCCCGCCTCTTCTCACCAGTATTCCATAGAGGGTACACAGATCAAGGGAACTACCGGTACCGCCGTATCCACGGATGGAACCAGCATCACTGTCACACAGCAAGGCTCCGCGCGTACCTGGACTCTTTCAGAGGATTTGAGTGAGGAGCCACGTTTCGTGGCAGATCAGATGCCCATTATGGAGGCCGTCTATAATCTGACTCTGGAAGAAAGTCTTTTGAATATCAATCCGGGAATCTACGGGGATGTCTTCTGGACCGGTACCAATTGGCACAAAGTATGGACCAGGGATACGGCCATGGCAGTACAATATTCTCTGGCGTGGATTTTCCCTGAGGAAACCAAAAACAGCATTCTGGAAAAAATCATCGGAGGAACCACAACCCCGCAGATCTGGGAAGAAGATACCGGAACCGGCGGGTCTTATCCGGCCTCCATTGACCGGATTATCATGGAGATTGCAGGCTGGGAACTCTACAAGGTGACCGGCGATAAGGAATTTTTAGAGCAAATCTACGAGGTATCCAAAAATACTCTGGAACAAGACTACCATGTGGCTTATGATCCGGATTCAGGACTGTTTAAGGGCGAAACAGGCGGTCTTGATCACCGCTCCAAGACTTATCCCGACTGGATGGATGAGACAGAGCAAGACAGCATCTTCAACATCGCGGATTCAAAAGCCGCAAATGCGAATATTATCTTTGCCCAAGCCTTAAAGATCATGGCAGAATCTGCAAAAATCCTGGGGAAAGAGGAAGCAGAGATTGCAGACTGGGAAAAAAAGGCTAAGGATCTGACAGAAGCAATCAACGAGCGTCTCTGGCTGGAAGACAGAGGCATGTACGCCTCCTGGGAATACCCGGAATATATGGGTTCTCCTGTGGCGGACAAGGTGGATGTCATTGCCAACGGCTACGCCTTAATGTTCGACATCGCCGATGAAGAGCAAAAGCAGGCAATTATGGAACATTATCCTTTGGTGGTCTATGGAGCCGACACGGTTTGGCCCCAGAAAAACGGAAGACAAGCTTCCACAATTTATCATAACCGGGGCGTCTGGCCAGGTTGGGAGGCAACCATGATGATCGGCGCAAAGGAGAACGGAAATCTTCAGCTTGCAGAGGAAATCCTGAAATCCTGTGTGCGAGGCGCAGGGATGAGTCTGACCAATAAGGAGGTCATTGATTTCGAGACAGGGGAAGGCTTGCATTCAGACAGACAACTATGGTCTATCGGAGGCACCCTTGCCGGGTACTATCGGGTTCTCTTTGGAATGTCCTATACACAGGACGGTATCACGTTTTCCCCCTATGCCCCGGACTGGATGGAGGGTCCCTACTCGTTGACCAATTATCCTTACCGGGACGCCATCTTAAATCTGACAGTAAACGGAACTGGTGATACGCTGACCTCAATCACCGTAAACGGAGAAGAAAAGCCGCTGGACTATATGCTTCCCACTGATGCCTCAGGCACTTATGACATCGTTATGACAGTAGCAGACAGTGGTCATAGAAGTAAGATTCATCTGGAAGAGGATAGCTGGGCTGTCTGCCCTGATCTTCCGGTGTTGACAGAAACCGCCGACGGCACTCTGATCTGGGAAGAGAACCCGGAATATACTTATAAACTTTGGACCGGAAAAGAATATATCCCGGTCAGCGGCGGAAGCTACCGTCCTCCCAGAGATGTCTATGGTGCATACAGTCTGGTGGCCGTGGATGAAAACGGGATTTCCTCTGAGCTGTCAAAGCCAATTCTCATTTCTCCGGAGCACAGTAAACAGACGTATGAAGCGGAAGAAGGGGAGTATAACCCGGCAAACTTCGAAGCTACCGCGGCCGGTTTTACCGGAACGGGCTACGTGGTTGACTTCTTAGCCAAAAAGACAGATCTCAAGCTCACGGTGGAGGCACCGGCGACGGGTAGGTATCAGATCAGTTTGATCTATAATAACTTCGGGGACGCCACTTCCGGTCAGGACTGTGGTATCCGTTCCATCTATGTGGATGGAACGGATGTGGGAACTATGGTCTTCCCCATCGTAAACTTTGATTTCCAGCAGAGTCCATATCTGTTTATCCACCTGGAAAAGGGAACGCACACCATCGAGATTCGCTATAATGTGGACGATTGGTATGATACCAACATGACGACAGCCCGTGGAACTGTTAAAAACAGTGTCTGCTATGACTCTCTGACTCTTCAATATTTAGGTGCTGAAGATTCCTTAAGTGAAACCATCCGGGCCAATTTGCAGATGCTGATTGCTCAGATAGAAGGACTGGATTCTTCCGCTTATTCAGAGGAAAGCTGGAAGGCGGTATCGGAGGCTCTTCACACAGCCAAAGTGACTGTCTCAGATCCCTCTGCATCCCAGCAGGCTCTGACAATGGCAATCAATACCTTAGTCAAAGCTTTCGGCGGCCTGGAATACGGTGTACAGAAGCTTCATCTGCAGACGGCTTTGGAAGCAGCAGAAAGCATTCTCTCCTTATCAGGAGACTATGAAGGGGAGGCGCAGAGTCTGAAAGCAGCCGCGGAAGCCGGAAATATCATCCTGGCAGATTCTGCTGCCAGCCAGGATCAGATTGATCAGGCAGCCTACGCCATCTTAGATGAGTTGGCCAAGCTGGCAAGAAAGGCGGACCTGGTTTCTCTGGAGAGTCTGTTGGAAGCCTCTGTCCCTCTCCTAAACCAGGACTATACGGAAAACAGCCTTTCCGTTCTGCGGGAGGCTATCGCAGAAGCTCAGGCGGTTGTAAAGAACTCTAACCGTGATGAGGATGCCATCCCAACGGCTTACGCTCATCTCGTATCCGCAATTAGGAACCTTAAACGTAAGGGAAATAAGGCAGCCCTGGAGTCCGTCATCGCAAAAGCGAAAACATTTCTGGATACAAAGGATTCCTATGTGCCCTCTACCATTGAGGGACTGGATGCTGCCCTAAGGGCGGCTGAGGAAGTTTACCAGAACGACAATGCCACCCAGGAAGACGTTGTACAGGCTGTTCAGAGGCTGACCCAACAGATCACAGAGGTTCGTCTCAAAGGGGATGTGAACGGGGATGGCACTGTGGAAACAGGGGACGCTACCAACCTCTTGCAATACGCAGCAGAGATAAACGCTCTGGATCCGGCGGCTTTTGCGAGCGCGGATGTCAACGGGGACGGTATTGCAGATACCAAGGACGTCTCTCTTATCTTGCAGTTTGCGTCAGAAAAGATTGCCGGCTTCTAAATATATTTCACGAAATCCCCCCGGGGACGAAGAGCGTCAAGCTCTCCCTCCCCGGGGGTTCCTTTTGGTCTATACGGCATATTAAAACGAGAAACAGCGCCTAAACCGAATGGGTCTCGACGCTGTTTCCATCTATGTTTTGCGATGTTGCACCTTATGATAACTCGGAATTCAATATTTGTCAATCATTTTTGTAAATTATTTTCTGTTTTCCATAAATTACCATTTTTGTCTTTTCTTTTATATCTATTCTGATAATTTTCAATCAATTATGCTTTCATTGCTTTTTCAAACTATGCTTATAACACACTGAAACGCTTTGTCACGCTATGATTTCATTGCATTTGCTTTCTACGGTCCTTTACACTCCCTTACCACTACTGCATTTCTAACGCAAATTCCAATAATGTATAGTCATCTGTTCCCGTCCCACTGAGCCGTGATCATTCCCAGATATCCATATCTTTTACTAAAAGAACTAAAAAAACCGGAATCCAGCGGGTGAAGCGGGATTCCGGTCTGTTTTCCATTAGTCCTGTACGTAAGGCATCAGCGCAATATGTCTTGCTCTTTTAATCGCCACAGTCAGGGCTCTCTGATGCTTTGCACAGTTTCCTGTGATTCTTCTGGGAAGGATTTTTCCTCTCTCAGACACGTATCTCTTTAACTTATTTACATCCTTGTAATCGATCTCGTTGTTCTCTTTTCCACAGAACACGCAAACTTTT
>CABSEG010000106.1 GCA_902476645.1 uncultured Lachnospiraceae bacterium | reverse complement strand
AAAAAGTGGAGCTGTTGCTCCAGTAGATTATCTATCTACTTTTGCAACAGCCCCTAATTTCTTTTCTGTTCTTTCTGTTCTCTCTTACGTATCTGTTCTTCCCTCTCTTTTTTCTTTCGCTCCATACATTCTTCATCAATTTCATACACTGCATTTCCCTCTATAATCAGCCTGGTTTTCATGACAAACTCCTTCTCACTTAATGAGGAAACGATTCCCCCTTATTACTATATGAATTTTTTTGCTGCCTGTCATAACATTCGTCTGACACACATATAGTTTTAGAAAGAAACATGAAACCGAGGCATTTTATGGAAGAGGAGTTTCCCGGAATCCCGGCCATTGACCGCATCGCCAATGGGGAAGAGTTTCTTATGTTAAAGGCAGCCCTCCCTTATCTTGAGCCATCCCTTCAGCAACCCCTGGCCGTTTACATTAAGGTCATGGAGCTGCAAAATATCCTGCAATTTTACCGACAGCCCTCGGACATGAGCATCTGTTCCACTCCTCCCAATAGCACACCGTCAGATATGCTTCAGGATATCTGCCGCTACTGTTCCCCGGTGAAACGGGAAAAAATGCAGCAATTTCTCCAAATGATGCAGGCACTGGAGCTGATGTCTGCTTTTCAAAATCAGGACGGAGCATCGAATATAGCGGAGTCTCTCCTGACGCCGGAACAGATGGAACTATTTCAAACATATCAATCTATGTTTTCATCCACTTGAAAGGAGTATCCATGTCAGATCCAAATTTACTGAATCATCCCAATCTAAAACATATTGATCCTGCCAAGCTCCAGATGCTGCTGTCCATGGCTGATCAGTCAAAGGATAAAAGTCAAAATGAGCTGCTGCCATTTTTGCTGGCAGCAGCTTCACAAAGTAAATCTAAGGGAATGACCTTTTCCCAGGAAGAGATGGATGCCATCATTGAGGTCCTGAAAATGGGAAAAAGTCCACAGGAAATTGAAAAAATGGATCGCATCCGGTCTATGATGAAACTATTAAAATAATCTCGGGGCCGTCACGGACTATTTCGTGTCGGCCTTTCCTTCTTCTGCTAAAATCTGATCCCGAAGTAAGATCAGAGCATTCACCACAGAACTCTCCCGCACCTTAAAGCGATCTCCCTTAAAGTGATATTCTTTTACCGTCACCTGATTCTTATAAGAGCAGGCCATGTATACCAACCCCACCGGTTTTTGATCCGTTCCTCCGCCGGGACCTGCGATTCCAGTAATAGAGATACAGATATCTGAGCCCGTGATGAAGGCCCCGTTTTTGGCCATTTCCTTGGCTGTTTTATCGCTGACGGCTCCGTATTCCTTTAACGTACTTTTCTTCACATCCAGAAGCTTCCTTTTCGCCCTGTTCGAATACGTGACAAATCCTTGTCGAAAGACTTCCGAGACGCCTGGAACATTCGTCAACCTTGCTGCCAACGCCCCACCTGTACAGGATTCTGCCGTTGTCAGCGTCAGACCCTTCTCCATGAGAAGCTCTACAATACATTCTTCCAGGGATTTCTTTTCTTCCGTGGTATAAATATTGGAGCCAAACCGGTTTTTGAGTTCTTTTATCATCGGTTTCATCAGTTTTTTGGCTTCTTTCTCATCAGAGGCTTTCGCGGTCACTCTTAAATGCACCTCTCCCGTTTTTGCGTAGGGAGCAATGGTGGGATTCGACTGCTCTGCGATAAGATCTGCGATCTGTGTTTCCACATAACTCTCACCCAATCCGCAGATCTTTACCATAGAGGAACAAATGATCTCCGGCTGCAACTTGTTTAAGTAGGGGAAAATATCCTGTTCAAACATGGGAACCAGCTCATTGGGAGGGCCCGGAAGTAAAATCACAGACGTTTTTCCGTCCTTCATAATCAGTCCCGGAGCGGTCCCATTCTTATTATCTACCACGATAGCCCCCTCAGGAACTAACGCCTGTTTCCAGTTGTTATCTGTGATAATCTTTACATGGCTGTTTTTAAAATACTCTTCAATGCGCTTTCTGGTATGTTTATCCTCTCTCAGAGAAAGCCCCAGCACTTTCGCCACAGTTTCCTTGGTGAGATCATCCTTTGTCGGCCCCAACCCTCCGCTTAATATGATAATATCAGAGCGTTTCATGGCATGCTCCAGGGTCTGAGCTAGTCGCTCCTCGTTGTCCCCCACCACAGTCTGGTAATACAGAGACAAACCTAATAAGGCACATTTTTTTGCCAGGTAAGAAGCATTGGTGTTTACGATATTTCCCAACAATATTTCAGTTCCCACACAGATCAGTTCCACGATCATAAGTTTTTCCTCCAGCTTTCTTTAGTCCTGCATACTCAGAACCTGTTTGTTTTTCAGGATATAATCAATTAAAGAGACCACGGTCAGAATCAAAGCCAGATAAATCAGTACGTTTTCCACCACGGCAAAACGCTCTCCAAAGTCCAAAATCAAAACGATAATCATAATCATCTGGGAGATGGTTTTCGATTTTCCCCACCAGCTGGCAGCGATTACAATTCCATTATCCGAGGCAACCAGCCTAAAGCCGCTGATAATAAATTCTCTGGCAATGATAATGATCACCACCAGGCAAGGCAGCCGATCCAGTTCCATCAGACAAATCAGAGCTGTGCATACCAGCAGCTTATCCGCCAGAGGATCCATAAATTTTCCGAAATTGGTTACCTGATTCTTTTTTCTGGCCAGATACCCGTCCAGCATATCTGTCAAACTGGCCACCACAAAGATGGCTAAAGCAATATAGTTGTCTGCAAATGTGATGTCAAAAAGCATAAAGACAACAAAAAAAGGGATCAGGATGACGCGAAGAATCGTCAGCATATTTGGTACATTCATTCTACTAGTTCTCCTATCAAATCGTATTCTAATGCGCCCGTGATCCGGACCCTGACAAAGTCTCCAGATACCAAAGGTTCCGCTGTATTGATAAACAGATAACCGTCAATATCCGGGGCATCCGCATAGGTTCTGGCCACGTATGCGTTTTCATCTGCAACTTTCCCTTCAACCATCGCCACCAGCTCTCTGCCGATTTGGTCCTGGGATTTTTCGAAGGAAATTTCCTGCTGAAGCTCCATAATCCGGTCTCTTCTCTCCTGCTTGACTTCTTCCGGAATCTGATCTTCCATTGAGGCGGCAGGTGTACCCTCCTCCGCAGAATAGGCAAAGACGCCAAGCCGGTCAAACTCCATCTGGTCCACAAACTCCATCAGTTCTTCATGCTGTTTTTCTGTCTCACCCGGGAAACCGCTGATAAGTGTCGTACGAAGGGCAATATCCGGAATCTCACTGCGCAATTTTTCTATGATTGAGATCAACTGTGCCTTTGTAGTTTTTCGCCCCATACGTCTTAACATATCATCATTCGCATGTTGAATAGGCACGTCCAGATAATGGCAAATCTTTTTTTCTTCCCGGATCGTTTGGATCAGCTCATCATAAATCTCCTCCGGATAGCAGTATAGAATGCGAATCCAACGGATTCCTTTTACTTTACAGAGTTCTTTTAACAGTCTGTGCAGAGATTTCTCCCCGTAAAGATCCTTGCCGTAAAGGGTTGTCTCCTGGGCAACCAAAATTAGCTCCTTCACGCCCTGTTCGGCCAGTTTCCCCGCTTCTCTCACCAACTGCTCCATAGGAACACTGCGGTAATGTCCTCTGATTTTCGGAATGATACAGTAGGTGCAATGCTTGTCACATCCTTCCGCGATTTTCAGATGCGCAAAATGTCCTCCTGTAGTTAAAACTCTGGAAATTCCCTTTGTATCCGGCAGTAAGCCCAAATCATGAAATTCCAACAGGCGGCGGCCTGCCAATGCCTCATCCACGGCTTTTAAAATCTCATCATAGGTGGTGGTCCCAAGCACCGCATCCACCTGTTCAATTTCATCTAAAATCTCCCTCTGGTAGCGCTGTGCCAAGCATCCGGTTACAATCAGTGCTTTGCATGTTCCCGACTTCTTATACTCTGCCATCTCCAAAATGGTTTGCACACTCTCTTCTTTGGCGTCACCGATAAAGCAACAGGTATTGATGACGATAATCTCCGCCTCTTCTTCCACATCAGTCATCTGATAGCCCCGTTTTTGCAACAGTCCAAGCATGACTTCGGAATCCACCAGGTTTTTATCGCATCCCAGCGACACAAACAGTAACTTCATCTCTTAGTTCTCCCCTTTTGCCTGATTGGTAAAAGCGATCAGATCCTGAAGCTTTTGCAGCGCCTTTCCGGAATCAATGGAATCTTTGGCAATCTCAATCCCCTCGGCAATGGAGTCTGCTCTGCCGCTGACATAGATTGTGGCCGCAGCGTTTAGCAAAACGATATCTCTGCGATGTCCGGTGGATCCCTTTAAAATATCCAAGGTAATTTCCGCATTAGTCCTGGCATCGCCTCCCTGAAGACACTCCAAAATCGTGCGTTCAAATCCAAATTCCTCCGGTGTCAGTATATAGTTTACCACTCTTCCGTCTTTTATTTCTGAAACTACTGTATCAGAGGCCGTGGAAATTTCATCCATTCCATCCCTGGCATTTACTACCAGCGCTCTCTGCACGCCCATCATCCGCATTGCCTGGGCGAATACCTCCGTTAAGTCCGGGTTAAAAACACCAATTACCTGATTTTTTGCGCCGGATGGATTGGACAGAGGACCTAAAATATTGAAAATGGAGCGAATTCCCATCTCACTTCTGGCCTGGCTTACATAACGCATTGATTTGTGAAATACAGGAGCAAACATAAAGCCGATCCCCACTTCTTCCACTGCTTTTTCCACCTGCGATGGTTCTGACATAATATTAACCCCCAATGCCTCCAGTACATCGCCTGAGCCGCTTTTACTGGAAATAGCCCTGTTTCCGTGCTTTGCGATAGGAACACCGGCGCCTGCCGCTACAAAAGCCGAGGTAGTGGAGATATTAAAAGAGTTACTCCCGTCTCCACCGGTTCCCACGATATCTACGTAATTCTCTGCATTGGGCGAAATGTGCTCGGCCCGGTCCCTCAACACTGTAGCACACCCCACAATTTCATCCAATGTTTCGCCTTTCATGCGAAGACCTGTCAAAAATGCTCCAATCTGGGCCTGGGTGGCCTGTCCCCCCAACATCAGATCCATGACTCTCTTTGCTTCCTCCAGTGAAAGGGATTTCCCCTCCACCACTGTCTTAATGGCTCTTTTCATGAATATTCTCCTCTCTGTCTTTGATGTCTATTCTACTATCTCTAAAACTAAAGGTCAACAAAAGAATCCGGCCCACTTTTTAAATTCCACGCATAAACATAAAAAATCTCCGGCAAAGCCAGTGTATTCCCTGTCTTTTGCCGAAGACTTGTTTAATCTGTAATCTGATATTCATCTTCCATGGCCTTTCGCATTTTCCGGACCATATGTTGAATCATAATCATATGAAAAATATTTACCGCACCGTCTACCAACATTCCGGCACCCATCAAAACCACAATTACCCGCATGGTTTCGAACGGATTGATAACCAAAATCACACCCATCAAAAGCATGATTGCCGCCGCCCCAAGCCCAAGATACCATTTTCCAAAGGTCAGTCTTTTCAAATCCAGCGCATTTTGCAATTTGATGACAGAACCCAGGATCATCAAAACTCCCGCCAGAAACGGCAAAAGCTCAATCACCAATTTGGGCTTTACCAGCACAAAAATACCGGCTGCAATTCCAAAAACCCCGGATACCAGATCCATCTGCAGGAAAGAATTCATCCGATCCTTGAGAAAATAAAGCACAATATGGGTCAAACCAAAGACGATGAACATAGCCCCCAAAACATA
>CABSEG010000105.1 GCA_902476645.1 uncultured Lachnospiraceae bacterium | reverse complement strand
CAGAGCGAGGGCGCCGCTCAATCATCTAATTGGATGATTTTGCGACACCCTCTTTTTTATCAGGCCGCATTTAGGATACTCCCCTTAATGTCCATCCTGATTTTTTGCTTTCTTTCGGTGTTTTACACATTCTGTCAAGAGGTACTCAATCTGTCCATTAACAGAACGAAAATCATCCTCTGCCCACTGGGCCAATTCATTCCAAAGACTTGCTGACAGTCTTAAGGGAACTTGCTTTTTGGCTTTTTCCCTCGGCTTGTTTTCCATAAGCTGCCATCATTCCTTCCTGGTTTAATAGAGCGAGCCACTGTTGACTACAGGCTGCGCGTCTTTATTTCCACAGAGCACCACAAGCAGATTGCTGACCATGGCTGCTTTGCGCTCTTCGTCTAATGTTACAATATCATGTTCGTTCAATTTGTCAAGCGCCATTTCCACCATACCCACAGCGCCCTCTACGATTTTCTGACGGGCATCGATGATGGCCGCCGCCTGCTGTCTCTGAAGCATAGCAGAAGCAATTTCCGGGGCATAGGACAGATGTGTAATGCGCACTTCTAGAATCAGAATCCCGGCATCATCCACTTTTTCCTGAAGTTCTGTTTTCATAATATCTGCCACTTCCTGACTGCTTCCGCGCAGAGAACGTTCGTCAATGCCCTCAGCAGCGTCATAAGGGAAGCATCTTGCCGCATTTCTGGTAATGGCATCACATTGAATTGAGAGATAACGCTTATAGTTTTCTACGTTCAAAACAGCCTTTGTGGCGTTTGACACTTTCCAGATCACTACGGTTCCTATTTCAACGGGATTTCCCTGCTCGTCATTGACCTTCTGCTTTTCATTGTTTAGGGTCATAGTCTTTAGAGAGACTTTTTTGCTTGTTTCCCTCCCTAAGTTTAAGTTGATGCCAGCGGAGGTACTTGTAGTGGTTGGCGTATACGTCTTGACGGTGGGGTTAATAGCAGTGCAGAAAGGATTCACAAAGAAAAATCCATCCTTTTTCAAAGTTCCGTAATAGTTTCCAAACAAAGCTAACACCAACGCTTCGTTTGGATTGAGAATTTTTAACCCACCGAATCCGATACAGCAAAGAAGAAAAAGCAGAATAGAGGCTGTGATCAGTACCACAAGCGCAGGACCTTCTGTGTACAGGATACTCAGGACAAAACAGGTTACACTGCCCAAAAGTCCAACAAGGAGAAGAAACAGCATCAAAAGACCGTTCAGTGGATGTAAGATATGTTCTTCCTGAATTTGACTTTGCATTTTCATAATCGTGTCCTCCTCACAAATATAAAATGATATTAATTTGATATCATCATCATATATCAAACAGTGAACAGTGTCAATAGGGATTTCAAATGAATTTTAGAATTGAAAAGTTATGAAACCGTGTTATAATGGAGGCATTCTTAGACAGGAGGTTCGAAGATGGTGAGAGAAAAGCTGCAGTTATATATTCATATTCCATTTTGTATCCGCAAATGCGACTACTGCGACTTTTTATCTTTTCCAGCTTCCAGAGAAGTTCAGAAGGCTTACTTAGAGGCGCTGATCAGTCAAATTCGGCAAAGTGAGCACGGAGGAAAACGTGTGAGTAGTATTTTTATTGGTGGAGGGACTCCTTCGCTGCTGGAAGGGGAGGAGATGATCCGTCTGATGGAAGAAATTCGGGATGTTTTTTTTATTATGAAAGACGCAGAGATTACCTTGGAGGCAAATCCGGGAACTCTGAGTGAAAAGAAGGTTGTGTGTTTTAAAAAAGCCGGAATAAACCGACTCAGCATAGGGCTTCAGTCCGCAGACAACAAAGAATTGCAAAGGCTTGGAAGGATCCACAGTTTTGAACAGTTTTTAGAGAATTATAAATCTGCCAGAAACGCAGGATTTTCGAATATTAATATCGATCTGATGTCTGCTCTGCCAGGGCAGAACGTGGAGAGTTACCGCAGAACGCTGGAAAAGGTTCTTGCTCTTTCGCCGGAACACCTCTCGGCCTACAGTCTGATCATAGAAGAGGGAACTCCATTCTACCAACAATATGGGGAAGAGAACAAACGCAGAGAGGAAGGAAAAACATGTCACTTGCTTCCATCGGAAGAAGAGGAAAGACAGATGTATTATGACACGGAAAAATATCTCTCTGAAAAGGGATATCAAAGATATGAGATATCCAATTATGCAAAAAAAGGATATGAGTGCCGTCACAATATTGGCTATTGGAAACGGGAGAATTATCTGGGAATGGGTCTTGGTGCCGCTTCATTAATGGGACATGAACGATTTTGCATGACATCGGATTTGAAAGCATACGTGAGTGGTGACTTTGGGAAAAAAAAGGTACAGCTCCTGTCAGAAGCCGAAGAGATGGAGGAATTTATGTTTCTTGGTCTTCGGTTAAGAGATGGAGTCCGAAGAAGTGACTTTGAGAAACATTTCGGGATAAAGTATTCTATGGTATATGGACAGATCACAGAGACATTGGTCGCACAGGGATTGTTGGAAAACTGTGGGGAGAGGATCAAGCTGACGGATCGCGGGATGGATGTAAGTAATTATGTGATGGCGCAGTTTTTATTTTGAGAGGGCATACGGAAAAGAGGAACCCTTTATCCGTATGCCCTCTGTGTTAGCATAGGGATGATACTGCGAAATGATGAATTCTGAGGTAGGTTTCCTCACTGTAATGAAGGCCATCTACGGTCTCATAACCTTCTTTTTGCAGGTAAGAGAAACAGTCCAGGTATTGGGAAGAAAAGGCTTCTTGAATTTGCATATTAAAGGCTTCGATTTCCTCATTTGTTACTCCGTCAAATTGTTCCTCGTCCACGGGATTTACGGACATTATGTGAAAGGAAGTCTGAGGAAATGCTTCAAAAAGGGCTCGGTAAATTGAGATATAATTTGTGATTTCCTCCAGATCGTTTACTCCCAGATTGAGCACGACGACCTGCCGTGGATCTTCGGACAGGGATTCTTCCAATTGGCCGATTCCTTCATTATAAAACCAGCGATACCCCTCTCCCTCCATTGCGATGCAGGTACAAGGATCCTCTGGGATAGCTTCTAAGACGGCTTTTTGCATCCCAACCGTTCTGGAATCTCCGACAAAAAGCAATTGGTGCTTCTCTTCCGGGTACCCGCTTTCCCCGGAACCCGGAGAGCTTGGTGAAATCTGGAGATTTCCTTCCGCCGAGATGGACGTCATAGGATCCTTTATAGAGGAAGCGTTTGCAGAGTCATCCATAATATAGATGGTCAACAGCGCGGCCATGCATAAGAGTCCTATAATTCCAGCAGATACCAGGAGAAGAGGGAGTGTAGTTCCTCGTTTCATAGACATTCTTTACTATTTATAGTATCCTTTCCTAAATTCTAGCCCTACTATATCACATTTTTAAGAAAAGTCAATGAAGCTTCTTGTTATCAAAGGGATTGAAAATATTTTCTAAAAAAAATATAAATACTATTGACAAAGAAAATGCAGAGTGCTATCTTATGTACATGAGATGTTAGCACTCTATAAGGATGAGTGCTAATAATCAAAAGGGGAGGAGGATTTGATGATGCAAGAGTTGGATGACAGGAAAAAACGAATCCTGCAGGCAATTATCAGGACGTATCTGGAAACAGGAGAACCTGTCGGATCCAGAACCATTTCCAAATATGCTGATTTAAATCTGAGTTCCGCAACCATCCGAAACGAGATGTCAGATCTGGAGGATTTGGGTTATATCCTTCAGCCCCATACCTCCGCAGGAAGAATACCATCTGACAAAGGATATCGCCTTTATGTAGATACCATGATGGAGGAAAAAGAGCGGGAAGTATCCGAGATGAAGGAGCTGATGATTCAGAAGCAGGATAAAATGGATCTGGTTTTGAAGCAAGTAGCCAAGGTATTGGCGACAAATACTAATTATGCCACCATGATTACTGCACCTTCGTATCACAGAACCAAGCTGAAATTTATTCAGCTTTCCATAATCAACCAGGACCAGATTTTGGCGGTTGTCGTTACGGAAGGAAATGTGGTCAAGAATAAGGTTATTAATATGGAACATGGTCTGGATGGAGAAACCATATTAAAGCTGAATATTTTATTGAATACCAGCCTCAATGGACTGACCATGGAAGAGATCAATCTGGGAACCATTGCGAAACTAAAGGAACAGGCAGGGATTCACAGTGCGGTGGTAAACAGTGTGCTGGATGCGGTGGCGGAGGCCATCCAGATGGATGACGATCTGGAAATTTACACCAGTGGGGCCACGAATATTTTTAAGTATCCGGAATTAAGCGACAGTGAGCGGGCCAGCGAGTTGATCAGCGCATTCGAGGAAAAACAGCAGTTGGCCAACCTGGTTACAGAGACTATGAGCAACGAAGAGAATACGGGCATTCAGGTGTATATCGGAAGCGAGACACCGGTACAGACTATGAAAGACTGTAGCGTTGTCACCGCCACTTATGAGTTGGGGGAAGGGATGAAAGGAACTATAGGAATCATTGGTCCAAAACGAATGGATTATGAAAAAGTAGTTTCTACCCTGAAAACGTTAACAACACAGCTGGATGAATTATTTGGAAAAAAGGAAAATGATTAGGGAAGGCGGTAGAGAGCGTGGCTGATGAAAAGATGGAAAAAGAAGTAGAGGAAACCACGGAAACAAAGAAACCGGAGGATGTGCCGGAAATGGATGACGTTAAAGGAACAGATCAGGCAAAAGAGGCAGATCAAAATACGGTGGAGGAATCAGAGGGGGAAGCTGACAGACAGGATAGTGAGGATGAAGATACTCCCGATGAATCAAAAAAAGGTTTCTTCAAAAAGAAAAAAGATAAGAAAGATGTGATGATTGAAGACCTCACAGATAAACTGAAACGCCAAATGGCAGAGTTTGATAACTTTAGAAAACGGACAGAAAAAGAGAAGTCCGGGATGTATGAAATTGGCGCAAAAAGTGTGATTGAAAAGATACTTCCAATTGTCGATAACTTTGAGAGAGGCCTGGAGGGGATCACAGAGGAACAGAAAGAAGATCCATTTGTGGCGGGAATGGAGAAGATCTATAAGCAGATTATGAGTGTACTGGAAGAATTGGAAGTAAAGCCAATAGAGGCAGTGGGACAGCAATTTGATCCCAACTTCCACAATGCGGTAATGCATGTGGAGGATGAATCATTGGGTGAGAACATGATTGCAGAGGAATTTCAGAAAGGCTACTTATACCGGGATACCGTGGTGCGCCATAGTATGGTTAAGGTGGCTAATTAAATATAGAACCCGTTAAAAAATATGAGGAAATGAAAAAAAATTAGGAGGAATCATTATGAGCAAAATTATTGGTATTGACTTAGGTACAACAAATAGCTGTGTAGCCGTTATGGAAGGTGGAAAACCTGTTGTAATTGCAAATACGGAGGGAGCCAGAACCACACCGTCTGTGGTAGCTTTTACAAAAACGGGCGAAAGACTGGTGGGAGAACCTGCAAAGCGTCAGGCTGTTACAAATGCAGAGAAAACGATCTCTTCCATTAAAAGACACATGGGAACGGATTACAAGGTTACTATTGACGATAAAAAATATTCTCCTCAGGAGATTTCAGCTATGATCTTACAGAAGCTGAAAGCAGATGCAGAGAATTATCTGGGAGAAAAGGTCACAGAGGCAGTGATCACAGTTCCGGCGTATTTTAATGATGCACAGCGTCAGGCTACGAAAGATGCGGGAAAGATCGCAGGTCTGGAGGTAAAACGTATCATCAATGAGCCTACGGCAGCAGCTTTAGCTTATGGTTTGGACAATGAAAAAGAGCAGAAAATCATGGTATATGATTTAGGTGGCGGTACTTTTGATGTGTCCATCATCGAGATCGGAGAGGGTGTTATTGAGGTACTTTCAACGGCCGGTGATAACCGCTTGGGTGGAGACGATTTTGATCAAAAAATTACGGACTATATGTTGGCCGAATTTAAAAAGAATGAAGGCGTGGATTTGTCCAATGACAAGATGGCGCTTCAGAGACTGAAAGAAGCCGCAGAAAAGGCTAAGAAAGAACTTTCTTCAGCAACAACCACCAACATCAATCTTCCATTTATTACGGCGACAGCAGAAGGTCCTAAGCACTTTGATATGAACCTGACAAGAGCAAAATTTGATGAATTGACCCATGATCTGGTAGAGAGAACAGCAGCTCCTG
>CABSEG010000104.1 GCA_902476645.1 uncultured Lachnospiraceae bacterium | reverse complement strand
AGAAATGTTGTTGTATGTATGACCAGTCTCATGGGAAGATTGTTTTGTGTTATCAGGCAGACAGGGAACAGGATGGAGAAATTTTAAAAAAACTTCAGAAAAAAATCCCAAAATACATGTGCCCGAATAGACTGATCTTTCTAAAAGAGCTCCCGATGAACACTCATGCCAAGATTGACCGGGTACGCTTAAAGAAAATATATATCCAGGAAGGGCAAAAAGAAGGGAGGAGGCAAAATGAGGATCATTGAGGAAGTATACATTATCGGATCCGGCAATCTTGCCATATCCTGTGCCAGTTACATAAAAAAGCAAGGAGTTCCGTTATATTTTTATGATACATCTGAGACTTTTTCCGGGCTTTTAGAGAGACGGGCAAAGAAAGAAGGAATCCCGTATTTTAGGAAGCGGGCCAAAGACATCTTCGTCAGATTGGAAGAAGTAGAAAAAAGAATTCTGTTGGTGAGTGCAATTAATGAATATCTGGTACCCATCAAAGTTTTGGAAAAAGAAAACATCACCGCAGTGAATCTTCACCAGGCGCTTTTGCCGGAGCATCCGGGCAGAAATGCGGAGGCGTGGGCAATTTTTGAGCAGGATACTGTGTCCGGGATTACCTGGCATTTCATGGAGGAGCGGGCAGACAGGGGGGCTGTTTTGATACAAAAAGAGATCCCTCTGGATGAACAAATGACTTCTATCGGGCTGTTCCGAAAGCAGATTCAGAAAGCTTTTGAGGCGTTTCAGGAGATCTTTGGCCCTTTGATGGAGGGAACGCTGGAGGGAACGCCCCAGAAAGAGGGCAGAAAGTCCGCATACCATTTTAAAAAAGATGTGCCCAACGACGGATGGTTAGACTTAAGTTGGTCTCCGAAAAAAATCAGCGCCTTTGTCAGGGCGATGGACTACGGGGGATTGAACGTTTGGGAGCCGCCAAAGGTTCAATTAAATGAAGGATGTTTTTCATTTCGGGAGTACCGTCTGTTTGAGCATAAGGACTTGCCAGAAAAAGAAGACCTTTCTGTCATATGTGAAAGTATGGAGGGTACCAAACCAAAAGAATGGCGGATTGTCATACAGAAAGGAACGTTACAATTACAGTTAAATCATTGTAAAAAGATGGAGGAAGAGACATGGAAAAATTAATGAATATTTTACACGAATTAAGGCCGGAAATTGACTTTGAGACGGAAAACCAGCTGATTGACAACGGCGTACTGGACTCCTTTGATATGGTTTCTCTGATTGGTGAGCTCAATGAGGCCTTTGAGGTGGAAATTAGCTTTGAGGATATGGAACCGGAAAACTTTAACAGTGCAAAGCAGATGTATGAAATGATTTGCAGACTTCAGAATGAGGCATAAACATGACGGTCAATTCTCTGTCATTCCTGATATTCTTTGTTGTGATAGCAGTTGTCTATTATCTTCCGCTGGTGAGAAAATTTCAGTGGGTGATACTTCTGATTGCCAGTTATGTTTTTTATCTTTCCTTTGGAATTCGTTCCATTTGCTGGCTGCTTATTACTACGCTGATAACTTATCTGTCGGCCCGTAGGTTGGGGAATCTGCGAAAGGAGCTGGATTCTATCGGCGAGCTGGGAAATGAAAGTCCAGAGAATATCAGGGAGTACAAGGAACAAAATAAGAGGAAAAGAAACCGGGTCATTTTGCTCCACGTAGTATGTAATGTGGGCTTATTGATTTTGTTAAAATACAGTGATTTTCTCATTTCAAATATAAATCGAGCTTTGGGGCAGTTTCATCTGTCTCAGGTGCCGATGCTGTCTTTTATCGTACCGCTCGGCATTTCTTATTATACCCTGCAGAGTATCGGATATGTGGTGGATGTGTCAAAGGGTAAAGTAAAATACGAAAAAAATCTGTGCAAGACTGCTTTGTTTTTATCTTTTTTTCCACAAATGACCCAGGGGCCCATTGGAAGATTTGGACATTTAGCAGGACAGCTTTATGCAGAACACACATTTTCCTATCACAATCTTTCCTACGGATGTCAAAGACTGCTCTGGGGACTGTTTAAAAAAACAGTGATTGCGGATCGGTTAAAGCCGCTGGTAGATGGGATTTTATTGCATTATCAGGATTACAGCGGAATGACGCTGTTTCTGGGATGCGTTTATATGTCCATTCAGGCGTATGCGGATTTTTCGGGATATATGGATATCATCGCCGGATTTTCAGAAATTTTGGGGATTCATGTGGAAGAAAACTTTAAACGCCCCTTTTTCTCCAAATCCCTGGCTGAATATTGGAGACGCTGGCACATCACCCTAAGCAGTTGGTTTCGAGATTATGTTTTTTATCCCCTCTCGCTTTCCAAGACAGCAGTGAAGCTTGGAAGAAAAGGAAGAAAATTTTTGCCGGTAAGGATCGCCAAGCTGATTCCTTCCGTTTATGCTCTTTGTATTGTATGGTTTGCAACGGGGCTGTGGCATGATGCCAGTTGGAAGTATATTCTCTGGGGTGTCTGTAATGGCGTTGTGCTGATTGCCTCCACATGCCTGGTTCCCCAGTATCAAGCGTTGAAAAAATGGTTGCATATAAGTGGAAAAGGGATGGCATGGCAGATGTTTTGTATCGGCAGAACCTTTTTGTTAGTCAGTTTTTTAAAGGTATTTCCAGGAGCAGGGTCTACCAGCGATGCTATCGGGATGATCGGAAAAATGATAACCGATTTTCGGCCATCCCTGTCCTATGCGGTCTGGTTTCCGGGGATGACGGGAACTGAGCTGATTTATATTTTTTTCGGTCTGATTCTGTTTTTTGCAGTCAGTTGCATACAGGAGCAGAGAATGGTGAGAGACTGGCTCTCATCAAAGCCCTTTGCCTTTCGATGGGCTATATATCTGATCTTACTTTGTTCTATTTTAAGCTTTGGAGTGCTTGTAACCGACGTGGCAGGAGGGTTTGAATATGCGCAGTATTAAAAAAATCATTCCCAGAGTTTTGCTGATTTTACTGGTTTTAGGGTGCTACAAAGCTGCTGTACAGTTTTGCTATCAGCCCATGGATGAGGTGGCACCTTACATAAAAAAGGAATTGGATGCAAGTGCGGGGCAAATAGATACGTTGTTTATTGGAACGTCCACAGCTTATCATGGCCTCTCCCCACAGATCTGGGACCGGCAGATGGGCGGATACAGCTTTAATATTGCTTCCGCCTCACAATCTATAAAAGATTCCTATTTATTTTTGAAGCAGGAGTGTGAGAGAAATCCAGTAAAACGAGTGTTTCTAGGCATCTCTCCAAAAGGAATGATGAAAGAAGAGGTGAGTTTGAAGGCGCAAATCAGGGTGTATGATTGCCTAAATCCATTTTATAAGCTGGCTTACCTGAAAGATCACGTTTCCATTGATCAGTGGCCTTATCTGGCCTTCTATCCGGTACGCGTGGAGGACTATTTGAATGTAAAACTGGTAAAAAAGAACATTAAGTACAGGCTTTCTGAGGATTACCGGGAGAATATTTACCCCGGAACCGCCTATCAAGGTCAAGGATTTTTTGCGCCTGAAAAGGTGTTTAAGGGCGAGGAATTTACAATCCTTGAGAATACACAAGGGAGCTGGGATGCAGACAAGGTGAACCCGGAGGAAGTGGAGTATTTAAATAAAATCATCCAGTACTGCAAAGAAAAGGATATCGAGTTTATCATGGTGTATCTTCCTGTTACGGGAAAGCAGATCCAAAAGGACGGAAGCGCAGATGAGATCCATCAGTTTTTTGCAGAGATTGCGAGAAATGGAGGAGTCCAGTTCTGGGATTTTCTCAATTATAGAAATTTAGTGGAAGAATACACCAACGATAAGTTCAAGGATGCACATCACCTAAATAAAGAAGGCGGTATTCAGTTTAGCAACACTTTTGTGGAAATCTATCAGGCGTATAAACGCGGAGAAGATTTGACACAATATTTTGGAGAGCATTGTGATTATT
Source organism: uncultured Lachnospiraceae bacterium (assembly GCA_902476645.1). GTDB lineage: Bacteria > Bacillota > Clostridia > Lachnospirales > Lachnospiraceae > CABSEG01. The sequence goes on along the minus strand of CABSEG010000104.1, from coordinate 2,608 downwards.
ATCAGCAGCAGTAGAAAACATGGAAAAAAGTGCTTGCATTTTATAATAAGAAGTGCTATACTGACATAGATGATTATATATTACTAGAGTATGAGTGGGCGAAAGTCCACTCATCTTTGTGTAGTCAGGAAACAAAGTTTCCATTGATATAGCATAGAGCAGAAAGGTGGCGCAAATGTCGAAGAAAGAGAGCTATGAGCAAAAAACGGAAGAGATCCTGCTTCCTCTTGTGGCGTCCCATGAGTTTGAACTGGTGGATGTGGAATATGTCAAAGAGGGGGGCAACTGGTATCTGAGAGCCTATATTGATAAACCGGGGGGAATTACGGTGGATGACTGTGAGGTAATCAGCCGGGCTTTGAGCGACCGCCTGGATGAGCAGGATTTTATCGATGAGGCGTACATTTTGGAAGTCAGTTCTCCTGGACTGGGGAGACCGTTGAAAAAAGAAAAGGACTATATCCGGAGCATGGGGGAGCTGGTAGAGGTACGTACCTATCGGCCGATTGACAGGCAGAAGGAGTTTACTGGTGTGCTCTGTGCCTACGACGATAACAGCGTAACCATTGAATTGGATAACGAAAATAAGATGCGATTTGAAAAAGCCGACATTGCCCTGATACGGCTGGCGTTTGAGTTTTAGCGGATAATAGGAGGAAAAGGAAAAAAATGAATAACGAATTGTTGGAAGCTTTGACCATATTGGAGAAAGAAAAGGATATCAGTAAAGATACCCTGTTAGAGGCAATCGAGCAATCTTTGATTCAGGCTTGCAAAAACCATTTTGGTAAAGCGGACAATGTGAAGGTAAACATCAACCCGGAAACCTGTGAGTTCCACGTGGTTGCAGAAAAGACGGTAGTGGAAAAGGTAGAAGATGAGGTTATGGAAATCAGTCTTGCCAATGCAAAGCTGCTGGATTCCAAATATGAGCTGGGTGATATCGTAAACGTGGAAATTAAGTCCAAAGAATTTGGACGTATCGCTACACAAAATGCTAAGAATGTCATCCTTCAGAAAATTCGCGAGGAAGAGCGCAAGGTACTCTATAACCAGTATTATGGCAAGGAAAAAGATGTGGTTACCGGTATCGTACAGAGGTATCTTGGCAAAAATGTAAGTATTAACCTGGGGAAAGTGGATGCGGTTCTGAATGAAAACGAAATGGTGAAAGGAGAAGTCTTTAAGCCCACGGAGCGTATCAAACTTTATGTTTTAGAGGTAAAGGACACCCCAAAGGGCCCAAAGATTCTGGTATCCAGAACGCATCCGGAACTGGTAAAGCGTCTGTTTGAATCAGAGGTGGCAGAGGTGCGTGACGGAACTGTGGAGATCAAAAGCATTGCCAGGGAAGCAGGAAGCAGGACAAAGATCGCCGTGTGGTCCAATAACCCTGATGTAGACCCGGTAGGAGCCTGTGTGGGTTTAAACGGCGTGAGAGTCAATACCATTGTTGAGGAACTGCGCGGAGAAAAGATTGATATTATCAACTGGAACGAAAATTCCGCCATTCTAATTGAGAATGCCTTAAGTCCAGCTAAGGTCATCTGTGTGATTGCAGACGATGATGAGAAGACAGCCAAGGTGATTGTACCAGATTATCAGCTTTCCCTTGCAATTGGCAAGGAAGGGCAGAACGCCAGACTGGCAGCCAGATTAACCGGATTTAAGATTGATATTAAGAGTGAAACCCAGGCCAGAGAGTCCGGGGAATTTGATGAGTTGTTTGAAGCGATGGAAAACGCTGAGAATTATGAGGATTATGAAGAGAGCTATGACAATAACTATACATCTGAAAGCGGGGAGCTGGAGGAGAGTATGGAAGAACAGCCTTCTGAGAAGGAGTAATCCAGGAGAAAGACAATGAGCCATGTGAGAAAGATTCCTATGCGAAAATGTATAGGATGTCAGGAAATGAAGAACAAAAAGGAAATGATGCGCATCTTGAAGACAACGGAAGATGAGATCATTTTGGATACAACAGGAAGAAAAAATGGCAGAGGGGCCTATCTTTGCTTTTCCAAAGATTGCTTTGAAAAAGCAGTAAAGAATAAGGGACTGGAGCGTTCTCTGAAGATGAATATCCCCCAGTCTGTCTATGAAAGCTTGAAGAGGGAGATCGAAAATATTGAAACAAAATAAGACGTTGATGCTGGTAAGCCTGGCAATGAAGGCAGGGAAAGTGGCCAGTGGAGAGTTTTCTACGGAAAAGGCAGTTAAGCAGAGACAGGCAAAGCTGGTAATGGTTTCCGGAGAAGCTTCCGATAATACGAAAAAAAGGTTTCAAGATATGTGTACGTACTATCAAGTACCGATCTGTTTTTATGGCAGCAAGGCCGAGTTAGGTTCGGCGATCGGAAAAGAGTTCCGTGCCTCTCTAGCGGTCGTGGATATCGGTTTGGCGGATGCCATCAAAAAAAGCCTGTGCAGCACTGAGGAATGGAGGTAGATAGTATGTCGAAAATGAGAGTTCATGAATTAGCAAAGGAATTGGGAAGGCAGAACAAGGAGCTGCTGAATTTTCTTATTGAGAAAGGGATTGAGGTGAAAAGCCACATGAGTTCACTGGAAAATGATCAGGTGGATATGATAAAGAAGGCGCTGGGAA
>CABSEG010000103.1 GCA_902476645.1 uncultured Lachnospiraceae bacterium | reverse complement strand
AACGCAGCTTCCGGACAGGAACTGATGGCAAACACGGATTCCTATAACATCTCTGAGAACGTAAGCAACAAGATCTATATCCCGTATGGTGTATATAGCGGAGAAGAAGGCGGTGACGCAGCAGGCGATGATGCCGCAGCAACAGAGAGTGCAACTACAGAGGCTGGCGCAGAAAGCGAATCAGCAGCAGAATAAATTCAGGTTGAAAGAAAAGGCCGCCAGCCGGTTGGCGGCCTTTTCTTAAATATAGAAGACTGGAGGACAGGTTATGGAGCATGATGTTCTGTTACAGATGAATAACATCTGCAAAGAGTTTCCGGGCGTAAAGGCCTTGGATAACGTATCTTTGACAGTAAAAAGGGGAACGGTACATGCGCTGATGGGAGAGAACGGTGCGGGAAAATCCACACTGATGAAATGCCTGTTTGGAATGTACAACAAAGACAGCGGTTCCATTTTTCTGGAGGGAAAGGAGATCAACTTCAAAAACTCCAAAGATGCTCTGGAAAATGGAGTGGCCATGGTGCATCAGGAGTTGAATCAGGCGCTGAAGCGTAATGTTATGGATAACATCTGGCTGGGACGTTATCCGAAAAAAGCCGGAATCATGGTAGATGAGAAAAAGATCTACAATGATACCAAAAAACTGTTTGAGGACCTGGGAATTGATGTAGACCCCAGGAGAATTATGAGTACAATGCCCGTTTCTCAGAGGCAGATGGCAGAGATCGCAAAAGCGGTTTCTTTTAATTCGAAAATTATCGTGTTTGACGAACCCACCTCATCTTTGACAGAGGAGGAAGTAGAACACTTATTTAAAATCATAAACATGTTGAGAGACAAGGGATGCGGTATCATCTATATCTCCCATAAGATGGCAGAGATTTTGAGAATTTCAGATGAAATCACCGTCATGAGAGACGGAACTTGGGTAGCCACAAAACCGGCTTCTGAGTTGACGATGGATGAGATTATTCGTCTGATGGTTGGCCGTGAGCTGAACAATCAGTTCCCGCCCAAGACGAATAAACCCGGTGAGGTTGCCCTGGAGGTTGAGCACTTAACTGCCCAGTACTCCCTTTTGAAGGATGTTTCTTTTAAAGTACGTAAGGGCGAGATCGTAGGGCTGGCAGGACTTGACGGAAGTGGACGTACAGAGACACTGGAGAATATTTTTGGTATTGCCACCAGAAAGTCCGGAACGATCAAGCTGGACGGAAAAGTAGTGAGAAACAGAAATGCAAGGGAGTCCATCAAAAATGGATTTGCGCTTCTGACAGAGGAACGCCGAGCAACCGGTATTTTCGGAATCTTAAGCATCAGAGAGAATACGGTTATATCCAGTTTGAAGAAGCATAAAAAGATGGGCTTTTACTTAAGCAAACGTTCCATGATAAAGGATACACAGTGGTCTATTGATGCCATGCATACCAAAACACCGACTCAGGAGACAAAGATCAGAGCTCTGTCCGGTGGTAACCAGCAGAAGGTTATTTTGGGCAGATGGCTTTTGACGGATCCGGAGGTTCTGCTTCTGGATGAACCCACCCGAGGCATCGACGTAGGTGCAAAGTATGAGATTTACCAGTTGATTCTGGATTTGGCGAATAGAGGAAAAGTTGTTATCGTAGTTTCTTCCGAGATGCCGGAACTGTTGGGTATTTGCGACAGAATTTTGGTTATGTCCGGTGGACGTCTGGCAGGCGAAGTGGATGCCAAAGAGACCACCCAGGAAGAGATTATGACTTACGCAGCTAAATATGTATAAAGGAGGCCAGCCAAACATGAAAGCATTTGCAAATATGAAAGCTCGCTATGCGGGTTACAAAGAACTGGATAGCAAGGATAAAAGAAGATTTTGGGGTGAGACGCTTCTCAACAATGCTATCTACATTTTGATTATTATAGCAGCAATTTATACCTATACGCAGAATTCCAGATTCTTAGGCGTATCTTCTATTGTAAATATTATTTCCCTGTCAGCGGCGAATATTCCCATTGCCTTAGGTATTGCAGGGTGTATCGTACTGACTGGTACCGACCTATCCGCAGGTCGTGTCGTAGGTTTAACTGCATGTATTTCGGCGTCCTTATTGCAGGCGACTACCTATGCCACAAAGATTTTCCCGGATTTACCGGTTATGCCGATTCCGCTGGTAATTCTGGTCGTTATTGTAGTCGGAGGTATTGTGGGTTATGTCAACGGATTTTTCGTTGCGAAATTTAAATTGCACCCATTCATCGTTACTCTGGCTACGCAGCTGATTGTATACGGAGTTCTTCTGATGTATATCATGCTGAATGGTAACAATGGACAGCCCCTGTCCGGTCTGGATGAGTCTTTTAAGAATTTTGTTACAGGAAGCTTTGTTAAGTTTTTCGGCGTGCCAATCCCGAATTATGTATGGTATGCCTGCATAATTATTGTGATTATGTGGTTTGTATGGAATAAGACTTCCTTTGGTAAGAATATGTTCGCCGTTGGTTCTAATCCGGAGGCAGCAAACGTGTCTGGTGTAAATGTAGCCAGAACGACAATTTTAGTACATACTCTGGCAGGTTCCCTGTATGGTATCACAGGTTTCATTGAGTCTGCACGTATCGGTTCTAATCAGGCGAACACTGGATTGAACTATGAGTGTGACGCCATCGCAGCCTGCGTTATCGGTGGTGTATCTTTCGTAGGTGGTACTGGTAAGATTGGCGGCGTAGTACTGGGCGTATTTATCCTTCGTATTATCTTCGTTGCTCTGAACTTCCTGTCCATCAACCAGAACCTGCAGTACATCATCAAGGGTCTTATCATCTTGATTGCTTGCTCAATTGATATGAGAAAATATTTGACTCGTAAATAATCGAATCTGAAAGACAAAAAGGGAGGGACTGGGCTGCCCTCCCTTATTTTTATAAGTTGTTATTATGGAAAGGACAGACATTCTATGGCTAAAAACCGGTTGAGTGATGAGGCAAGAAACAAGGGAAGAATGGCCATTTATGCCATGGCTGGTTTTTACCTTCTTTATTTGGCCTACAGTATGTTCCAGGAGATTCCGCATAGTTCTGGAAATGAAAAAATTCTTATGGTTGTGTTCACCATTTTTTTTGTGCTGATAGGTGGGGGAATGATGGTTATGGGGTTATATCAGGGATATAAGATGTCAAAAAAAACATCTGACGCCATAAAGAAAATGGAAGAGGAAAAAAGAATTTCAGAACAAAAAGAGGAAGAGTCAGAATAAGAAGACAAGCCGGAGTAACCACTCCGGCTTGTCTTATGTTTCGGAGGAAAACTTTTTTATACCGTATGCAGGGATGGATTCCAAAAATTTTCGTAGACTTGTCAGGGCAATTTATATTATAATGAATTGATAGAACGGAGGAGATACAGTGCATGATAAAGGTGTTTTTAGTGGAAGATGAGATCGTGATCCGAAGAGGCGTGAAGAATGGGATAGACTGGGAAGCAGAAGGTTTTGAGTTTGTGGGCGAAGCCTCCGACGGAGAATTGGCCTATCCTATGATCAAAAAGACAAAGCCGGACATTCTGATTACGGATATAAAGATGCCCTTTATGGACGGTTTCGAGCTGAGTAAAGCAGTGCTCCAGGATCTTCCAGATACAAAGATAATTATACTGAGCGGATACGGTGAATTTGAATACGCCAGAGAAGCAATACGCATGGGGATTCAGGAATATCTGCTGAAGCCCATTTCCTCTGCAAAACTGCTGGAGGCGATCAGAGGGGTGGCGGATACCATTGAGAAGGAGTGGGAAGAGAAGGAATTATTGGAACGTTACTCCAAAGAGATGGAAGAGAATATACAACGCAATATTCAGCAGTTCTTTACCCGCCTGGTGACAGAACAGGTGTCTATGACCGAAGCATTATCAGAGGGATTTCGTCTGGGGATGGATTTGAGCGCGGAGAGTTACAACATGATCCTGTTTAAGGTTCGCAAAAAGGATCACGAGTCTGAATACTCAGAGCAGGTGGTCGAGGTAACAGAAAAAATCCGGGAGCACGTGGATGCGGATCCGAACCTATATGTATATGAGCGGGGGGCAGAGGGCCTGGCGTTTTTGCTGATGGGAGATGGAGAAAAGCAGATGGAGGATGCGGCCAGACAGTTTTGCGAGTATCTGCGCAGAGAGGTGGAGGCCTATGAGACTCTGGAGTATTACGCGGGAGTGGGGAAAACGGTGTCCAGACTGCGGGAGCTGAAGGATTCTTATAATGCGGCCAACCGGGTGTTTTCCACCAGATTCGTCAATACCTGGAACCGGGTTGCCGAGCAGAAGGATTTCATAACCGGCACCATGGGAAACATTGATATTCATAGCGTGTACTCTGTGGAAAATACCAGAAAAATGGTCAGAGATTTTTTAAGAAACGGAACCCCGGAAGAGGTGGGAGATTTTATTAAAGGATATTTTGACAACATTAGCGAAGAGAACATGAAATCTCTGATGATGCGGCAGTATATTTGTATGGATATTTATTTCAGCGCCGTAGCCTTTGGTGAGGAGATTAAAACAAAGAAAGAGGATATGATAGAAGCCTGCGGGGAAATCAATGAGCTGGCCGGAGTCATTTCCAGCCTGGAGAAGACAAAGGAATATATTGAAACGCTGTTAAAAAATGTGTTGCTTTTGCGGGATGGGGCAGCCGGGAAGAAATATTCTGATATTTTGGAGAAGGCAAAACGCTATATCATGGAAAATTATATGTTGGAGGATATGTCCCTGAACAAGCTTGCTTCCCATGTCAATATGAGTCCCAGCTATTTTAGCTCTATTTTCAGTCAGGAATCCGGCAAGACCTTTGTGGAGTATTTAACAGAGGTGCGCATGGAGAAGGCCAAGGAGCTTCTGATGTGTTCCAATCAAAAGACTTCAGAAATTGGTTATAAGGTGGGATATAAGGACTCTCACTATTTCAACTACATTTTCAAGAAAACCCAGAAATGTTCTCCAAAGGAATATCGTTTGCGGGGGAAAAGAGAAGGGGCTTCAGACTAAAAAAATCTAACATTTTTTGAAAAAATCTCAACAAAATATAAAAAGTATAAAAGAAAACGAAAAAAAATCCACAAACCGCAAAAGTATGTCCGTATTATTTTTCTCGAAAATCCTTTATGATAGAAAAGGTTAGAGGAACCGACACATACATAGTTAAGGAGGATTTGTTAGTATGAAGAGAAAAGTAGTTAGTGCATTGCTGTGTGCGGCAATGGTGGCGACTATGGCTGCAGGCTGTGGAAACAGTTCAGAGCCCGCCAGCACAGAGGCTCCCGCAGAGGAGAGCCAGGCAGCGGACGACGGGACAGCAGAGGAACCCGCGGCAGAAGAGGATACTGCCGGTGGGGATACCGCAGAGGGGGGGACGATCAAGATCGGTTTCTCCCAGGTAGGTGCAGAGTCTGACTGGCGTACCGCGAACTCTGAATCCATGAAATCTACCTTCAGCACAGAGAATGGCTATGAGCTGATCTTTGATGACGCTCAGCAGAAACAGGAAAACCAGATTACAGCAATCCGTAACTTCATTCAGCAGGAAGTGGATTACATTGTTCTGGCTCCCGTTACAGAGACTGGCTGGGATACTGTGCTTCAGGAGGCAAAGGATGCAGCGATCCCGGTTATCGTTGTTGACCGTATGGTAGATGTATCCGATGACAGCCTGTATACCGCATGGGTAGGATCCAACTTCGAATTGGAAGGTAAGAAAGCAGCTGAATGGCTGAGACTGTATGCAGAGGCCAAAGGTATTGAAGAGATCAACATTGTTGACATTCAGGGTACCATCGGAGCTTCCGCTCAGATTGGACGTACCAAGGGTCTGGCAGATGCAGTAGAGGCAAATGGCTGGAACCTGCTGGCAGCGCAGACTGGAGAATTCACACAGGCTAAGGGACAGGAAGTTATGGAGTCCATGCTGAAACAGTTTGACAATATCAATGTGGTTTACTGCGAGAACGATAACGAGGCATTTGGCGCCATCGACGCGATCGAGGCAGCAGGTAAGACCGTTGGACCGGACGGAGATATTCTGGTTATGTCCTTCGATTCAACGAATGCAGGTCTGACGGATGTGTTATCTGGTGATATCATTTGTAATACAGAGTGTAATCCTCTGCACGGACCTCGTGTAGAAGAGATTATCAAGGCTCTGGAAGCCGGTGAGGAAGTTGAAAAGCAGCAGTTCGTAGACGAAGAGATCTTCGTTCACTCCGATGAAGTTACATCTGTAACGGTAGACGGAACAGAGTATCCTGTAACTGTTGTAACTCAGGAAGTAATTGACGGCCGTGCATATTAATACAGGGACCGCAGGCTCTAACTAGAGAATCTTGCGCAGGGCGTGGTAGCGAAATTCGGAGGAACCGAAAAAACTGCTGCGCTCTGTTTCTGCTAAGAATAGACGGCAGTTTGTTGCTGAGCAGCCCGAAGTGGCTGCAATATGAAATACATAGAAAGCAGGTGAAGAGAGAACATGAAGCAGAATCAAGTATTGACTATGCGAGGCATCTACAAAAGCTTTCCGGGCGTAAAGGCTCTGCAAAATGTGGACTTTACCCTACGAGAGGGAGAGATACACGCGCTGATGGGGGAGAACG
>CABSEG010000102.1 GCA_902476645.1 uncultured Lachnospiraceae bacterium | reverse complement strand
CAGATGTGAGGCCTGTTGTGGGGATGGAATCATTAAGATTGAAATGCACTTTTTGCCGGATGTCTATGTGCCCTGCGAAGTTTGCCAGGGAAAGCGGTATAACAGGGAGACTTTAGAGGTTAAGTATAAAGGAAAGAGCATTTACGATGTATTAAATATGACTGTGGAGGAGGCCCTCACCTTTTTTGAACATGTACCATCTATTCACCGGAAAATTCAGACCCTCTATGATGTGGGGCTTTCTTATATCCGTCTTGGACAGCCATCAACCACCCTGTCCGGAGGGGAAGCCCAGCGAATCAAACTGGCCACGGAGCTTAGCAAGCGCAGTACAGGAAGAACGATTTACATTCTGGATGAGCCTACTACGGGCCTTCACTTCGCAGACGTTCATAAGTTGATCGAAATCTTGCACCGCTTGGCCGAAGGAGGCAATACGGTGGTGGTAATAGAGCATAATCTGGATGTGATTAAGACGGCGGACTACCTTATTGATATTGGTCCTGAAGGAGGAGATAAGGGTGGAACGATTGTAGCCTGCGGTACTCCGGAAGAGGTGGCAAAAAACCCAAACTCTTATACCGGAATCTATGTGGAAAAGTATTTGGAAAAATCAAAGGAATCTTTTTAAAAGACAACCCCCCTTTGGGTTTCTGTGTTCTGATATATGGGAGCAAACGTAGTTTGTTTCTGCTGGAGAGACAGAGATTTCAAAGGGGGCTTTTGTTTGAAAAATTCACAATAATATTCCCTTGATTCAGATATATAATTTAGCCGGCTAATAAATAATTTGTGCATTATTTATAAAAAAAATCTTAAAATTAAAAAAGGTAATTGAAATTTTGGAGAAATAGATATATTATATGTTAGTCGACTAAGTAAAAGAGAGGTGAGCATATGGACTTTGACGACACAGAAGAAAGAGATGGGATTCAGGCATTGCTCATTCGAATCAGTCATCAGTATTTTGCCAACATGTATCAGCAGCTTTCTGCCACTGGTATACATCCGGGGCAGATTCCCATGATCAGGTTGCTTGGAAAACATGATGGTTTAAGTCAAAAAGAGATTGCGCAGATGTTGAGAATCAAACCGCCTACGGTGACGGTTTCTCTAAAACGTATGGAAAACGCCGGACTGATTGAACGCAGAGCGGATACAAAGGATCAGAGAATCGTGCGTATTTATCTGAGCGCTGCCGGCGTAGATATTTATAAGAAAATGAAAATTATGGTAGACTATAACGAAAAACATCTTTTAAAGGATTTTACCGAAAGTGAGATGTGTCTGCTGCAAAGATTTTTAAAACAAATGTTGGAGAATGTGGAGCAGATTCCATCAGCGGGCATTTTTGAAGGCAAAAAAAACAAACAGGACCACAAGGAAGAGAGGAAATAATCAATGTTTAAAATGTTTCGCTATGTAAAGGAAAAGTGGTACTACATAGTACTGATATTAGCATTGCTTTTCTTACAAGCATATTGTGATCTGGCGTTGCCGGATTATACCTCTAAGATTGTGAACGTGGGAATTCAGCAAAAAGGAGTTTCGGATGGCGTTCCGGATAAGATCAGAGAAGAATCCATGAATAAACTGTTTCTTTTCATGAAAACGGAGGAACAGGATTATGTAAAAAAGTATTATCGCTTGGAGAAAGGGATTTACGAACAGGATAAAAAGCTGGACGAAGACACAAGAGAAGAATTAAACCGTATTTTCGGTATACCTATGTTGGTTGTCTCCGGTTTGTCTGGAGACGGACAGGAAACAGAGACGATCAAGCAGCAAATGGGTCTCCCGGAAGATGCGGATTTGTTTACGATTCTGGAGCAGATGCCGAAAGAGCAATTGGAACAGATGTTTTCAGAGCAGATGGGAGAACTTAAACAAATGCCGGAATCTATCGTGACGCAGACTGCGGTTACCTTTGTTCAGCAGGAGTATGAGCAGATGGGAGAGGATGTGGATCAAATCCAGACTCATTATGTGCTGATGTCCGGCGCCAAGATGCTTGGGCTGGCACTGATAGGAATGACAGCAGCAATTCTGGTGACATTTTTATCCTGTCGCCTGGCTGCAAGTCTGGGCAGGAATCTGCGAAATGTGGTATATCGCAAGGTAATCTCCTTTTCCGGTGCGGAGATGAATCAGTTTTCAACCGCTTCCCTGATTACGAGAAGCACTAACGATATCACGCAGGTACAGATGGTCTTTACACTGCTGTTCCGACTGGTACTCTACGCTCCCATTTTAGGGGTGGGTGGAATCATCAAGGTATTTCAGACAGACGCATCCATGACCTGGATTCTGGCTTTGGCGGTAATCCTGATTTTATTGGTGGTGATCATATTATTCCGGGTGGCTATGCCGAAGTTTACCAAGTTACAGACTTTGATTGACAAATTGAACCTGGTCACAAGAGAGATCTTAACGGGCGTTTTAGTAATCCGGGCATTCAGTACGGAAAAACATGAAGAGGAACGGTTTGAGCAGGCCAATCAGAATCTGACCAAGACCAATTTGTTTGTGAACCGCTGTATGACCTTTATGATGCCTGCCATGATTTTGATCATGAACGGGATTACGGTACTGATTGTATACAATGGTTCCCACGCCATTGATGCAGGTACCATGCAGGTAGGAAATATGATGGCATTTATGCAGTATGCTATGCAGATTATCATGTCGTTCCTGATGATTACGATGATGTCCATTATGATTCCCAGGGCGAACGTGGCAGCAAAACGTATCCAGGAAGTTCTGAATACCCAGGTTGAGATTGACGATCCTAAACAGCCGATTCATTCGGATAATACCGTAAAAGGGTTAGTGGAGTTTGACCACGTTTCTTTTGCCTATCCCCAGGCAGAGGAGAAAGTGCTAAATGATATTACTTTTACCGCCAAAAAGGGGGAAACCGTGGCCTTTATCGGCAGTACCGGAAGCGGTAAGAGCACTCTGGTCAATCTGATTCCAAGATTGTTTGATGTAACATCCGGAAGCGTTCGCGTGGACGGAGTAGATGTGCGGGATATGTCTTTAAAGGAGTTGCGAGATAAGTTAGGATATGTACCGCAAAAAGGGGTACTGTTCTCCGGAACGATTGACAGCAACCTGCGGTATGGGAAGGAAGATGCCAGCCAGGAGCAAGTTGAGCGGGCAGCGAAAATCGCGCAGGCTTGGGATTTCATAGAGGAGAAGCAAGACGGAGTGAACTCCCCCATTGCACAGGGCGGTACCAATGTGTCCGGAGGGCAGAAGCAGAGACTTTCCATTGCCAGAGCTATTGCAAAGGAACCAGAAATTTATATTTTTGACGATAGCTTTTCTGCGCTGGATTACAAAACGGATGTGGTACTGAGGAGAGCGCTGAAAAAGGAGACAAAAGATGCCACAACGTTAATTGTCGCTCAAAGAATCAGTACCATCCTCCATGCGGATCGGATCATTGTGTTGGATGAAGGATCAGTGGCAGGCCAGGGTACGCATCAGGAGCTGTTGAAAAACTGCGAGGTTTACAGACAGATTGCCATGTCTCAGTTATCAGAGGAGGAGTTAGCACATGAGTAATACATCGCAAACAAGACGGAGAGGTCCTATGGGCGGAGGACACAGGATGGTGCCAGGAGAAAAAGCCAAAGATTTTAAGGGAACCTTGAAGAAATTGATTAGTTATATGGCGAAATATAAAGTGCGCCTGGTTGGGGTTTTGTTATTTGCCTTTGGCGGGACCATATTTAACATTGTAGGTCCAAAGATTCTGGGAAAGGCGACGACAGAACTATTTAACGGTCTTGTGGCCAAGATTGGCGGGACAGGAGGAATTGATTTTGGAAAGATTACCTCGATTCTCCTTTGGGCATTGGGCTTGTATGTGTTTAGCGCCGTGTTTTCCTTTATCCAAGGCTGGATTATGACAGGAATCTCCAACGACGTTACTTATTCACTGAGAAAAGAAATTTCCGGAAAGCTCAACCGGATTCCGCTGAAGTATTTTGAAAGCAGGACCCACGGAGAGGTGCTTTCCCGTGTTACCAACGATGTGGATACTCTGCAACAAAGCTTAAACCAGAGTGTAACTCAGATGATTACTTCCGTGACCACCTTGATAGGTGCCTTTGTGATGATGCTGAGTATCAATGTATGGATGACGTTGGCCGCCCTGGTTATTTTACCTTTTTCCATGGGAATCATCGGATTTGTCATGAAGCATTCCCAGAGATATTTTAAAGCCCAGCAGAGGTATTTAGGAGAAGTTAATGGGCAGGTAGAGGAGATCTACAGCGGGCAAAACGTGGTAAAAGTCTTTAATAAAGAAGAGTATGTGGTAGCAGAATTTGAGAAAACCAATCAGAAACTTTATGAATCCGGCTGGAAGTCTCAATTCTTCTCTGGCATGATGATGCCAATTATGCAGTTTATAGGAAATCTGGGGTATGTGATGGTTGCCTTGCTGGGAGGGTTTTTAACTATCAAAGGTTCCATCGAGGTGGGAGACATACAGTCTTTTTTCCAGTATATTCGAAACTTTACACAGCCCATACAACAGATTGCGCAGGTAACCAACATGCTGCAGTCCACCGTAGCAGCCTCAGAACGTGTCTTTGAGTTTCTGGAAGAGGAGGAAGAGGATCAAACGGCAGAACATCCGGTAGATATCAGCACGGTAGAAGGCAATGTCAGCTTTGAGCATGTGGCCTTTGGATATCGCCCGGATCAGATCATCATTCATGACTTCTCCACAGAGGTAAAAGAGGGGCAGAAGGTGGCGATTGTAGGGCCAACGGGAGCTGGAAAGACAACGATGGTGAAGCTGCTTATGCGGTTTTATGATGTGAACAGCGGCGCTATCAGAATTGATGGCCATAATGTAAAAGACTTTAACCGAAGCGAGTTAAGAGAATTGTTTGGTATGGTGCTCCAGGATACTTGGCTGTTCCATGGAACGATTATGGAAAATATCCGTTATGGACGCTTGGATGCCACAGACGAAGAGGTGATAGCAGCTGCAAAGGCGGCTCATGCCCATCGATTTATCATGGCTCAGCCCCATGGCTATCAGGAAATTCTTAATGAGGAAACCAATAATATTTCTCAGGGCCAGAAACAGCTTTTGACGATTGCAAGGGCTATTCTGGCGGACAATAAGCTTTTGATCCTGGATGAGGCTACTTCTTCTGTGGATACTCGTACAGAGATCAGAATTCAGAAGGCCATGGATAATCTGATGCGGGGAAGAACCAGCTTTGTCATTGCCCACAGGCTGTCCACGATCCGGGATGCGGATCTGATCCTGGTAATGAAAGACGGGGATATCATTGAGCAAGGCAACCATGAAGAGCTGATGGCGAAGAAAGGGTTTTATGAGGGATTGTATAACAGCCAATTTGAAAAAGCGGAGGCAGTATAGATGAGATACAATTATATTACAATTGAGCGGGAGTATGCCAGCGGGGGCTCGCAGATCGGTGAAACGCTGGCAAAGGAATTGGGGATTGCCTGCTATGGAAAAGAGATTTTAGAGGAAGTGGCCAGAGAGAATGGAACCACTCCAGAACAGATTCAGGATTTGGAAGAGTCTGCCAATAGCAGCCTGCTTTATTCCATTGCTATGGCAACGAAAATGATGACAGGGGAGAGTAGCGGGATCTCCCAGGAGAATGCCCTATACCTGGCGGAAGCCAGAACTATTCGCCGGTTGTCACAGCAGGGAGGATGCATCTTTATAGGTCGTTGTGCCAGATGGGTATTAAAGGAACGCCCGGATGTGCTGAATGTGTATATTCATGCAAATCTGGAGTTCCGGAAGAAGAGGGCAATAGAGTATTATGGACAAAGGCCGGATAAGATCGAGAATTTATTAAAGCGATACGATAAGAGACGATCTAATTATTATAATGCCAATACAGGAAGAAAATGGGATGACAGGAGAGAATATCACCTGATCTTGGACAGCAGCAAGCTTGGTATTGGAAAGTGTGTTAAGATCATCCGGTCTGCCTTTGAGGCATAGAGAAAGAGCCGGGGGTGCCCCGGCTTTTAATCTTCCAGTTGCTGTTGTTCCCTTCTGTTCAGATAATCACGGAGAACCATATTGATAAATTGAGAGAAGGAACGATCATCTTCTGCTGCCAGTTTTCGGATCTCCAGAACGATGTTGGAATCCAACGTAATACTTACCTTATCTTTTAACGGTCTATCCAAATTTACACCACCTTTTATCATCTGTTCTTAAGAAAATGCCATCTTTATAGGATAACCATAAGACAGCTGATTATAATATAGCATTAAGTGGGAAAAAAGGTTGTAAAGAAAGATAAAGTAGTATAAAATAAGAAATCATAAAGTAAAAGTTGGGGGTTGATTTACGAAATGCAAATAGAAGAAAATAAGGAGATTTTAGACTGGGCCTTTATGGATGACGAAGATTTTTTCTTCCTGTATTTGATGGAATACATTGTTGGCAGTGAATTAAGAACGTTTCATACAAGGTTTGCCGAATTTATGAAGCAGGGCGTAAAGGAGGATATAGCAAGTACATTTGTGTAGGGTAAAAAGATTGCCAAGAAGCTGCCGGGGAGCCGATGATATTACATAGGCTCCCCGGTCAAGCTTATACGCCCTGATAAACAGCGGTTACAGGGGATCTAAGAAGCGGCGAAAGCTTGCTCTTCCAGCCTCATCGCATTTGTAGACACC
>CABSEG010000101.1 GCA_902476645.1 uncultured Lachnospiraceae bacterium | reverse complement strand
CCCGGCTGTCCAGCTCCAGGGCTCTTTCCTGATCCGCAAATAACAGCTTCGCATCATACAGCATATGTCCAATCAAGGTGGATTTTCCGTCGTCCACACTTCCACACGTAATAAATTTCAATAAGCTCTGCATTAGAAATACCCCTCTCTCTTTCTTCTCTCCATACTTCCTGCCGCTTCATGGTCGATCACTCTGCTGGTTCGCTCGGAGGAGACGGCGCTCAACGTTTCCTCAATGATAGCGTCCAGAGTATCTGCCGTAGACTCTACACCACCCGTCAATGGATAACAGCCAAGGGTACGGAAACGAACCATCTTGTGCTCAATCTTCTCCCCGGGACGCAATTTCATCCTGTCATCATCCACCATAATAATGTTTCCATCCCGGTATACCACCGGGCGTTCCTTAGCAAAGTAAAGAGGTACGATTTCAATGTTTTCCTGCTTAATATACTGCCAGATGTCCTTTTCCGTCCAATTGGAGAGTGGGAAAACACGGATGCTTTCTCCCTTAAATATTTTCGTGTTATAAAGCTTCCACATCTCCGGTCTCTGGTTCTTTGGATCCCAGGCCTGGGCTGCATTTCGGAAAGAAAAGACTCGTTCTTTTGCTCTGGACTTCTCCTCATCTCTTCTGCCGCCTCCAAAGGCTGCCGTGAATCCGTATTTATTCAGGGCCTGCTTCAGCGCCTGGGTCTTCATGATATCTGTGTAAGCAGAACCGTGGTCAAAAGGATTGATACCCTGGCGCACGCCTTCCTCATTGGTATATACCAGCATTTCAATCCCCTTTTCTCTGGCAATCCGATCACGAAACTCGATCATTTCCTTAAATTTCCAGGTCGTGTCGATATGCAAAAATGGAAAAGGCGGTTTCTCCGGATAAAAGGCCTTCATAGCCAGATGAAGCATCACAGAGCTGTCTTTTCCGATGGAATACAGCATTACCGGCTTCTCACAGTTTGCGGCAACCTCGCGCATGATGTAGATCGCTTCTGCCTCCAGTTCATCTAAATGTGATAATTGGTTCATGTTTTCTCCTTTTCTTTTCCTATGGTTCTCCTATTGGATGGTAAATTCTTTCTTCAGATCATAGCTCTCCCCATCATACTGAATGGCAAGATGGTAGGTATCCGGCCGGATATCTTTTAAGGAAATCACACAGAAAAATACCCGATCTTCATGAAAATGGTTGGTCTGCCAAGTATGGGTATAATCCTTTACATAAGAGCCTTTCTTCCCAATCAGGAACATCTTCTGCACTGCATGGTCTTTTGCCTTAAAGTACAAATATTCTTCCCGAACCAGAATCCGTTTAATCACTTCCTCCTCCAGAGTTTTCTCAGGAACTGCCTCCATCTGGATTTCCTTTGGTCCCTCCAGATTATCGGAGAGGTAGTCGTTGGAGTAATCTGCTTCGTCCTGCAGGCCTGTATAGTCCGGCTCAAAACAGAACCCGCTGAAAAAGTCCTTTTTCAGGCAGACAGAATTGATTACCTCTCCGGTCTCGTAATCCATCTCCAACACGCGGCCCCTGTATTCTTCTTTCTTTCGATCCAGGCATCCTTCCATGGCAAAGACCCGATTGGTGGTTAGGTCGTAAACCGCATTGGAACGAATCAAAGATTTGGGGATCTCAAACTGTTTCTCCATTGTGACCGTTCCCTCTTTTTCATTCACTCTGTATACATTGATAAAAGAACTGTCTGACTCATTAAACTGTTCGCAAGGCCGTCTGTTCACCCTATGATTGTCAAACACCATAATGCAGCGCACATCCGGATCCTGCCCTTCTCTCCTTGGCATCTCAAAGGCTGCATGAGCCTGATAGTTCCACCGGATCTCGCCCAGAGGCCGCAATACTTTATCCTGTAGCGGAAGACCTTCCCAAAATTCCGGAATAGACAACACCCATAGAATCTCCTTTGTGGACCACCGGAATTTCAAAACAGAGTGCACGTTTCTCAAGCACACCATCATGGTATCTTCCTTTTCATCATAGCGCAGAGAATTTGGATGTACCCAGTCTACCTGATCACGGTAATGGGTTCCGAAGAATTCACGCATATCAATGGTTTGTACCAGTTTCCCTGTCTTCCTGTCGATTTCAATCAGCACATCCTCCGTACATCCGTCCAGGGAGTTACTGATTCCCACAATATTTCCATTTGGCAACTCTGTCGCGAAGTGATGCATACCCCGTTCCAGAAAAATTGTTCTGTGAATCCTTCCCATATAATCCATCTCATGAATCTGGCAAGTATGGGCATTTGCAAAAGTGGGCGTTCCTACTTCCCCGTCTCCCCACAAAAGCCGTCCGTTTTTCAGCGGAAACACGCCATAGCTCGAGGTTTTAATTTTCAGCAGATAACGAACCTGACAGTTCTGGTCAAAGGCCAACGGTGAAAGGGAAGCGCCTCCTGTAATAAAGATGATCGGAAATGCCGATGGATTCTGGAAATTTTTTTCTTGGAGCACGGTCTCAATATTCTCCGGCAAACTTTCCGTACCGATTTTCAACACCTTTGTATCTGTCACATTTCCGGATGCATCCAAAAGTTCCAGCCTCACCTCGGTCCTTCTGCCCGCATAGAGACCGTAAATTGGCACCCTGTGCTTTTTACAGCGTTTTGTCTCGGCCGTCACCGGAGCGGCACCGTTCTTCCCTTCAATCACAAAACGTACGCTGCACTCCTGCTCCGTACCAAAAAGTATCAATGCTGTAAGAGGAGCCAATTCATAGGGGTTCACTGCCACGTAGGGGTGGTCAAAGGTATAGGTACCCTCCTCCAAGATTTTTTGGAAAGCATAATCTCTCGCATGAGAAGAAAATGCGCGCTGGGAGCGTTCTTCCAGGTCTCCCGTAATCTTTCTGACAGCGCCTCTGCGCACTGCATCCGCATAGGCCGTCTCATAACTGTTTAACAGCTCCTTCCCCGCCAGGAAATAACTCCTCGGTCTGGTAATGTCGAGCCATCTCTTTCTGGTCTCTCTGCGCAATTTTCGATAAACTCTTGTGATATCCATCCTACGCATCCTTTCTTCTATTTTAAGATCGGCGGCTGGACCGTCCGTCCATAATATCTGTGTATGCTAAAATACTGCTCACAGCAGATTTTTATATCATACTGTTTCATGATATCTCATGGATGTGAGAAGAATGTGAGAATCTTCTTTTCTCAAATCCCCTGCACCTCAAAAAGCCTCCAGGACCTTGTACTTTGATCTTGGAGGCTTTTCATTTTTTTAATTGTTAATCAACTTATCTTCGTTGCTCCAGCTGTACAGCTTACGAATTTCTTCGCCGACCAGCTCCGAAGGATGTTCTGCAGCCAGCTTTCTCAATGCTCGGAAATGAGCCTGGCCGCCCGCTGCTGACATATCCAGCAGGAAATCTTTTGCAAAAGTGCCATCCTGAATATCTGAGAGGATCTTCTTCATTGCTTTCTTGGTATCCTCTGTTATGATCTTAGGACCTGTGATGTAGTCTCCGTACTCAGCCGTATTGGAGATGGAATATCTCATACCAGAAAAACCAGACTGATAAATCAGATCTACGATCAATTTCATTTCATGAATACACTCGAAATATGCATTTCTGGGATCATATCCGGCTTCCACCAGAGTCTCATATCCAGCCTGCATCAGCGCGCAAACACCACCGCAAAGCACCGCCTGTTCACCGAACAGATCGGTCTCTGTCTCTGTACGGAACGTGGTCTCCAGTACGCCTGCTCTTGCTCCACCGATGGCCAAAGCATAGGCCAAAGCAATATCCAGAGCCTTTCCTGTAGCATCCTGTTCTACAGCCACCAGACAGGGAACACCTTTACCTGCCTGATATTCGCTTCTTACGGTGTGCCCCGGTCCCTTGGGAGCCACCATAGTTACGTCCACTCCTTTCGGGGGAACGATCTGTCCAAAGTGAATATTAAATCCATGAGCAAACATCAGCATGTTTCCATCTTCCAGATTGGGCTCGATGGATTCCCTGTACATGGCTGCCTGTTTTTCATCATTGATCAGAATCATGATAATGTCGGCTCTCTTTGCCGCTTCTGCTGCGGTATAAACCTCAAATCCCTGTGCCTCAGCCTTGGCCCAGGACTTACTTCCCTCATAAAGACCGATGATCACATTGCAGCCAGACTCCTTTGCATTCAAAGCATGCGCATGCCCCTGACTTCCATAGCCGATAATCGCAATGGTCTTGCCCTCTAATAAAGAAAGGTTGCAGTCTTCCTGATAATAAATTTGTGCTGCCATTTGTCTTCTACCTCCACGTAAATATATTGGGTTAAAGGTAATCACCTCTAGCTCGCTATGTAAAAAATAACAGAAACCTCATGCCAGACCTACAGATACCGAACATCCTCCGCACCTCTTGAGAGTCCCGTAATACCCGTGCGGGCCAACTCCAGAATCTCATAACCTTCCAGTAATCTGATGAATGCGTCCAGCTTTGCCTGGTTTCCCGTCAGTTCGATTATCAGAGAATCAATGGCTACGTCTACAATTTTGGCCCGGAAAATATCTGCCACTGCGATGATATCCTTCCGATTGTGGGCATCCGCGCGCACCTTTACCAAAATCAGCTCTCGATTTACGCTCTCGCCGTCCGCTAATGTCTTGATATCTACCACATCAATCAGCTTTGCCACCTGTTTGGTAATCTGATCCAAAATCAGCTCGTCTCCGCTTGCCACGACCGTCATCCTGGAGTATCTGGGATCTGCCGTCACGCCAACCGTCAGGCTGTCAATATTATACCCGCGTCTGCTGAATAATCCTGCCACACGGCTCAATACGCCGGAGGTATTGTCAACCAGCATAGATAATACCCTTTTCTTCATACGTAATCCCTCTGCTTTCTTGTACGAACTACATGTATTCTACCAACGATTGGTTTTTTTGTCAATGTTTAATTCACTAAAGCATCGACGTGCTCTGACTCATCCGCTCTCTGTTTTTCCATAGCATCCTTATAGCAGTTGTAGCAATAACTGATGATATCTTTCCTGGTAATCAGGCCTATAAAAATCTGATTATCGTCGATAACCGGTACAAAATTTTGGTTCATAGAGGTTAACACCAAGTCCTCGATCTCACAGTTGACATTCACCGGATCGTTATACCATCTGCGTTTCAACTGATTTAAGGGAATCTCCTCCGCCTTGTGCAAATCCAGAGTATAGCGCTCCTTAATGTTCCAAAGCAAATCTCCTTCTGTCAGAGTCCCCACATATTGCCCTTTTCTGTTGATAATCGGAACTGCGCTATAACGATAGTGTTCCATTTTCTCCAAGGCCTGACGCAAAGAGTAATCTTCATATAAGTAAGCCACTTCGCTTTTCGGCGTAATAAAAAATAGTATATTCATATCCATTCCTCATTTAATCTTTTTCCGGCTCCATGCCAAGAATCATTATATGCCAGGAAGGTATCGCCGTCAACGAATCCGGACAAATTCATTTTCTTTTAAGAATTTACTCTATTGGCAAATTATTACAATCTGCTCTTAAAATCTTCATACCCAAAACGCCTGACTTCCTCGATTTGCCCGTCTTCCTTCTCCAAAAGAATACAAGGCAGTCCAATGCCGTTAAAGGTGTTGTTTTTTACCATACTATAGATAGCCATATCACAAAAAACCAGCCGGTCTCCTCCTTTTAGCGGCCTGTCAAAAGAGTAGTCGCCAATCACATCTCCCGCTAAGCAAGTTGGACCTCCCAACCGATACGTGTGAGCCTTCTTTCCGGCCTCCGCCGCCCCGACAATTTCGGGACGATAAGGCATCTCCAACACATCCGGCATATGACAGGCAGCAGAGGTATCCAGAATCGCCAGATCCATACCATTTTCCATCACCTCCAAAACGGAGGAAACCAAATATCCTGCATGTAAAGCAACCGCCTCCCCCGGCTCCAGATACACTTCCAGGCCATAAGTTTCCTGCATATGCAAAATACAGGAAATCAGCGTCTCTATCTCATAGTCTGCTCTGGTAATATGATGTCCTCCTCCGAAGTTGATCCACTTCATCTTCCCCAAAAGGTCTCCAAATTTTTCCTCTACCACATCCAGGGTGTGTTTTAGCGCATCTGCATTCTGCTCACAGAGGGTGTGAAAATGAAGTCCCTCCAGACCTTCCAAATCCTCTAGTTTTAGTTTGTCACGGATCGTCCCCATCCTGGAGTTGGCAAAGCAAGGGTTGTACAGATCCGTCTCAATCTCTGAGTATTCCGGATTGATCCGAAGCCCGCAGCTGATGTGCCTTTTTTGGCTTTCAACCAGCCCTTTGTACTTTTTCCACTGAGCTGGTGTATTAAATACGATATGATCACAATAAGAAAGAATCTGCGGGAAATCCTCTTCCCGGTAAGCGGGGGCATAGATATGGGTCTCCTTTCCCATAGGTTTCCCCATCTCCTCATATCCCAGTTTGGCCTCATAGAGGGAACTTGCTGTGGTACCGGAAAGGAATTGTCCAATCAGCGGATATGTCTGATAAATGGAATAGGCCTTCTGAGCCAGTAGGATGTGGCATCCTGTTCGATCCATCACATTTTTCAGGCACTCCAAATTTTCTCGCAAAGCTTTTTCTTCTATTACATAAGACGGCGTGGGCACTTCTCTGATCACAGCTTCTCTCATTTTTCCCCACCTCAGTCCACTAATACGGGGTTGAAATTTTCCTTCCATGGCAGCCCCCAACGATTCAACGCCTCCATAA
>CABSEG010000100.1 GCA_902476645.1 uncultured Lachnospiraceae bacterium | reverse complement strand
CTTTGCGCCGGAGCCAAGGGTGATGCAGATCAGGCAGTGGAAGCTTACCTAAAAGGCGAGCTGGTTTCATCCGGGGCAAATTGTAATCATCATCACGGGGAAGGCCATAGCTGTGGCGAACATGAAGAGGGGCACTCCTGCGCGGACAGCTGCAAAGAAGGATGTGGTTCCCGGCCTGTCATAACCGGCCGAAACGTGGGAAAAACCTGTCGTACCCATTACAGAGGTACATTTAATAACGGGACACAGTTCGATTCCTCTTATGACCGGGGGGAACCATTGGAATTTATCTGTGGTGCCGGTCAGATGATCAAAGGCTTTGATGCTGCCGTGGCGGATATGGAAGTCGGTCAGGTTGTGGATATTCATCTGATGCCGGAAGAAGCCTATGGTATGCCGGATCCCAATGCGATTTTTACCCTTGAAATTGCCCAGCTTCCGGGAGCTGAAAATCTGGAAGTGGGTCAACAGGTTTATCTGTCTGATCAATACGGGCAGCCATTTCCGGTGAAGGTGACGGCTAAGGAGGAAACGACGATAACCTTTGATGCGAATCATGAAATGGCAGGCAAGGAATTAAACTTTCGGATTGAGCTGATAGAGGTTCGGTAAGATATTCCGTTCTTTTAAAAAAGAGAATTAAAATATCCAGTTATAGATATTTTAATTCTCTTTGTAACTTCAGAAGGTTTTGGATAGCTTTTTATTCTTTGCCGTTAAAGCAATAGGTGCAGAGTTTGCAGGGGGAGATATCAATGGAAGCAAGCAAATCGTCCAGCCGATGATAACGCAGGGTGGTGAAGTTTTGCTCCTTTCGAATCGCCTCCAGCAATGCGGCATAGCGGTCACTGCATGGGTCTGCGTACTCATCAAGCGTTTCTTCTGCCTTATCGCCTTCCCGCTCTTTAATGATGCGTCTGGTAATCAGATCCAGCTCGGATTTGGAGCGGGAGAAGTTTAAAAACTTACAGCCATAAAGCAGCGGAGGGCAGGCGGGACGCACATGCACTTCCTTCGCGCCGCTTTGATACAAAAATTCCGTGGTCTCCCGAAGCTGGGTTCCTCTTACAATGGAATCATCGATGAGCAGCAGCTTTTTATCTTTAATCAGGGCGTGAACCGGGATGAGCTTCATTCTGGCAATCAGATTCCTCTGATCCTGGTTGGTTGGCATAAAAGAACGGGGCCAGGTGGGGGTGTATTTGATAAAAGGCCGGGCATAGGGAATGCCGGATTCATTGGCGTAACCGATAGCGTGCGCCACCCCGGAATCCGGGACTCCTGCCACCACGTCGGGGTGAATCTGCCCACAGTCTCTTTTTGCCAGCATGCTGCCGCACTTATAGCGCATCTCTTCCACATTGACCCCCTCATAGGATGAGGTGGGGTATCCGTAATATACCCACAGGAAAGAGCAGATACGCATTTTTTCCCGGGGTTTACTTAATACTTCCAAGCCGTCCGGTGTGATAAACACAATCTCGGCGGGCCCCAACTCCTTGTAATCTTTATATCCCAGATTGATATAGGCAAAGCTTTCGAAAGAGACGCAGAAGCCGTCGTCCTTGCGTCCGACCACGAGAGGGGTACGCCCGTACAGATCTCTGGCCGCATACAGGCCGTCCTTGGTCATGATCAGAATGGTCATGGAGCCGTCCACAATATCCTGCACATAGCGAATTCCGTTGACCAGCGTGTCCTGACTGCAAATGAGGGAAGCCACCAGTTCTGTGGCATTCACCTGACCGGTGCTCATTTCCTGAAAATGGCTGTGACCGTTTTCAAAGACCAGCTTTAACAACTGGTCCATATTGTTGATTTTTCCCACCGTGGTGATGGCAAAGCTGCCAAGATGGGATTGGATGAGGAGGGGCTGGGGTTCAAAGTCAGAGATACAGCCAATACCCAAATTTCCAGTTAACTCTGCCACATCCCGATCAAATTTGGTACGGAAGGGAGAGTTTTCGATATTGTGAATGGCGCGATGAAAACCATCCTCCCCGTGGGTTGCCATTCCTCCTCTTCTGGTTCCCAAGTGGGAGTGATAGTCCACTCCGTAAAACAAATCTAGCGTACAATTCTTTTTGGAAGCAACACCAAAAAATCCACCCATAATCTCAGTCTCCTTATCTTTTTCCGGTATATTTTTCTTCACAGTATTTGCAGCGATAGATCTCCTTTTTGGCATCCGTCAGTACAAAGACATGGTCTAATTCCTGCTCTATGGACGTGATGCAGCGGGGATTTTTGCATTTGATCACATTGGTGATTTGAGCGGGGAGATGAAGCTGCTTTTTCTCCACGATTTCTCCGTCCCGAATGATATTAACCGTGATGTTGTGATCTAGAAAACCCAGGATATCCAAGCTCAGCATATCAATGGGGCATTCTACCTTAATGATATCCTTTTTTCCCATTTTGTTGCTGCGGGCGTTTTTGATGATGGCCACGCAGCAATCCAGCTTGTCCAGTTTTAAATAGCGGTAGATGGACATACTCTTGCCGGCTTGAATGTGATCCAGTACGTATCCTTCATTTAATTGTCCGACGTTTAGCATACTTTCACCTCCAATAATGTCAGGATCAATGCCATTCTGGCGTACACGCCGTATTGCACCTGCCTGAAATAGGCCGCTCTGGGATCATCGTCCACTTCCACAGAGATCTCATTCACCCTGGGAAGAGGATGCAGCACCAGCATATCCGGTCTTGCAAGGGCCATTTTAGCCTTATCCAGAATATAGAAATCCTTCATCCGAACGTAATCCTCTTCATTGAAGAAGCGCTCCCGTTGTACTCTGGTCATGTAAAGTAAATCCAACTCCGGCATCACTTCCTCCAGCCGTTCTACCTGTTTATACTCTTTTCCGTTTTGGGCAAGCACATCCTCCCTTATGTAATCGGGCACCCGCAGTTCCTCCGGGGAAATCAGAACGAAGCGTACATGATCATAGCGTACGAGGGCATTAATCAGAGAATGTACCGTGCGGCCGAATTTCAGATCGACGCAAAGTCCAATGGTTAAATTGTTCAGCCTTCCTTTTAGAGAGCGAATGGTTAACAGGTCTGTCAGAGTCTGTGTGGGATGCTGATGTCCCCCATCTCCGGCATTGATCACCGGGATCGAAGATTTTGTGGCGGCCACCATAGGAGCCCCTTCCTTTGGGTGACGCATGGCACAAATATCTGCATAGCAAGACACCATCCGGATGGTGTCGGAAACACTTTCGCCTTTTGCAGCAGAGCTGGAAGCGGCAGAAGAAAAACCAAGTACACTGCCCCCCAGGTTTAACATTGCGGCTTCAAAGCTTAAACGGGTTCGTGTGCTTGGTTCATAGAATAAGGTAGCCAGCTTCTTGCCGGCACATGCATGAGCATATTTGTCAGGATGCTTTTCGATGTCATTTGCGAGATCGAGGATCTGATCCAGCTCTTCCACGCTAAAATCCAAAGGACTCATTAAATGTCTCATAGCCATCTCCTTTACTTGTGTTCGTTTTCTCTTTCATCATATAACAAGCAGCAGGAAAATTCAAGTTATGAGTCCGGTCAATTTTAGAAATTTTATAAAAGGGAGGAAAAAGGCACGGATTATTTTTGCATCAGACGCTCAAAAAGAAGGCCGGTGACAAACCACAGAGGGGCAAAATCCAGGCGGATCACACCATCTATATTGGTTTTGGCCCGGCTGTAATCCCAGGGGCATTGTCCCTTGCGTTTTAAGTAAGTTCCGGCTGCGTATTCCACGGTAAAGATGCCAGTCATATAGCAGAGGCCGCGAAACCAGACGCTTTTCCCCTGAAGGCGTTTGGAGAGGGGGCCTATGAGAGCTCCAAGCCCGTAAATAGGGAACATCCAGATGGAGGACTGCCCCATAAGTTTCATGTCTCGTCTGCGAAAGGAGTGGAAGCCAGTCCATAGAAGCTCCAGACACCAGCCGCAGATACCGCAGGTTAAAAATGGATTCTTCATAGCAACAGTATGTACCATATGCAGAAAATTATGTAAAGATTATACATTTTACTACATGTACTTGAAAAATGAGGGGGGGTATACTATAATAAATTGTTAATCAAGATATGTGAGAAAGAACGCTCACAGATGGGAGTATCTGTTAATTATGAACTATAGAGAAGCCAGAACTTATCTGCAGGATGCGGCCAGATATGGCAGCGTTCTGGGACTGGAGAATATGGAGGAGATGCTTAAAAGACTTGGCAATCCTCAAAATGAGTTAAGATTCGTACATATTGCGGGGACAAATGGAAAGGGGTCTGTGTTGGCCTATTTGTCCACCGTACTGAAGGAAGCAGGATACCGTGTGGGAAGATACATTTCCCCCACCCTCTTTTCCTACAGAGAAAGGATTCAGGTGAATGAATGCCTCATCGAGCGGGAGGCTTTGGCCAGACTGATGACCCAAATTGCTGCGGTTGCAGAAGAAATGACGGCAGAGGGAAGAGCTCATCCTACGGTTTTTGAGATGGAGACAGTGCTGGGATTTTTATATTTTAAAGAAACGCAATGTGACATTGTGGTCCTGGAGGCCGGGCTTGGGGGACTTTTAGATGCCACCAATGTGGTGACAAACACGGTTCTGGAAGTATTAACTTCCATTAGCATGGATCATATGGGAATACTGGGAAATTCCCTGACGGAGATTGCAAAAAACAAAGCAGGGATTATCAAACCAGGAACGGTAGTGGTAACCTGCAGGCAAAAACCAGACGCCCAAAAAGTGATCGAGCAGACGTGCCGTGAAAGAGGATGCAGACTTCTCATAGCAGGGATGCCGGAGGCCGGGGATATCGTGTATGGGTATGAGACGCAGAGATTTTCCTACAGAGGATATCCGGATATCGAAATCTCTCTGGCGGGCTCCTATCAAATTGAAAATGCAGCTTTGGCTGTGGAAGCGATAAGCGGACTTCAGAGCCTGGGATTTCAGATCACCGAGGATGCCCTGAGAAGAGGTATGAAAGAGGCCAGATGGAAGGGCAGATTTACAGTACTCAGAAAAGACCCTGTGTTTGTCATAGACGGGGCGCATAACCGGGATGCTGCCAGGATGTTGGAAGAATCCATTGATCTGTATTTTTCAGATAAGAGGCTGCATTACATTATGGGGGTTTTTAAAGATAAAGAATACGAGGAGATCATCCGGCTGACCGCTCCCAGGGCGGAGGATATCATTGCCGTAGAGACTCCGGAAAACGAGAGAGCGCTTCCGGCTAAAGAACTGGCACGGGAAATTGCCAAGGTAAATTCCCATGTGGAGGCGGCCAGCGACATCCAAAGCGCAGTGGAAAAAAGTATGGAGTTGGCCGGAAAAGATGACGTGATACTAGCCTTTGGATCCTTGTCATTTTTGGGGGACATTACAAAGGCATTAGATACAGTAAGGAGATAGAGCATGATTGACCAGGAGAAAGTAAAAGAGGGTGTCAGACTGATTTTGGAGGGCATCGGGGAGGACATTCACAGAGAGGGATTGGTGGAGACACCAGATCGGATTGCCCGTATGTATACGGAGATTGTGGGAGGTATGGATGAGGATGCCGGAATCCATCTGAGTAAGCGGTTTCATGTGGATCACAATGATATGGTGATTGAAAAGGACATTGTTTTTTATTCCATGTGCGAGCATCATATGCTTCCTTTTTATGGAAAAGCCCATGTGGCTTATATACCAGACGGTACCGTGGTGGGACTGAGCAAGATCGCCAGAACCGTGGAAGTTTTTGCAAGGAGACTTCAGCTTCAGGAGCAACTCACGGCCCAGATTGCCGACGCTTTTATGGAGCATTTAAAGCCTCAGGGGGTGATGGTGATGGTGGAGGCAGAACATTTGTGCATGACCATGAGAGGAATTAAAAAGCCGGGATCCAAGACCGTTTCCATGACTACCAGAGGGGTGTTTGAGGGAAATGTGGAACTGCAAAATACATTTTATCAGATGATCAGACAGTAGAAACATATGGATAGAGTGAATCGGATTATACAACATAATACATATCGAGGCTGCCTTCAGGAAATTCAGAGGCTGGAGGCAGGGCGTATTTTTTGCGGCCATGACATGGCACATTTTATGGATGTGGCACGATTGGCCTATATTTTTAATTTGGAAGAAGAGCTTGGCATTTCCAAGGAACTTCTCTATGGGGCTGCGTTGCTCCATGATGTGGGAAGGCATATCCAGTATTTGGAAGGAATACCCCATGAGAGGGCGGGAGTACCCATTGCCATGGATATTCTGCGGGACTGCGGATATTCCGAACAGGAACGGCAGACCATATCGGAGGCCATCGCCAGTCACAGAGACCGGACGGTCATGGGGGAAGCCTCTTTGCGGGGGCTTTTGTATCGGGCGGATAAGATGTCCAGGGCCTGTTATGGCTGCAGAGCCGAGAAGGAATGTGATTGGAGCGCGCAGAAGAAGAATTTAAAAATAGAATACTAGAGAAATGAGGGTATAGGATGCTGATTGGAAACAGAACTTTTGATTTGGAACAGAATACCTATCTGATGGGGATTTTAAATGTCACACCGGATTCCTTTTCCGATGGGGGAAAATGGAACGATTTGGAAGCTGCCAGAAAACATACAGAAGAAATGATCTGCGAGGGTGCGGATATCATTGACATAGGGGGAGAGTCTACAAGACCAGGGTATACCATGCTTTCAGATGAAGAAGAGATCCGTCGTGTGGTACCTGCCATCCGCATGGTAAAAGAGCACTTTGATATTCCGGTCTCTGTGGATACCTACAAGAGCGCTGTGGCACAGGCAGCTATAGAGGCTGGGGCGGATATGGTAAATGATATCTGGGGGTTGAAATACGACAGAAAAATCGCAGAGGTGATTGCCCGGGCGAAGGTGCCCTGTTGCCTGATGCACAACCGGAATGAGGCCAATTATGGAAACTTCATGGAAGAATTTTTAGAGGACTTAAAAGAGACATTAAAGATCGCAGAGAATGCGGGAATTGAGAGAGAGCAGATTATTCTGGACCCTGGCGTTGGATTTGGAAAGACCTATGAACAGAACCTGGAGGTGATACGCCGCCTGGAAGAAATGCAGGCGCTGGGATATCCGGTATTGCTTGGAACCTCCAGAAAATCGGTGATTGGGCTGACATTAAACCTGCCGGCGGATCAGAGACTGGA
>CABSEG010000099.1 GCA_902476645.1 uncultured Lachnospiraceae bacterium | reverse complement strand
AGACAGACAGACAGACAGACAGACAGACAGACAGACAGACAGACAGACAGACAGGTAAAGTCTGCCCTTTTTTCGACAACAAAATATACTGAAAAGATGAAGAACAGCATGATTATGCCCCAAAATGGGTGTAGTCGTGCTGTTTTTCGTTTTTAACAAAACATATATATAAAATTTCAGAAAGTAAGGTTTGAGCAAATGAAAAGAAAAAAGAAAATATTAAGGCCGATTCTACGAAAAAGCATAGCATGGTTACTGATATTCTTGTTTTGCATAGGAGAACTTTGGGGAACCGGAGTCTTTACATCCTATGCAGCAGAAATAGAAAACAAACCAACGATTCAAACAGAAGAAGGGGAGCAGCCGGAAGAAGGAGAGCCGGAGGAAGAACCGCAGCAGCCGGAAGAACAAGAGCCAGAGGAAGAAGAGCAGCCGGAGGAAGGAGAGCCGGAGGAAGAACCGCAGCAGCCGGAAGAACAAGAGCCACAGGAAGAAGAGCAGCCGGAGGAAGGAGAGCCGGAGGAAGAACCGCAGCAGCAGCCGGAAGAACAAGAGCCACAGGAAGAGGAGCAGCCGGAAGAAGAACAGCAGCCAGAGATATACAGCTCTCCGTCAGACGGAAGTTTGGAGGGGCAACAGCTGAAATTCGTAAATCTTTACTGGGAAACAGAAGATTTGGGCGTTATAGAGGCAGTGTTTGACGGGGGAAGCAGTGAACCCGCCATATATGCCATGGCAAGAGGAGAACGAGGTGTCTATGAGACGACGATTCCGGCAGGGGATTATTCCAGAGTCACCTTCCGACAGGCGGAAGGCGAACCGATTCATGAAGCAGCCGCTTATAATCTGTATGGTGCTTCTGACGAGACGCACCATACAACAGGAGTTGATTTCACAGAGCTTTTAAATAATACCTTTTATTACGATGTGGGAGAGAATCCTTCCTATTGGGGAACGGATCCGGATTATGATTCCGTAGAAGTTATGGCAGCATCCGTAAATGCGGCATCGCAGAAGGATTATGAGGTCTCTGCAAAGCCTGGGGACATGGTGTATTTCATCGATATGGCAGAAGTGGAAAATCCCGGTGATGTTTCCCTGCATTCGGCAGACCGTGTTCACATTGCCTTTTTAAAGGATGGACATGGGGAAAAGCCGAATTTTGATGGAGAACAAGGAGCGGTGGACGGAGAAGTTTATACCATGTATGAACGCCGGGACGGTGTTTTTTCTGCACCTTTTCCGGAAACAGTAGATGCATATGCGGAGATTGCCTTTCAGCTGGTGCGGGATGACGAAGGCGGAGGAGAAACCACGACAGAGCTGATCAGGCATTTTAACTTCAGGGGACAAGAACATGGCGAGCCAGATCCAAGTAAAAAGCGAGGAAAATTTAAGTATAATCCCCAATATACAGATGCCTTTTTCTATAATACCAGCGAAAACGATTCTTTCTGGAATCTTCATCCAAGCCGCGCAGATAACTCTTTGGATACGCAAGTGCTTTATGTAGACAATACAGACTATACGGGAAATGGGATTATTGGTCGTATTGATGACCTGTGGATTCGCTGGCCCGGAATGAAAGAAGGAATGATTTCCGGCGAGGGGAATTATGATCCGGAGAAAGGCTATAAGATTACCAATACTCTCGCACAGGAAAACGTACGGTATTTTCAATTTCCGTATAACTGCGGGGCAACGGAAAATACAATCTTAACCTTGACATATACAGTAGGAAAAGAAAATGGGTCATCTTCGGAATATGATGGGAAGACTTATACCTTTAAATTTGCTTTTGTCACGAGAAGCAATACCAACTGCCTGAATCTTGATAATATCTGGGAATTCAACGGACAAATGTGGACGCACTTTGAGGTGGGAGAAATTGAGAAGCGAACCGTCTTTTTCCGAAATAAGAAAACAGAGTATCAGGAGATTTGGATGCGGATTGGAAAAGACGCAGAAGAAGCGTATGCCACAGAAGAGGAGTTACAAGGAATCCTGACACAGGTCTATCCTGATTGGGCGGGGGAGGATAGGAACAATCATATTGCAATTATAGCGGATACGGCATGGCTGAAACTGGACAAGGTAAGGGAGCCCAACGACTATAACAAGACGGAGTTGTATAGTCTGGATTTGCCGGCAGAGTATGCATACATACAGTTTCGCGGGGTGAAAGAGACGGGCGCTTATTATTCCAATAGAGAAGAAATCAGTACCTCGTTCAGCTATCCCTGCTATTATGCAACACAGATTGGAACCCCCTCCCAGACGGTTCCGGAGACGGATGTGGAAACATCCGGAATAACCGGATTCTGGAGAAGCGTCTATTCTTCGGATACCTCAGGAGATGAAAGTCAGGATATACCGGAGGGAACTTTTGTACGAGAGGAGGACGCTTTTTACGCAGATATCACCCTGTACGATTACTATTCTGATTTTGAAATGAGCGGCAGAAAGCTGGCAGAGGCGACGCAGGGAAGCTTAGACTATGTGAACCAGGGAGATCTGTTTAATGAGGCGGCGCAGAAATACTATCAGACCACATTAAAAAACCAGGGCTATACTGACGAGGAGATGAAGGCATTTCATGCGCTCTATACGGCAGCGGGAGGTACAGGATCGCATTCAGTGGATGCCGCATGGAACGGGAAGGTTCTGGCAAATATCTGGACAGGTGACGGGCAGGGACCGATTCAAAAGCTTGCGGATGCAAACCTGACTTCGGATGGAAGAATTACAACCGGAGGGATAAATGGTAAAGCAGGGGTAGAGATGCCGTTTTTTAATGAGGATTTTCTAAGGGGCAACAATTCTCTGAGTACAGCGGTGGGAAATGTATATAAGAACGTATTGTTTCCGTTTAAGAAGGACGCAGATAAAAACTCTGCGACCTATGGCTACTGGATGTTTAACAGCGCCAGCGCCCAAGACGCTATGCGGCTGTCCTATGACACGGATGAAGGATATTTTCTGAACCGTACCAATAAACCGATTCAATACAGGAATATGAATCAGTTCTTTCCGTTTACAGATCAGAAGACAGTAGGTGCTGAGTCGATACCGGATAAAGACGTCAGGGTAAATAAGCTTTTCGGCGCGCAGTTGAATATTGACTTTGCTTTGACGGATGACAAGACGGTTTATAATGAATTTACAGAAGAATATGAGCCGATCCGCTTTGAATTTCAGGGAGATGATGATGCGTGGATTTATATAGACGGTGTGCTGGCTCTTGATATGGGCGGAATTCATGATGCAGTGCGTGGAGAAATCAACTTCAAGGAAGGCACCTATACCATATGGAGGGCGCTGAAAACAGGGAATTCCTATGAAGGCAAGGGAACGGTCTATCAGACGGGCAGGCTTTCCGAGGAGCTTATGAACAAGCTGAATGAAACCGGCGCAAGCCATAGGCTGACCATGTATTATATGGAGCGTGCCATGTATGAATCCAATTTAAAGCTGACCTTTAACTTTCCGAGAGAGAATACCTTTTCTGTGGAAAAGCAGGTGGATGTGGAAAGCAAAGAGACCAATCCAAAGGCGAAAAACATCTTTCAGGATTTGCTTGAAAATATGAGCGGTTTCCTGTTTGACATTCAAAACCTTGTGACAAACGGAGACGCTCTGGCAGTCGAAGACTCTGCCGGTTATCTCTCTCCCGGAGCGTATGAACCGGTATTTATTGAAGGAGACGGGGCAAAATTCAAATTTGCAGATGGGAATGCAGGTACGATTAAGCAAGAAAACGGCGTTGTCTCTGTGGTGCAGAATGCAATCGTAAAAGGGGCGAAGCCGGAGGAAGATACGCTGCTGAAGGTAACGCCGGAAGACAGCAAGGCGCTAAACGCCTCGGAATTTTCTTATCTGCGCCTTGCCATGAAAAATCAAGGGGCTTCTGATTCCAGCGCAAGAAATCTGTATATTGCCCTTCTGGATCAGAATGGAAAGAGGGCAGGAGGATATGTAAATACCCTGGGTTATGAAGGGGAGAGTAATTCCTTTGTAACAGGGGAAGAAACCATTATACGGATTGATTATCGGAAAATGGACAGGGACGATGGATTTGACTGGTCTAAGGTCTCCTCCCTGCTCATTGGCGTCCGGCGAACCAAGGAGACTGATAGTGCAGCCTATGCTATTTCCTCCATTGCCTTTTTCGAGAATATGAACCAGACACCGAAGAGCGGGTTTAGCGTTACGGACGATCAGATTTCCGATTATGGTTCTTATGCATCCGGTAAGCTGACGGCTGTGGACGGCGCATGGTATGTGCGCAAGAATCAAAATGCAGACGGTTCCTATGATACAGGAGTTTCCCGCCAGACAGATCAGGGCGAGTTTGCTCTTGGCAATAAGCAGAAGGTGGTATTTACGGATAAATTCCGCACCGGAAGCTATATTGCCCTTCGTGAGAAAAATGTGGATGAAAACGTGTTCCAGACAACGTGGAGTATTCAGGAGGACGGTCAGGAGGTGGAAGGAAAGTATTTGCTGAATACGCGAAGCGACGCAACTACAGTAATTAATCCTTACCCCATGCTTACTTTGCAGACGCCTCTAAAGGATGTGGAGGGAACGACGGTTTATGACAAAAGACAAGAGGTGCTAAGTGACGAATGGCTGAACAGCAGGCCGGGAGGCTCTGACCCCTTTTCACAGCCGGACACAGAAACCGCACTGGTCTACCGAAGCTATAGAGAGCCGGATACGTCGGCAAACCTGCCGGTGAATCTGAATGTGAGTGTGAAGAACGTTCTGAAATACGGCGAGATTACCATCACAAAAAAACTGTCGGAAGCAATGAAGAATGAAAAGACAGGGGAATATCCGGCAGGAGATTATCTCTTTGATATCTATTATACAGATATTGCGGGAATGGGACTGGAATCCCAGCTAACGCCTGTTACGGGAAATCTGCGGTACGTGCAGCAGACCGTGACGGTTCATGTGGATGAAAGCGGAACAGGCAGCGTAACCGTTCCCAACATTCCGGCAGGCACTACTTATCACATTACAGAACGCCCTTCCAACGGTACCAAGCTTGTAGGTATTGAAATCGGAGAGTGTAAAGCCTTGGGAAACGGTGCAAAAGAGGATCATAAAGCTGTGAACATCTATGGTGTGAAGGATGGGGACTACACAGAGGCATATGTGGAGGGAACTGCATATGCAAGCAATCAGCATATAACCTTTACCAATGAGCGCAGACCATTTTATATGGATATTGCAAAAATCTGGAATGACGGGCTGACAGATGAGGAAAGAGAAAAACTTGGAATCACGGAAGTCAGGATTCGGCTGCAGCGTCGCCTCTATCAGGAAGATCAAGGGGAAGAGGCAGGCTGGAAGAACGTAACCAAGGATTTCTTTGATAACTACATAGGTGATGAAGAGGGTAAGGAATACCTTGTGCTGAAGCCGGCGAATGACTGGAAGACCACTTCCAAGATAGCGCTGCCGGTAGAAGATTAGAGCGGAACCAATACCTATGAGTACCGGATTCAGGAGCTGGACGAAGAGGGGAAACTGAGGAATTATCAGGTTACTTATGATGAAATCAGAAATCCGGATTATGAAAGCGGCGGGGGAAAATTTCTCCATGTCACCTATCGCGCTGCCAATACACCGGCGGGAATTGTACTTACCAAGCTCTGGGAGGATAACGAGGACATTTCCGGAGTGCGGCCGAAAAAAATCCGTGTGAAATGGCTGGGGGCATCTGATTATGATCCGGAGCAGCCGTCAACAGGCACATGGACATGTTATCTGGGCCTGCTGGATCCCGGCCATAAATGTGGAGATGCGTGCTATATAGAATTAGAGGAAGTCAGCGCATGGAAGCAGGCGGTCAGCAACCTGCCTTTGCGAGATGAAGAGGATCAGCCTTACTATTATAAAATGGCAGGGGAGGAGATTTATTATGAGAATCAGTGGATTCCAGCAGAGGATCACCTGAATGGTTACAAGGTTACCTATGGGGATCCGGTACTGCCTCAGGGAGCCGGAGCGCTAACCATATCCGTAACCAATTCCCTGTCCATGGGAAATATTAAGCTGATAAAAAAGGACAATGAAACAGAGGCGTATCTGGCAGGCGCTAAGTTTCAAATAGAACGTCTGATTCCCCAAAAAGACGAAAAAGGGGACGATATTCCAATAGAAGAGCTAAAGGTTGATAAAACCTTTGAACCATGGATAGAAACAACCAATAATCTGGGTGAGATCTCTTTTTCGAGCCTTGCCTATGGCAAGTATAAAATCACAGAACTGGAAGCGCCATCCGGATATTTGCTCTTGAAACAGCCCGTCTATATCACAATAGATGAGAAGGCTTTTGAACAGCAGGCCAAAGAGCATCAGGGAGATTTGGAATATGATCCACAGAGCAAGACCATTGTTGTGACAGTCAAAAATGAAAAAGGACTGTATGTACCAGGCACAGGAGGCAGAGGTATTCTAGGGTATACAATGGTGGGCTTCGGACTATGTACCGCAGCCGCACTTTTGTATAGATACAGACTGAAAAGTCTGAGGCGGACACATCACCGCCGCAGAAAATAAAGAAAGAAAGGGAAAAAGATATGAAAAAAACATTTACAAAAGTAGTATCCAGTATTATTGCATGTGTAATGATGATATCCATGCTGAGTATGAGTGTCAGCGCAGCTGTATATGAAACAACGGGACTTGATTCGGAGAAAAAAACAGGCAGCTTGACATTAAATCCCAATGTTGAAAACAAAAGTACATCCAAGTATACGGCTTATCAGGTGCTGAAAGCAGTACTGCCAGCGGTTGGAGGACAGGATACGTATGAGTATGAAGCTGCAGATAGTTTTACTGACATTATAGGTGAGGACGATAAAAAGATTTCGGTAGAGGACATTGCGAAGGCAACCGGAGGTTCTAAAGACTTTAACATTGTCGGCGACTTGGATAAGATTGCGGCGCAACTGGAAAATTATGTTAAGACAACGCAACCTGAAATTGCCGGAACCGAGATTACGCCAAACGTGAAACAGGAGAATCTTGCAATTGGCTACTATCTGATTCTTGAAACAACAATTACAGAGGGTTACAAACAGACGAAACCAATGCTTGTGGCAATTCCCGGAAAAGATACAAGTGGGAAATATAACTATGACGTGACGGTAACGATCAAGGATCAGCCCCTTGAAACAATAAAGACCATTGAGTGTTATTCGGCAAATTAAACGCTGCCATTTCCGTCAGATTAAAACAGGTCTTTTGGAGTGTCTGATCATGGTATGAAGCATATAGTTTTGGGGATTTTCG
>CABSEG010000098.1 GCA_902476645.1 uncultured Lachnospiraceae bacterium | reverse complement strand
ATGCACCCATTGCCATCAAGGCGGCAGGCGTAAGCTGCGTCATTGCGGAAACCTTTGCCAGAATTTTCTACCGCAATGCCATCAACATCGGGCTTCCCATCATCGAATGTCCGGATGCCGCAAAAGGAATTGAGTCAGGAGACCAGGTGGAGATCGATTTTGACAGCGGCATCATCTACAATAAGACGAAAGGTACCCGGTTCCAGGGGCAGGCTTTCCCAGAATTTATGCAGAAAATCATTCAGGCAGAGGGCCTGATCAATTACATCAATGGAAAATAAGAGTTAAGAAAGAGCCGATATGCAATGACAGGGATCCGATTCATTTTGTCAGGGCATCGGCCCTTTTTATTCTTTTAGTTCTGTCAAATGCGTTCTGCAATGGCGGCGTAAGCTTTCTGATCAGAACGGCAGACCAAATAATAGGTCACATTGGCCTCGGGACTGATGATAGGAATTTTAATCCGATCCGCAAGCAGGTTTTGATAATCCGTAGCCAGGTTCGTGGTAAAACAGGGCAGAGAAGACTCTCTGATTAATTCTCGGAAGGCAAACTCATCAGCCTGCACTAAAAATCTGGAAGATGGCATTTGCACCCGGCACATCTCATCCCAAAACCCGATTTCCGAACGAAGCAAGAAATGAAACCCATTTAATTCCTCAAAGGTAACGGAAGAACGTCTTGCCAGATCGTGAGAAGCAGGGACACAGATGGAAAGATGCTCCTTCAGAAAAGGAATGCTCAAACATTCAGCCAGATCTGCCTCCCTAGGAAGGATCCCCAACTGGCAGACACCGGAGCAGATATCCTCCAGGATACCGGGAATACTTTTTAGAGAAGAGGCGATGGTCATATTCGGATAGGAAGAAGAGAGCGCAGGAAGCACATACCACAAGGGGGCCGGGGCGCAGGAAGTGACAGTAATGGTATGCAGGCTTTTATCAAACTCCCGCACTTTATGCAGGACATCCTCTGCAGTGGACAAAAGCCGCCGCGCCTGTTCCACGGCCTGTTTGCCTGTATCATTCAATGCAATCTTATTTTTTCCACGTACAAACAGGGGAACGCCAAAAGATTCCTCCAGACGCTGCATGGTTCTTGTGATGGTAGGCTGGGAAATGTGAAACCTGCTGGCAACCAAAGACAGCGTTCCCATATCGGCAAAAGCAATCAATTGTTCCAATTCATTCAAGTCTAACATGTGATCCCTCCTGTTCTGTATTCATTTTTTGAAAGGCAGATTCCGATATTCTTATTGTACATTTCTTTAAGAAAAATGTAAAATGAAATCAACAAAAGAATTTTGCTTATAAAAATTTGAATATCCGGAGGTAGAATCATGGAGTATGTAACCTTGAATAATGGAGTCAAAATGCCGATGTTGGGATACGGAGTGTATCAGACGCCGCCGGAGGAGACGGAAAGATGCGTATCCGAAGCTATTCAGGTGGGGTATCGCAGCATTGATACGGCCCAAGCCTATGGTAACGAGGCAGGAGTAGGAAACGCTTTGGCAAAATGCGGACAATCGAGGGAAGAGTTTTTTATCACCACAAAGGTTTGGATTTCCAATGCGGGCTTCGAAAAGGCAAAAGCGTCTATTGAGGAATCCTTAAAGAATTTGCAGACTTCCTACATCGATTTGCTGCTGATTCATCAGCCCTTTGGTGATTACTATGGTACCTACCGAGCCATGGAGGAGGCCTATAAGGAAGGAAAGATAAGAGCGATTGGCGTATCGAATTTTTATCCGGACAGGTTTCTGGACATTCATCACTTTGCTGAGATCAAACCTGCCGTCAACCAGGTAGAGACCCATGTATTCCAGCAGCAGAAGGTGGCAAAGGAATACATGAAAAAGAACGGAACGCAGATCGAATCCTGGGGGCCCTTTGCGGAAGGAAAAAATGATTACTTTAACAATCCCGTATTAAAGGAAATTGGCGGTAAATACGGCAAGTCAACGGCACAGGTTGCGCTGCGCTTCCTGACCCAGAGCGGCGTGGTGGTCATTCCCAAGTCCACGCACAAGGAAAGAATGGAAGAAAATTTCAATATCTTTGATTTCCAGTTGACAGCAGAGGAAATGGCCAAGGTAGAAGCACTGGATGGCGGCGAGAGCCTGTTCTTCTCCCATTATGATCCCCAAACGGTAGAATGGTTTATGACTTTCGCATAAGAATTTTACAGAAAAGCTCCTTCTTCTCATGCAGGTCCGTTTCCATTGGCAGCTGGCCTGCATGGTTATTATTTTTGGAATTGAATATTTTTTTAAAAAAATTAAAAAAGTACTTGCTTTTTTTCTTGAGAATTGCTATAATAACATCATCACATCGGAGTGTGGCGTAGCTTGGTAGCGCGCTCGGCTGGGGGCCGAGAGGTCGCAAGTTCAAATCTTGTCACTCCGATTTTTTTATGAAAAAATTCGTGTTTCGCCAGTTATGTAAAAAATAGGAAGAAGATAAAGGTATACGCAGAATGAAAAAGCATTATAAAAATGACCCAAGAATGCTGTTGGTTCCATTTTTATAATGCTTTTTGTTGTATAGATTTAAAACTTATGAGAGATGAGGGAGTCATGTTATGGGTGCCGCTGCTTATTGTATTAATTGCGTTTATTGTCTTTATGGTAAAAAAGAGAAACTATGAGGAGACGGATCAATACTGGACCCAAACATTGCCGTTGGAAAAGGGTGTTCACAAAAATTACGGCAAAATCCAAGGGAAAGGCCATTATAAAGGCCTCTACAACGTGGAATGCAAAAAATCCAAAATCACCCGATTGGTCTGAGCAGCCCAATTCCCAAAGAGAAAATGATTTGCCTTTGGAATAATGACCATTTTACTTCCTGCAATAGATCGGGCGATCAGGCGGGTGTGACCCAGACGTATCATGTCGTATTCTCCGGCCAGCACCAAAGTGGGACAGGAGATGGATTTTAAGCTGGCGGGCAGGATGTGAGGCTCATGTACCATCAGACCCAGAATGTCAGCTTTTTGCCGGAACTTAGGGTGACGAACAGCAAGAAGCTCGTAGAATTTATGAGAAATAATGGTGGGAAGCTGTACGCGGATTTTCACCCCCGAAGGGTAGAGGTTCCCACCGGCCAGTACCAACGCATCAATGGGATAAGAGCTGTGGAGGGCCATCTCCATGGCGATATTCGCCCCGTCACTAAATCCAATCAAAGTGGCAGAGGGAATCTTTAGCAGCTTCAAAAGCCGGATGGCATCCTTGCCGATTTGTCTGAGGGTTAAGGGCACTTTTCCACATCCTGATTTTCCGTGGCCCCGGCTGTCCATGGTGATCACTGTATACTCCTGGGCAAATTCGTCAATC
Organism: uncultured Lachnospiraceae bacterium; assembly: GCA_902476645.1. GTDB lineage: Bacteria > Bacillota > Clostridia > Lachnospirales > Lachnospiraceae > CABSEG01. The sequence continues at coordinate 4,072 of CABSEG010000098.1, read as the reverse complement.
TGTTTGGAAAAGCAGGTCCAATCCTCGCCATTGCCGTGCAGGAACAAAATAGTTTTTTCTCCTTTTCCGTAAAGACGATAGTAGATGTCCGCATCTTCAATGTCTAAATGTCCGTGCTGTCTGGGTTCCATTTTAAGTCTCCTCCCAATGTCTGTGTCTGAAGACAGCCAGGCTGTCTGAAAACCTCTTTTTCACCATTATAACTGCTTTCGTCTATGTTTGTAAAGAAATATGTAGAACGAAAGGTTTACGAAAGAAAGCTTTACGAAAGAAAAAGGACGTGCCATAGTGGAGAAAACAGACAGAAAAGAGACGGTCTTCGCTGTACACGAGAGAGGAATCAAATGGAATATATACCTGCAAAAACCATCGTCACGAAAACAAAATCCCCATCTTCCTGGTTCGGGATGGACTACAATATGAACATCTACAAAGGCTGTTGCCATGGCTGCATCTACTGTGACAGTCGTTCAAACTGTTACGGCATTGAGGACTTTGACCGGGTGAGGGCCAAGGAGGATGCCCTTCGAATTATCCGGGATGAGCTTAGAAGGAAACGCAGCAGTGGAGTGGTAGGGACGGGAGCCATGAGCGATCCCTACAATCCCTTTGAGCGCGATCTGTTTCTCACCCGCCACGCCCTGGAGCTGTTGGATTCCTTTGGATTCGGAACCGCCATAGCCACGAAAAGCGACCTGTTGCTGCGAGATCTGGATATCCTGGAGAGCATCGCAGAGCATTCTCCGGTACTCTGTAAGGTAACCGTTACCACAGCCGACGATGCGCTGTCCAAAAAGATAGAACCAGGCGTTCCCCCCTCTTCCAGGAGAATGGAGATGGTTGCGAGGCTGTCTCAGCAAGGCCTTTTTGCAGGCATCCTCCTGATGCCCGTGTTGCCCTTTCTGGAAGATCAGGAAGGGAACATCCGAGCCATCATCAGGATGACAAAGGAGGCGGGAGGGCGGTTTATTTACCCGGCTTTTGGCATGACTCTTCGGGGAAATCAGAGAGAGTGGTATTTTCGCAAGCTGGATGAGCTTTTTCCCGGACAAAACCTTCCGGAAAAATATATCCGGGCCTACCAAAACCGTTATGAGTGTCCGAGCCCCAGGGCCAAGGATCTCTGGAACATTTTTTGTGCGGAGTGTGAGAAACAGGGGATTCGTTACCGGATGAAGGACATCATACACGGATATCGGATAAAATACCAGAATACGCAGCTGCATCTGTTTGATCTGTAAAATGTTCTGGAAAAAGCATAAAATTTTGTATATAATGAAAGAAGCAGCAAATTGAACAACAGGAAAAGGAGAAACGAGATGGAAATGATATCATTGGCAAAGGAACTGAAGGAGAACGCCTATCCGGGAAGAGGAATCATTTTGGGAAGGTCCGCAGACGGTACAAAAGCCGTAGCCGCCTACTTTATTATGGGGAGAAGCGCCAACAGCAGGAACCGTATTTTTGTGGAGGAGGGAAAAGGGATCCGTACCCAGGCTTTTGATGAGTCGAAGATGGAGGATCCCAGCCTGATTATCTATGCCCCGGTGCGCGTGCTTGGAAATCACACGATCGTGACCAATGGCGATCAGACGGATACCATCTATGAGGGACTGGAAAAAGGGCTGACCTTTGAGCAGTCGTTAAGAAGCAGAGAATTTGAGCCGGACGCCCCAAACTACACGCCCAGGATTTCCGGCGTGATGTGCGTGGAGAATGGAATCTACAGCTATGCCCTGTCCATTTTAAAGAGCAACAATGGAGATCCATCTGCCTGCAGTCGTTTTACCTTCGATTACGGTACCTGTACAGCAGGAGAGGGACATTTTATTCACACCTACAAAAGCGATGGAAATCCCCTTCCAAGCTTTGAGGGAGAACCCAAGCTTGTGGCCGTATCCGATGATATTGATGAGTATACTAATCTGATTTGGGACAGCCTCAATGAGGATAACAAGGTTTCTCTTTTTGTAAGATACATTGACATTGCCACAGGCAAGGAAGAGACCAGAATCGTAAATAAGAATCAGTAGAAAGCAGCCTTTGTATCTCCGGATCCAAGGCACGAGCATCTGGATCCGGAGAACTTTTTCTTGACAAGGGCTTTAGATAATGTTAGAGTATTGATAGTTGATAATAGACAAATGCAAGGAAGAGGAATAGTATGATAGCTGCCGAATTCAGAAAGCTGCCGGGTGATGCGAGGCAGTGGAGGGAGATATCGGAACTCGCCTCGGAGCGGCTGCCCCAAATTCTAGTCATAGAAAAGTAGACGCAGACGGAGTCCCCACCGTTATCGAGGGGAAGGATATAAGGTCCTAAGACCCGTATCCGATGAGTGTATGAAGAAATTCATAAATGAGAGTGGTACCGCGTAAGACATAAGTCTTTCGTCTCTATATGGCAATTGCCGGGAGATGAAGGTCTTTTTTTTTCCTCAAATTGGCTGGCCGCCGTTTAGGAAACTGGAATTGCAGACGATTATCAACATATATTTTACATAACAATCGGAAAAAGAAAATGCAAGGAAGGTAAAGGAGAAGCAGACTATGAGAAATGTAGAAAAGTACACACGTCAGTATTTTATGCCCCCTGTGGAATGTATGAAATGGGCCAAAAAAGATCATATTGAAAAGGCTCCCATCTGGTGCAGTGTGGATTTAAGGGATGGAAACCAGGCGCTGATCGTGCCCATGACGCTGGAACAGAAGTTAGATTTCTTTAAGCTGCTGGTAAAAGTGGGTTTTAAGGAGATCGAGGTGGGCTTCCCGGCAGCTTCTGAGACAGAGTATCAGTTTTTGAGAGCCTTAATTGAGCAGAACCTGATTCCGGACGATGTAACCATTCAAGTATTGACTCAGGCAAGAGAGCATATCATTCGTAAGACATTTGAGGCCCTGGAGGGAGCCAAGAAAGCGGTAGTTCATGTTTATAATTCTACTTCTCTGGCTCAGAGAGAGCAGGTGTTTAAAAAGTCCAAAGAAGAAATTTTAAAGATTGCAGTGGATGGAGCAGCTTTGCTGAAAAAGCTGGCGCAGGAGACGGAAGGGAACTTTTCCTTTGAGTACAGCCCGGAAAGCTTTACCGGTACGGAAGTGGAATATTCTTTGGAGGTTTGCAACGCTGTCCTGGATGTGTGGCAGCCAACACCGGAGCATAAAGTGATCATTAATCTGCCCAGCACGGTGCAGCATTCCATGCCCCATGTATATGCCAGCCAGATTGAATATATGAATGACAATCTGAAATACAGAGATAGCGTGATTATTTCTCTTCACCCCCACAATGACAGAGGATGCGGAGTCAGCGATGCGGAAATGGGCATTTTGGCGGGCGCGGATCGTATTGAGGGAACTTTATTTGGAAACGGAGAAAGAACAGGAAACGTAGATATTGTAACCTTAGCCATGAATATGTATTCCCAAGGGGTGGATCCGGAGCTGGATTTTTCAGATATGCCTTCTATCTGTGAGGCATATGAGAAATATACCGGTATGAAGATTGACATGAGAAGTCCCTACAGCGGAGCACTGGTATTTGCCGCCTTCTCAGGATCCCATCAGGATGCTATTGCAAAAGGAATGAAGTATCGGGAAGAACACAACTGCGACAAGTGGACGGTTCCGTATCTTCCTATTGATCCTAAGGATGTGGGAAGAGAGTATGAGGCCGATGTAATCCGCATCAACAGTCAGTCCGGTAAGGGTGGCGTGGGATATGTCTTAGAGCATAACTTCGGTTTGAATCTGCCGGCATCGATGAGAGAGGCTATGGGTTATGCTGCCAAGGAAGTATCAGACCATCAGCATAAAGAACTGAAGCCGGAGGAGATCTTTGAACTGTTTAAGAAGAAATTTGAAGATATCACAACGCCCTTTAACATCACGGAGGTACACTTTAAGCAGCATAATGGCATTATCGCAGAAGTGACTGTGAATTATAAGGGCGAAGAGAAGGTGGCCATTGCCGCCGGAAACGGACGTCTCAATGCGGTTTCCAATGCACTGAAGAAACAGTTCCGTCTGGAATATGATCTGGTTACTTATCAGGAGCACGCTTTAGAGCAAAGCTC
>CABSEG010000097.1 GCA_902476645.1 uncultured Lachnospiraceae bacterium | reverse complement strand
CGGGCCATTCACGAAGAGAACGGAACTGCAAAAGGTGCCGAAGTTGGGCCCCAAGGCCTTTGAACAGTGCGCGGGCTTTCTGCGGATTCCGGGAGGCAAAAATCCTTTGGATGCCACAGCAGTACATCCGGAGAGCTATGAGGCAGCTGACCGGCTGCTAGCGTGCCTGGGACTGGAACGAAAGGACGTGGCAGCAGGAAAGCTGGGAGAAATTTCCAAGCAGATCAAAGATATTGAGAAATTGGCCAAAGAGTTGGAAATCGGGGAAATCACGCTGCGGGATATCGTCAAAGAGCTGGAAAAGCCAGGGCGCGATCCGAGAGAAGAGATGCCAAAGCCTATTTTGCGAAGCGACGTCATGGAAATAGAGGACTTAAAGCCAGGAATGATTTTGAAAGGAACCGTGCGAAACGTCATAGATTTTGGCGCTTTTATAGATATCGGCGTACATCAGGACGGGTTGGTGCATATCTCTGAGTTAAGCAGCAAAAAGTTTGTGAAGCATCCGTTAGAAGTGGTTCAGGTGGGAGAGATCGTGGATGTAAAAGTACTCGGTGTGGATTTGAAAAAGAAGCGAATTTCTCTGAGTATGAAGCTGTAAAAATGTCATAAAAATAAGCATCAGGCTATGTCAGAAGCGAAAAGAACGGTTCGACAAAGCCTGATGCTTTTTCACTGTTTTTCCAAATAACGCCGGTATGCAGTCTGAAGAATTTGTTCTGCCTCATCAAGCCCCAGTTCCTTTAGTTTTTCCAGATAGGGGGCATAATCTTTTTCCAGGGAAGAAACGCCGGTGATGAAGCTAACGGTCTGCTCCCATACGTAGGGTTGGAGTCTGGCAAGGATAGCGGAAAAGCGGGTATTTTCCTCTGGTGTAAAATTGATTCCTGTGGGCAGAAGGTAATCATCGTTTGACTGGGCCCATATATCGCACATGGAAACATCTTTATGAGGCAAAGACTGACATTCTCTCTGCCAGTCCACATAAAAGCTGGGAAGGCCTGGCGGGTAGGTAAAGGACATGATTGCCTCGCTAAAGGTCAATCCATCCGGGTTTTGAGTCATATATTCCGTATAGGCAGGATGTCCTTCCTCATCCAGAGTGTAGGTCTCCCCCTCAAGGCCATAGTTAGCCAGCAAAGCGCCTTCCTCGGAGAACAGGTAATCCATCCATCTTAATGCAATATCCGGATGTTTGCAGGAAGAAGTGATGGTAAAATAGCTATCTACATAGGAGTCTTGCATACGGATATGACCTTCATCCTGAACGTGAACTTTAGGAGGAGCTACGGCAACGACCTCCGCCTGATCGGAACCCTCCGCGAAAGAAAAGGTAGAGGGCATGGTATACATGTGAAACCATGCGCCGATGGCTCCTGATTCAATCATATCTTTCTCCGGGTAGAGGCTGTTGCCGGTCATGAAATTTGGATCGATGAGGCCTTTTTCATACCAACGGCGTAAAAGAGTTAAATATTCTTTCCATCCTTTTTGAGCAGGACCGTAGTATACCGTATCCCCGATATGAAAAAAATCGCTGGTTACCTGAAAACCGGCACTTAGACTATTATCCATCATACAACCGCTAGAGGGTATCCATAGAGGGGCAGTGGCTCCTTTTTTTTCTTTAAATGCGGTCAGGACCGTCTCCCAGTCTTCATAAGTAACCGGGATATCCATCCCCAGTTCATCCAGCCAGTCCTTACGGATTTGAAGGCCTCCCCATGGTCCCTGGGGTGTTTGACGTATGGAATATACGGCGGCTAGTCGGCCTGAATTTGTATAAACAATGGAATCTAAGTCAGATTCCTGCACAATTTGGTAATAATTGGGGGCGTATTTGGGAATCAGCTCTGTCAGATTGAGGATAGAACCATTGTCTACCCCGGCATCCAGGGCAGTGCCATAGGAGTTATTCAGGTAATAATTTTGAACCAGATCCGGCGTAGGAGTACTGCTCTGGTTAAAGGCATATTGAGATTGGAGCTCTCCGATGGAGGTGATCCATTCAATGTGGACATTTGTGCGTTTTTCCAGTTCCTGAAAGAATGGCGAGTTATTTAAATCCCCATCGCAAAGATTGAGAAGATCCTCTGATGGATTGACAAGGCAGGTTAATGTGACAGGTTCCTCGCAGAGGGGAAGCTGTGAGGCTAAGGATGTTTTTATCTGATCGTTTGTTTGGCAGGATGACAAAGAAAAAACAAGAAAGCCCAGCAGAAGTAAAGGGTAAATGATAGATCTTTTTGACACAGACAAATCTCCTTTCTGCGGCGTAGTTTTCTGTTTGATGATTTCCAAATGATATCTTCTATTATAGTGGGTAAGAGGAAAAATGTAAATTAGGGATGGTAAAAGAATGGAAAAAAATGAAAAATATGGTAGAATGGAGGCAACTTAAGGGAGGGAGAGGATAATGAAAATTCGAAATATTTTAAAGAATCGACTGTTTCGCTCTATATTGGTTTCGTATATCGCGGTCTGTGCTGTTCTGCTTTTACTGACCGGAGCCGGGTATATGGGATCTGTTTCTTATCTGAGGTCGGAAATTGAACGTTCCGCCAGGCTTCATCTCTCAGAGGTGGTTACGCAGGTGAAAAATAAAATAGAACAAACTTATAAAATCTGTGATACCCTTGCAGTATCCACGGATTTGGAAGAACTGGGAAACATCCGCGGGGATTTTACAGTAGAAGAAATTTTATCCTCAATGAAATTAAGAGATGCCATGAGCAGGATTAATCTCCAGAATAATCTGTATAACAATCTACATATTTATTTTTACCGTAGCAATTCTCTTCTGTCAGAGAAGACCCAAAGGCGTGCCGGAGATAAGGATATGGCTTTTTTTTGCAGTCAATACGGACTGACCAGGGATGCCTTTGAGGAAATTTTAGCTATGAATGATGGCGTAAGGTGGAAGATCTTAGAAGGAAACAAGGTATGGTTTTTGCGACCAGTGTACTATCAGGGGGAAAAAATAGCTGTGATCTTTGCGGAATTTGACGGGAAACAGTTGTTAGATACCTTAGGGGAAGAAGATATGCTGTTGGTGCAGACCGGACAGGGGCTTCTTACCTGCGCCGGCAGAATGGGAGAAAAGGAACAGCAGAAACTGCTGCAGGCGGATGGGCAGATGGGGCAGATGCGTATCCAGGGACGGGAATATGTGGTGATGGAAGAGAACGTAGGCGTATTTGAGTGGAAATGCCGTCTTGCAGTGCCCAATACCTTATTTTGGAGTGAATTGAGGCGGTTTCAAATTATACTGATTTTGGAGATCTTGGTATTTCTTGCGGTTGCCTTGCTGGGTTCCTGGTTTTTTTCCCGTAAAACCTACCTTCCCATCGGAAGTCTCCAGAAAGATAACCGAAAGCTCTCCCGAAAAATAGATCAAAGCGAGAGGGCGTTAAAAGCCGCGGAGCTGACCAAATTTTTGGAAGGCAACAGTCAGGACAGCGGCAGGATATGTCAGATTTTAAACGAGCAGATTTCTATGAAGCAAGACGACTGGCAGATGATGGCCGTGTTAAAGGTAGGGGAAGAGGGAAAAAAGGTATTTTATCAGGATTCATCCGGTGAGGATTTAAATCAATTTGTTATGGAAAATATTTTGGAGGAGCAGTTATTTCCGCATTATCCGGGACAGATCATTCCCGCAGGGAAGCAGGATGCCATACTGCTTCGTCTAAAGGAAGAAACGGAGTTTGAGTCCGTTCGCAAGTGTTTTCAGACTGTGGAAAGGTTTTACCGGGAGGTGCTACACATTCCGCTACAGGTCATGTTGGGAAGGCCCAGAAGGGGCATTCAGGGGCTAAAAGAAGAGTTTGAGGCATTGACGGAGGGAATTTGGTATCTGGACTTTTGGGGACCTCAGAATGAGGATGCGCGGGGAGTGTATACCTATGGACAGATGATCGAAACGGAGGAGCATGTAAATTTTTCCAAGTATCTGGATGGGAGCCGGAAGCTTTTAAATTGCCTGGAAAGCGGAGACTTCCAGGGGGCATATCGGGAGTTGGATGGCATCTACCGGGAGACATTTCCCATAGATAAACGGTATTTAAAGTATAATGTATACCGTATGTACGGATTGATTGGAATTCTGGTTGCCACATTAGATACCTATGCAAACCAGGCAGATCAGGAATTTTACGAAAGCCTTCGCTATGAGGAGCGGCTGTTTCGAATTCAGTCCATGCCTGAACTTATGTCGGAAAGCCGAAAAATATTTGAAAGTATCATACAGTATCAGGAGGAAAAAACCAGACAAGGGGAGCCGGAGTGGTTAGAAAGGGTATTGCTCTACGTGGAGGAACATTATCAGGATGTGAATCTGAATGTATCCACCCTGGCTGGTATTTTTAAAATCAGTGTGCCACATTTGAGCAGAACCTTTAAGAGTGCTATGGAACGCGGTGTTTTGGAATATATTCATCAAGTCCGTTTGTCTCATGCAAAGGAAATGTTAAAAAATGGGAGCAATATCAAAAATGTTGCCTCTGCTGTAGGGTATACGGATACAAAAGCATTGGCCAGGGCCTTTAAGCGATATGAAGGGATTACTCCAACGCAGTATAAGGATTTGATATCAAAAAACAGCCTTTAAAAGCAAAAGCTGAACCTTTCTTTCAGGGGAAGTTTTCAGGTACAATGAAAATGACCTTTGAAAGAAAGGATTTTTTATTGTAAGGAGGAAAGTAAATGAAAGCGAAAAAGACAGCTAGTAAGATTCTGGCGGCAGTTTTGGCAGTCAGTATGACAGCCGTTCCTTGTCAGGGACTTATGGCAGCTACCACCTCCAATGAGGTGACAGACAGAGAAAAAGAAAATGCAGCCCTTGCCAGAAGTGCGGCGGCCCAGAGTATGGTGCTTTTGGAAAACAAAAATCAGGCCCTTCCATTAAAAGGAAAAACCATTGCTCTTTTCGGAGGTGGTGCGGCCAGGACCGTGAGAGGTGGAAATGGTTCCGGGGATCCTTTCAACGGAGGACTTTCCGGTGGTGGAGACATTAATGTAAATCAGAGCGACCGCTATAACATCAATATCTGCACCTCATTTGTAAAGGCGGGTTATCAGATTACCACCAAGGATCTTCTGGATCGGTACGCAGAAGGATATGACAAAGCTTATGAGGCATCAGGCGGAAACGTAATGTCAGCCTTTGCCTATCCAGAGCTTGAGTTTACAGATGAGGAACTTCAGGCATCCAGAGAAGGAACCGATACTGCAGTCTATGTGATTTCCAGAAACGCAGGGGAGGGTGCAGACCGCTCCATGACCAAAACGGTTACCGTGGATGGAAAAGAATATGTGCTTGGAGACTATGAACTTAGTGAGGTGGAAAAGGATAATCTGCGCCGAGTAGCGGAGACATTTGAAAATACCATCGTGGTGTTGAATGTAGGCGGCGTTGTGGACACTGCTTTTTTCAATGAGATTGAAGGACTGGATGCCTTGCTGCTGATGGGACAGTGCGGGCAGGAGGGCGGAAACGCACTCATGGATGTACTGAACGGAACCGTTACCCCCTCTGGCAAGCTGACCAGTACCTGGGCAAAACAGTATGCGGATTATCCTGCTGCCGGCACCTTTGCAGACCAGGATGGAAACCATGACAAAGAAGTTTACGAAGAGGGTATCTATGTGGGATACCGCTATTTCGACACCTTTGGCATTGATCCAGCATACGCTTTTGGATATGGTCAGTCCTATACTGATTTTGATATGGAAGTAAAGGATGTATCTGCCAATGAGGATAAGGTAACCGTGGAAGTGGAAGTTACAAACACAGGCGATACATACAGTGGTAAAGAAGTAGTACAAGTATACTACTCTGCGCCAGATACCAGTGTTGAGAAGGAGTATCAGGAACTGGCTGCCTTTGGAAAGACAGACGAGCTGGCACCGGAGGAAAGCCAGACCTTAAAGATATCCTATGATGTAAATGACATGGCATATTATGACGAAGCGCGGGCGGCTTATGTGCTTGACAGTGGAACCTATTATGTGCGTGTGGGAAATTCATCCAGAAATACCCATGTAGTTGCAGCCCTTGAAGTGGATGATTCCAAGATCACCGAGCAGCTTTCGAATCAGATGGAAGTTCCTGCTGATGAAGATTTACAGGAGTGGTCAAAAGAAGGAGAAACACCTTATACTTATGCGGGCGAGGAAGAAGAAAAGAGCGAAGCCCCCGTATTCCAGCTGAATAGCTCTAAGATTCAGACGGAGAACAACGCTTCCGAGTATGACGACGAAGTGATCCCCACTTATACTACAGATCCCAATTATGAAGCTCAGATGCCCTACGAAGAAGTTCAGCTCGTGGAAGACAAATCCGGCGCGACATTAAAAGATGTGGCAGATGGAAAGGTAACCATGGAAGAATTCGTAGCCCAGATGAGCCTGGAGGAGATGGCAAAATTAAACTGCGGCAGCGGCTGGGGCGTGGCGGATGAGTATGCGCCTGTAGTCGGATCCAATTCCAGCACCATACCGGGAGCCGCAGGGGAAACCATCGCTTTCGAGCAGTATGGAATTCCCAGTATCGTGCTGGCGGACGGTCCTGGCGGAATCCGTGTAAAGCAGGAGTACGAAGCTACCAACACGGAAACAGGAGAAAAGGATACCTATTATCAATATTGTACCGCATGGCCGGTGGGCTATGTGCTGGCTCAGAGCTGGGATGTGGATCTGATCAGAGAAGTAGGAAGAGCCTTTGGTGTGGAATTGGAAGAGATGGGAATTACCCTTTTGTTAGGACCAGCTCTGAATATCCATAGAGATCCGCTTTGTGGACGAAACTTTGAGTATTTTTCGGAAGATCCGTTGGTATCTGGTATCATGGCTTCTGAGATCACAAAGGGCGTTCAGTCCATTCCGGGAGTGGGAGCCTGCCTGAAACATTATGCGGCTAATAATCAGGAGACCAACCGAAACGCAGTGGATACGATTGTCAGCGAGAGAGCGCTTAGAGAAATCTACTTAAAAGGCTACGAAATTGCTGTGAAAGAATCTCAGCCTATGTCTATTATGACTTCTTATAACCTGCTCAATGGAGTTCCCACGGCGGATTCCTATGATCTGAACACGGATATCGCACGGGGAGAGTGGGGATTCAAAGGACTGATCATGACAGACTGGAACGGTGGTTCATCTTCACCGGATAAATCCATGCATGCGGGCAATGACCTGATTATGCCAGGCGGCGCTTCCAGAGCAACCACCATCGTGAAGGGAGCCTGTGATTATGCACCAATCTTTGATGAGAAAGGCCAAATTGGACTGGATACGGAAATGATGATGATGTTCTCATACCAGGTGGCAGCTTGGAGAGACTTTACAGTCTCTTCTCAGGGACAAGATAGCGTGGACGCTGTACTTGGCGATGGGTATACGGCATCTGTGGATGAGAACGGAAATATTTTAGTAAACGGAGAGAATATTTACAGAGAATACGAGGCCAATATGTGGGGAGGTACCGGCACCTATAAGACTCCGGTTACCACTGACGTGGCTTCTGTCAGCGAAGATGGCAAGACCATCACCTACAAGGGTGACTATGCCGACAATAATATCATCAGTTTGGGCGATGTACAGAGATGCGCCATGAACAACCTGAATATCATAATGAAATCCAATGATATGGCTCCCATCTATGGCACAGAA
>CABSEG010000096.1 GCA_902476645.1 uncultured Lachnospiraceae bacterium | reverse complement strand
GAAGAGTTTAAATATCTGGCCGGAATAATCACATCCGTATCTACATTGTCTCCATATTTAAAAACACGTCCTGTCGCTTTCATGCCTTTTCCTCCTACAATCCCAACTCTTCCGGCGCGGAAATCTTACCCGTCACCGCACTGGCTGCCGCAACTGCCGGGCTTGCCAGATAAACCTCTGAATCTACGTGTCCCATACGCCCTACGAAATTCCGGTTCGTGGTGGATACGCAGCGCTCTCCTTCTGCCAGGATGCCCATGTAGCCTCCCAGACAGGGTCCACAGGTGGGCGTGCTGACTACGGCTCCTGCTTCAATAAAAATCTTCAGCAATCCTTCTTCCATAGCCTGCAAATAAATTTGCTGAGTAGCTGGAATCACAATGCAACGGATTCCCTTTTTCACCTTGCGTCCCTTTAAGATCTCTGCCGCGCAGCGCAGATCATCCATCCGTCCGTTGGTGCAGGAGCCAATGACCACCTGATCCACTGCCACGTCCTCTGTGATCTCATCGATGGTCTTGGTATTCTCCGGCAGGTGCGGGAAGGATACGGTAGGACGCAGCTTGCCAAGATCTATGGTATATTCTGCCTCATAGACAGCGTCTTCATCTGCCTCATAAATCGTATAAGGGCGCTTGCTATGCTCTTTCATATACTGTATAGTCAGTTCATCCACCGGGAAAATGCCATTTTTGCCTCCAGCCTCAATAGCCATGTTGGCGATAGTAAACCGATCATCCATCGTCAAGTTAGCAATGCCCTCGCCCACAAATTCCATGGACTTATAGAGAGCTCCGTCCACTCCGATCATCCCGATGATATGCAGGATGACATCTTTGCCGCTGACCCACTTGGAAGGCTTTCCCACCAGATTGAACTTAATGGCAGAGGGTACCTTAAACCAAGCTTTTCCGGTGGCCATACCAGCCGCCATATCTGTGCTTCCCACTCCTGTGGAAAATGCGCCAAGCGCACCATAGGTGCAGGTATGGGAGTCTGCTCCGATAATCACGTCGCCTGCAACCGTCAATCCTTTTTCGGGAAGCAGGGCATGTTCAATTCCCATCTCCCCCACATCAAAATAATTTGTGATATCATGCTTACAGGCAAACTCCCGCACACATTTACAGTGCTGCGCTGACTTGATATCCTTATTGGGAATAAAATGATCCATGACCAAAGCAATTTTATTCTTGTCAAACACATCTTTTTTCGTCATCTTCTCCATCTCGTGAATTGCCACAGGAGAAGTGATATCATTTCCCAGAACTAAATCCAAATCTGCCTCGATGAGCTGTCCCGCCTCCACATAGGGAAGTCCCGCATGAGCCGCCAGGATCTTCTGAGTCATTGTCATTCCTTTCATTCTGCTGTATCCTCCTATCTGATTCCTTCAGGAAGGCACCTCCCCTTCCCACTTATAATTGCATTATACCATAGACAAGGGTATAATAGAAATACATATTGAGAATATTTATTATAACTTGATATTCTAATATAGGATATTCAAAATAAGACCCCGGAAATTTCAGACCTACAACCAAAAAGGAGGGAACTCGTATGGATCAGAACCTGCCTCTTTATAAAATTTTCTATGTTACAGCCTGTGAAAAAAGTATTTCCAAGGCCGCCAAAAAATTGTATATCAGTCAGCCCGCCATCAGCAAATCCATTCAAAAGCTGGAGGATTCCCTTGGCGTTACGCTTTTTCTGCGCAGCTCCAGAGGTGTCCGGTTAACAGAGGAAGGAGCTTTGCTGTTTTCTTATGTGCGCACTGCATTTGAAGCACTTTCCTCTGGGGAGGAACGTATCCGACAAGTTGCCGATCTGGAAACGGGGCATCTGCGTATCGGAGTCAGCACCACCCTTTGCAAGTACATGCTCTTGCCCTACCTGAAATCCTTCATCCACAACTATCCCCATATCCGCATCACACTGGAGTGTCAATCCTCTAACCGCACCTTCCAGCTTCTACGTGAGGGAAATATTGACCTGGGCCTGGTCGGTGGACCGAGGCTCCCAAAAGACATTCCATTTTATCCGCTGGGTGAAATTCAGGATACTTTTGTGGCGGGACGGGAATACTTGGAGCATTTAGACCTGTCCCATGGCTGGGAAAAGAACCTGTTTTCGGATGCCACCCTGATGCTACTCGACCAAGAAAATATGACCAGACAGTTCATTGACGAATATTTACAGGCACAGCAAATTCATCCTGCCACCCTCCTGGAGGTCTCTACCATGGACTTGCTTATTGATTTTGCCAAAATCGGCTTAGGGATAGCCTGCGTCATCCGGGAGTTTGTAAACCTTGAACTGGAGAGCGGAACTTTGATAGAACTTCCTCTTGCCTGTTCTATGCAAAGACGCCCGGTGGGGTTTATCTGCTCCCCCCATTTTCGCTATCACAGCGCCGTATCTGAATTTTTAAAGGAGGCAGGAGTCGGAAAACCTTAAGGCCTTCCAAACTTCTGCCTCTCTGTAATTTGCAGCACCTTCTATGTCATTGTCTGTATGTACACGTTTTTGTTTTCCTCAATTAAGAAAGCGATAGATCAGTCTGGAAATCCCCTGGATACCTCCAACAGCTGCCCCCGGATTAGAGGTGTCTGTCATCACGCAGATAATATAGTCTTTCTCAGGGCCAAATACGATCGCCATATCGTGAGTCAACAATCCGGTCTCTCCAGTCTTATTCCCCACTGCTACTCCGGAGGGGATGCCTGCAGGAATCTTTCCCCGAAGCTGCTGCTGTTTTAAGATACTAAGCATTTTTTCCGAGGCGGACTTGGAAACCAAACGTCCCCGATAAATCTCCTCCAGGATAGCCCCGCAGTCTTCCACGCTGGTCAAATTGCCTCCGGTTCCATTTTCCAGGCCTCCGCTGTTTGATGCCGGGGCAATCCCTTTTCCCTGGTTTGTCTTGCTATAGCCGTGCTCTTTGCAAAAGGCGTTGATCCTGCTGATTCCCATCTTACGTACCAGACTATTGAAGCAATCATTGCTGCTGACGGTAATCATGGGGTAAATCAGATTCTTGACAGAGTCGTAGGTAAATGCGCCATCCTCGATCATCTCAAAGGCAGCCCCCATACCAAACACCTTGATCAGACAAGCTGAGTACATCTGCCTGTTATTTATAGAAAAAGAAGCACCGGAATCCAGATCCTTCACATAGACAGCCCAAGACCCTGGTACACAGCTATTGCGGATATAATCCTCCACCTGTCGCTTTAGATGAAGCAGAGGGGAAGTTTTTTTCTTGACATACTCCCCCTTTTTATTTACGTAGCTACTTCCAATCCAGGTCTTTTTAGCCATAATCCCCTGCTTATCAAAATAATACCACTTTTTCTGAATCTTATGCCATCCGGTAAGTGCTTTTCCTCTGCCCGGAATCTTTTTACTTTTGCTCAGGTAGTATGTCCGCTTTCCAACGTTCTTCCATCCCGTCTGCAAGGCTCCATTCTTCTTGAAGAAGTAACGGTTCCCTCGAATCGTTTTCCATCCCTTCTGAATTATGCCTTTTGCATTTGTAAAATAGATCTTTCCTCCCACTTTATGGAAGCCGCTCTTTAACAACTTACCAGTCTTAGAATACAGATAAGGCTTTCCTCCCTGTTCCCTGATCTTAGCCTGGGAGGCAAACGAAAAAAAAGATACCAGAATGAAACAGCATATAAGGACACCAAAACTTTTTTTCTTCATCCTTTCCCCCTATAATCCTCGTTTCTTCTTCAATTTTCCCTCAATCTTACCAAATACAAATTTTTCAATCAGGATGCCCAGCACAATAATCACGATCATAACCGCCATCACCTGATTGATATCAGCCATATCTCTTCCTGTCATCAGGGAAAATCCCAGTCCCACAAAAGAGGACATCACTTCACCGGACATGAGCGCTCTCCAGGCAAAGGACCAGGACTGCTTCATCCCGGACACAATTCCCGGCAGAGCCGCCGGAAGCATTACATACCGATAAAGCTGACTCTTTCCCGTTCCCATGGTTCTCGCTGCTTTGATATACAACGGCGGCACCTGAGAAAACGCATCCTCAATGGCCAAAGCCACGCTGAATACCGAGCCCATCACTACGACAAACAGGATGGCGCTCTCCTTTAAACCAAACCACAAGATGGCAAAAGGAACCCAACAAATGCTGGGCAATGTCTGAATTCCCAACATCAAAGGTTTCAGATTTCTTTTTAAAAAGGCGAAATGTGTAATAGCAACTCCTGCTACGGCACCAACCACCAGAGAAATACAAAATCCCAGAATACAGCGCTTTAAACTCTGAAGCACTGCCAGCACCAGACTACCGTCTCCTAATTGTCTGCCAAAGCTCTCCACCACTCCCAGCGGGCTTGGGAAGGCATAGGGTTTCCACAGACCAACCACGGAGGTTCCCAGCCAGAACACAAGCTGCCATACCAGAATGACTCCGACGTAAAAACACAGGCCCTGAAGTACGCGTCTATTTTTTGTCATGTTCCGTTTCTGCAATTTTCTCAACCTCTCTTTTGACTTTCTTTAAAATTTTTCTTCTGAGATGAACAAACTCATCGTCATCGATCTGTCTGGGCCTCGGCAGATCAATGTGAATAATATCTTTGATCTCTCCAGGGTTATCTGAAAGAATAACCACCCGATCTGCAAAATATACGGCTTCTTCTACACTGTGAGTGATAAAAAGAATCGTTTTTCCCGTTTTTTCCCAGATATTTTCCAGCTCCGTTCTTAAAATGTTAATCGTCTGCTTATCCAGGGCAGAGAAAGGCTCGTCCATCAGCAATACCTGAGAGTCCAGCACCAGGGCCCTTGCCAGAGCTGTACGCTGCTTCATACCGCCGGAGATCTCATGAGGGTAATACTTCCGAAAATCAGACAGCTGTACCATCCCCAGATATTTGTCCAGTCTCTTTTCCTGTTCTTCCTCCGGCATTCCCGCCATCTTCATGCCAAAGCGTACATTCTCTTCCACGGTCAGCCAGGGAAACAGGGCAGATTCCTGAAACATCACCACCCGGTCAGATCCAGGTCCCGTCACCTTTTTCCCATCCAGGATCACTTCTCCTGATGTGGCCTCTTCCAATCCTGCCACCACATTTAACAGAGTAGACTTGCCGCAGCCGCTGGGGCCGACGATGCAGATAAACTCTCCCTCTTTGATCTCCAAACTGATGTCCTGAAGAGTCTCTTTTACAGTTCCCTCGTAGGTCTTTGATACATGCTTAATTTCCATCCACATTTTCTACCACAATCCCATCTTTCATTTCTTCCTGTATAAATCCCTGTTCATAGCAGATTTTTCCAAAGGCGTCTATCGCCTCTTCTTCGATCTGTGTGCTGGCAACAATTCTCTCAAAGGACTTCTGTAACTCTGCTGTGTCATAGGTCTGGGAGGTGGCCTCCTCAATCTGGCGATTAATCAGTGTATACAGTTCCTCGTCTTTTTCATTGATATAATCTGTAGCTGCACTGTGTTCCTCTAAAAAATCCTGAACCAGGTCCGGATGCTCTTCGATGAATTCTTTTCTGGCCACGACCACGGCACTTGGATAATTCCCTTCCATAAAGATCTCATCATATTCCTTTACCACAATGGCTCCGCTCTCCTCTTCCAAAATGGTTCCCCAGGGCTCCGGAACCAAGGCTGCGTCAATGTTTTTCTGATCCATCATATTTCGGACGTCTGCATTGGAGACAGCTACAACCTCCACGTCGCCCCCTTCCGTGGTGGGAGCCAAACCGTTTTCAGATAAGAGTTCCAGAAGACAAAGATGTTGGGTATTCCCCATCTGCGGAACTGCCACTTTTTTTCCTGCCAGATCCGCGATTGTCTCAATATCACTGTCGCTGCGCTTAATCAACACAGCTCCTGCATTAGTAGCATTGGATAAAATCTGCACATCTCCACCGGACTTTACATAGGCATTGATGGCAGGAACGGGACCGATATAGCCGATATCAATCTCTCCGGCGAAGATGGCCTCCACCTCCGCTGGTCCTGCGTTAAAGGAAGTCCAGGTGACTTCACAATCCTCCACCCACTTTTTCTCCAGTGTCTGCTGATCTTTCATAACCAGCGCCTGGGTGTGCGTAATATTTGGGAAATAGCCGATTCGAACCTGGTTCTCTCCTGATTGTCCTCCGCATCCTGTCAAAAGACCAACTGCTAAAATACCTGCCGCCAGAATGCCTGCTCTGATTCCTTTTCTCATTCTACTCCTCCTGTCTACAGAAACTTTTCCAGTTCCTTCATCAAGTAATCGGTACTCTCTTCCAGATCTTTTCCCGTTGTGTCTATGGTAATATCCGGTGAAACGGGTGGCTCATAGGGACTGGAAATTCCGGTGAAATTGGGGATCTCTCCGGTTCTGGCCCTCTTGTACAACCCTTTTACATCCCTCTTTTCGCACTCTTCGAGAGGTGTACTTACATAGATTTCTATAAAGTCTTTCTCACCGATGATCTCCTTAGCACTCTGTCTGTCCCTGGTATAGGGAGAGATAAAGGAGGTAAGTACGATTAGTCCCGCATCGTTCATCAGTTTGGCAACCTCAGAGATACGGCGGATATTTTCGATTCGATCCTGTTCTGCAAAGCCTAGATTCCGGTTCAGGCCAAGGCGGATATTATCTCCATCCAGAGCCATGGTATGTTTTCCCTGGGCCACCAATCTTTTTTCCACCTCATTCACCAGCGTAGATTTTCCGGAGCCAGACAATCCTGTGAACCACAACGTCTTGGGATTTTGTCCCTTCTGCTGCGCCCGGATTTCTCTGGTGATATCCATATCCTGCCATTTTACGTTCTCATCCCTGCGCAGGGCATACTCCACAACCCCGCAGGCAGAGGTCATATTGGTAATGCGATCAATCAGTATAAAACATCCCAGATCTTCGATCTCCTGAAACAGATCGAATACAATTTTATCAGAGACGGAGATATCGCAGACAGCAATCTCGTTCTTTCTCAAATGTTTGGTATGGATCTGACTTCCGTCGTTGATATTCACCCGGTACTTGATATTCATAACCACAGCCGGCACAGTCTTTGTGCCAAGGCTCAGCCAATAGTTCTTTCCCTCCACCAGCTCGGAGTCATCCATCCATAAAATATTGGCCCGGAACATACTTCCCACCTTCAGGTTAGCATCCTTATACAAAACGCTTCCTCTGGAAACATCCACTTCTCTGTCCAGTTGAATCGTGACAGCCTGTCCCTGGAAAGCGCTCTGAGAATCCTTATCCGTAACCAGAATCTGTTTTACATGGGCAGCCTCCTGACTTGGCAGCACATGAATCTCATCGCCCACATGAATTTCTCCATTAGAGATCTGCCCCTGAAATCCACGAAACGTACGGTCCGGACGGCACACTCTCTGTACTGGCATTACAAAGCCTTCCGCCTGGTTTCCCTTCGTCACATCAATCTCTTCCAGATAAGTTAAGAGGGGAACACCTTGATACCAAGGCATATTTTCCGATTTTTTTGTTACATTATCCCCTTCCGTTGCGGATACGGGAATAATATAAATACTGTCAAACTCAAATTCTGCGATAAGACGGTTAATATCTTTTTTGATCTTTTCAAACTCAAATCTGTCATAATGAATCAGATCCATCTTGTTGACCGCAAACACTACATGACGAATCCCCATCAGCGCACAGATTCTCGTATGGCGTCTGGTCTGAGGCAACACGCCCTGATACCCATCTACCAGAATTACAGCCAGATCAGCGAAGGAAGCGCCTACCGCCATGTTTCTGGTGTACTCCTCATGGCCTGGCGTATCC
>CABSEG010000095.1 GCA_902476645.1 uncultured Lachnospiraceae bacterium | reverse complement strand
ACCTTAAAGACCGGAAGAGCGGCAAAACTAATCTATACCAGAGAAGAGTCCCAGATCGCAGGTTCGCCGAGACATGAGATGGAGATTCGGGTCAAGATGGGGGCCGACAGAGATGGTAGGATTCGTTGCCTGGATCTTTACACCCTTTCCAATTCCGGGGCATATGGGGAACATGGGCCCACTACCGTGGGGCTTTCCGGGCACAAGTCGATTCCGCTGTATACAGGCGGGGTGGAAGCCTACCGGTTTAGCTACGATGTAGTCTATACGAATCTCCAGGCAGCCGGGGCTTACCGGGGCTATGGAGCCACACAGGGAATCTTTGCGCTGGAATCAATAGTCAATGAGCTGGCTGAGAAGCTGGGGATGGATCCTACTCGTATTCGGGAACAAAACATGGTCCGGGAAGGTATGGTGATGCCTGCATATTATAATGAGACGGCAAATGCCTGCGCGTTGGACCGTTGTATGGAGCACTGCAGGAACATGTTCCACTGGGAGGAAAAGTATCCGGTACGGGATATGGGTAACGGAAAAGTACGGGCTGCGGGTGTGGCTATGGCCATGCAGGGTTCCTGTATCTCCCATGTGGACGTGGGGTCTGCGACAGTCAAGCTCAGCGAGGATGGCACGTATAATCTTATGATTGGAGCGGCGGACATGGGAACCGGCTGTGACACGATTCTGGCCCAGATGGTAGCCGAATGTATGGAGTGCAGTGTGGATGATGTTGCCGTGTTTGGAGCGGATACGGATGCTTCCCCGTATGACTCCGGCTCTTATGCCTCTTCTACCACATACATTACGGGTAAAGCGGTGGAAAAAGCATGCGGGGAGTTAAAGGAGCGGATCTGTTCTATAGCCGCAGAGATAATGGGCTGTGAAAGAGAAGACGTGTTGTTTGAGGGGGCTGTAGTACGCCGTATTCAAACAGATCAGACTGTCAGTATGGAGGAAATTGCTTACAAGTCTCAGGTAGGCAATACCAAGGCTGCGCAGGTTACTGCTACCCATTCCTCCCCGGTTTCTCCGCCGCCCTATATGGTGGGAATGGTTGAGATAGAATTGGATAAACAAACCGGTCTTGTGACGATCCTGGATTATATGGCAGTGGTAGACTGCGGTATACCTATTAATCCTGCACTGGCGCGGATTCAGGCGGAGGGTGGGATTGTTCAGGGGATTGGCCATACCCTTATGGAAGAGGTACGGTACGATCACAGGGGACGTCCCATCGGCTCCTCATTCATGCAGTATAAGCTGCCTACCCGCCTGGATATGGGAAACTTGCGGGTGGAATTTGAACATAGCTATGAGCCCACCGGACCTTTTGGTGCTAAGTCTATCGGTGAGATCGTGATTAATACTCCGGCTCCCGCTATTGCCCACGCCATTTATCGGGCCACCGGTGTCTGGCATCGGGAACTGCCTATTACCCCTGAGAAGGTGGCCATGTCCCTGGTACCTGCCAATGAACAGAACGAAGCAAACAGGAAAGATACGGATATGGAAAAGGAATCTTTGCGTTATGTGTGACATGGTATACGAGTCACAGCAACGGGAAAGAGTCGCCTGTCTGTTTGCCGGATGGAAAAATGTAATGATCCGTTCCTGTTTGATGGGTATTATGGGACGTTTATACGTGAATGACAAAGAAGGATGCGACTCTGCTATGGTAATACTGGGAGATTTCCATTTTCTGGCTGGACAACCCAAGGAAGAACTTGTTACCTACAGAACGGATGAGGATGGGGAGTTTATGATACTGGTTCCCCAAAGCAAAGAGTGGGAAGAAGCCATAGAGAAATGCTACGGGGAAAGAGCCAAACGGATTGTCCGGTATGCTATGAATAAGAGTCCGGGCTCTTTCGATAAGCCTGCGCTTCAAAGGGTTGTGAGTACTCTGCCGGAGGGTTACGAGTTAAAAAGGATAGATGAGAGCCTGTTTTGGCGTTGCCGGACTCTTTCCTGGTGTAGTGACTGGGTTTCCCAATATGATAATTATGAACAGTATCAAGCGTATGGAATAGGGGTTGTCATCCAAACGGATGGAGCGCCTGTTTCCGGGGCGTCCTCCTATTCCGGTTATCCCGGAGCAATTGAAATTCAGGTGGATACAAAGGAAGAATACAGAAGGAGGGGGCTTGCCCATATCTGTGGCGCAAAGTTGATTCTGGACTGTCTTGAACAGGGGTGGTATCCTGAATGGGATGCTCATAACCTTGGGTCCGCCAGGTTAGCGAAAAAACTGGGGTATCAATATGACCACGCATATCCTGCATACGAAATACGGAAATAGAAAGAGGAAGAGAGGCTTCCAATTTTAGAAAGAGAGGTATGATTTATGAAGAAAGAAACTTTGGATTATGTAGTGAAAAAGACAGAGGAACTGATTCATGCTGCAACTTGTAGCGAGGAGACGAAAACTGCGGCGCAGGCTTGGCTGGAAGCAGTGGGAACGGAAAAAGAGGCTGAGCAGACGAAAATCTATATCAGAGAGTTGGAAGCGGATATTATGCCCATTGACAATCTAATCGGTTTTGCAGGTTCAGATGCAGGCGCCAAGTATTTTGGAGAAGACGTGGCCAAAGGGATTGTGGCGCATGCGCAGGAAATTAAGGACGCGGGAGCTAAATACTGTGACTGTCCGGCTTGTAAAGCGGTGGCAGCCATTCTGGAAAAGAAAGACGAGCTTCTGAAGTAAAAATTGTAAAAGCCAAGGGACGATAGCCCGAGAGCAGGAGGTAACAAGGTGGACTTTGCAGAGTATTTTCCGTTTTGGAAGGATTTAACAAAGGAACAGCAGGAGAAAATCAAGCAGGGAGCTTTTCGGCGCAACATTGCAAAAGGGACGCTTCTTCACGGCGGTTCTTCAGACTGTCTGGGATTGCTGTTAGTTTGTTCCGGACAGCTTCGGGCCTTTTTGCTCTCAGAGGAAGGCAGGGAGATTACCATATATCGGCTGTTTGAGAGAGATCTCTGCTTATTATCCGCTTCCTGTATGATGCAGAGTATTCAGTTTGAGGTTTCTATTGAGGCGGAAAAGGATACAGAATTATGGATCTTGCCGCCAAAGCTTTATAAAACCTTAATGGAAGAGTCTGCGCGGATTGCCAATTATACAAATCAGGTCATGGCAGAGCGCTTTTCTGAAGTGATGTGGCTTTTGGAGCAGATTATGTGGAAGAGTGTAGACAAACGTCTGTCTGCCTTTTTGATAGAAGAAATGGCAGTGGAAGGGACCAATTGTCTTAAGATCACCCACGAAAAAATCGGGAATCACATGGGCACAGCCAGAGAAGTGATTACCAGGATGCTTCGATATTTCCAGAGTGAGGGGATGGTTAAACTTACGCGGGGAACTGTGGAGATTACGGATCAAAAAAAGCTGGAACAGTTGCAGGATTCTTAAGAAAGGAGCCTGTAAGGCGTCTTGGCTCAAAGGGAATATGAAAACTTTTACTGCCGGCAGGTGAGGACTGCTGGCAGTTTTTATGTTTTGCTGTGTTCTTCATGCAGAGCTATCTTGATTTCTTGCTGCCTATTTATACAATGGTAGTGTGATAAAGCAAAAAAGCAAAATGATGATAAATATGTGTTTGCTGCGCGTAAAATATGTGAAAAATAGATAAAAATATTTTATAAAAATGATAAATACTAACAAAAAAATAAATAAAATAGCGAAACCGTTTACTAAATATGGTAAATATTGTATAATCTATAGTGTTAATGGATTTTGCGCATACAGGGGTGTGAAATCTATAAAACATTATTATTTTATTTTCAAAATAAAACAGACTTGTTTATGAAGCAGAGAACCTGATATGCTTGGCCGGGAGAACCAAAGCATGTCAGGTTATACTGTGACCAGGAAAAACAGGTGCTGGTATTTTGAAAACTTCTTTATGTGAAAAAGAAGGAGGGAAAAGGATGAACAGACAAAGAAAATGGATTGCAATGGCATTGGCAATTACCGTAACAGCAACGGGCGTTCCCGTAGCCGGACTTGCAGCCGATGTTAGAGCAGGAGGAGAGATCGACTACATCGACCAATTTAAGGGGGAAGAGTGGTTTGATCAGAATGGTGTCTTCGAGGTAAACAGATCAGATGCCCACACTAGCTTTACCGGATTTGACAATATTGAGAGTGTGAAAAATTACGTTCTCAGAAAGGACAAAGAGTCCTCTCCATACTATCAGTCTTTGAACGGTATGTGGAAGTTTCAGATTGCAGATTCTCCGGTGAACAGAAATACGGAATTTTTTCAAGAGGGCTATGACGTAAGCGACTGGGACGAAATTGAAGTTCCAAGCAACTGGCAGACAGAAGGTTACGATTCTCCCAAATATACAGATACGCGTCTGCCCTGGGAAGGTGTGGAAGATCCCAGAGCAAATTATGGATTGCCAAGTAACAGTCCAAGAGGTGTTGCCCCCACTATTTATAATCCGGTGGGTTCCTATAAAAGGACATTTACAACGCCTGAGGATTGGGATGGAAAGGAAATTTTTGTATCATTCCAGGGTGTAGAGTCCGCATTTTATGTCTGGATCAACGGGCAAAAGGTAGGATATGGGGAAGACAGTTATACCCCGGATGAATTTGACATTAGTAAGTATTTAAAACCTGCGGGAGAGGAAAACACCATTTCCGTTCAGGTGTATCGCTGGTCAGACGGAAGTTATCTGGAAGACCAGGATTTTATCCGCCTGAGTGGCATTTTCAGGGATGTATTTTTATTCGCAAAGGATAAGACGGCTTCCCTGTTTGATTTTGGATACCAGGTAGATCTGGTAAACGATTATAAAGACGCGAAGCTGGACGTGGAAGCTACCTTAAGAGGATATGGCGGAGGAGACGCAGAGGGATACCAGGTGAAAAGTATTCTGTATGATGCGGAAGGAAACGAAGTGTTCCAGGAGAAGATGAACGATCTAAAGTTTGAGCAGGCTGAAGATGGTTCTTATTCTCAGGCGGTTGTGTCCTTTACAAAGGACGTAAAATCCCCTAAGTTATGGTCTGAGGAACATCCCAATCTCTATGAGCTGGTATTTGTTCTGGAGGACGCACAGGGGAATATCGTAGAGACTGCTGGTACCCATGTGGGATTCCGGGAAGTGGAAATTGTCAGAAAAGGGACAAATAAATCTCAGATTCTGGTGAATGGTGCTCCTGTGATGTTCAAAGGAGTAAACCGTCACGAGACGAATAGAGACAGGGGACGTGCAATTACGGTGGAGAGCATGATTGAAGATATTAAACTGATGAAACAGTATAATATCAACGCTGTCCGCAATTCTCACTATCCAAACCAGGCAGACTGGTATGATCTGTGCGATGAGTATGGTCTGTACATGATTGATGAAGCCAATATTGAGTCTCATGGGCTAAACGATCTGATTCCTCAGAGCGATCCCCAGTGGATTGAGGCATGTAAGGACAGGATGACATCCACCATTGAGAGGAGTAAGACACATCCGTGTATCTTATCCTGGTCTCTTGGGAATGAAAGCTATAATGGTAACGTATGGGCAATTCTCGGAAATCTCTGTGATGAACTTGACGGCACCCGGTTTGTACACTACGAAGGCTGGAGAGATATTGATGAAGTGGATGTATGGTCCAGGATGTATCGACGTGTAGATTATCCGGATCTGGATGACAGCACAAAGAATCCCATGGGATGGTGGGGAATGCATGGTACAAAGCCCGCCTTCGAGTGTGAATATGCACATGCTATGGGCAATGGCATTGGAAATCTGGATGAATACTGGGAAATGTTTGAAAAGTACCCGAATTTACAGGGCGGCTTTATCTGGGATTGGGTAGATCAGACCATTGAGTTAGAGACTCCGGTAAACAAGATCCTGACAGAAGAGGGCAGAAACCAACTAGAAGTAATATTGAAGGGGGATCTGGTAGAGGGCAAAGAAGGGAATGGTATGGACGGATATGCTCAGGTTTATAACGATAAATCTCTGCATCTGTCAGGGCGTCAGCCCCTTACCCTGGAGGCTATGGTAAAACCAGACGGTGTGAGCCTGACAAGAGATAATGATGGTTCAGGGCAGATTTCACCGGAAGATTATAACAAGACGCAGCCGATTATTACCAAAGGAAATGATGAATGGGGATGTACAGAATCCTATGGCCTAAGGAGGCTGGTAGACAGAAGAAATGATGTGCTGGAATTCTACATCCGGACACCGATTTATGATCAACGTACCGGAGGTTACACGAAGGTTGCGGCACAGTTCGATACGCCTGAAGATTGGGCAGGCAGCTGGCATCACATTGCAGGTACGTATGACGGAACAAACCTGAAGCTGTATCTGGACGGAGAAGAGGTTGCCTCTGCTACGACCGAGGACGGAATCATTTCGGGTCCTAATCCGGTGGGGATTGGTGCTGATCTTTCCTACGATGCACAAAATCCCAATGTTCCGGATACTTTTAAGGGCGTTATTGACAATGTAAGAATTTATGACAAAGCCCTGTCTCATGACGAATTGAAGGATGAAGGAAGAAAGGCAGACGATCATACACTGTTGTGGCTGGACTTCAATGAAACACAGAGCAAGACATATGAGGATGACACCTACTTTAGCTTCGGCGGAGACTGGCAGGATATTCCGGAAGGAAATCCAAACAACAAGAATTTCTGTGCGAACGGTTTGGTATCAGCGGACAGAACTGTGCAGCCAGAGCTTGAGCAGGTAAAATATATTTATCAGAATGTGGGAATCCAGGATGCCGGAATCTTAGAAGGCAAGGTTCAACTTTCCAATAAATTCCTGTTTACCAACCTCAGTGCTTACAATGGAACCTGGGAACTGTTGGAGGATGGAAAGGTGATTCAGAGCGGTGCCCTTACCAGGGAAGAATTGGATATCAGGCCGGTAGACGAGGATACGGCAGAAATTAAAGAATATGGCAAGAAAGTCATTACCATTCCATTTGAGCAGCCGGAATTAAAGGCAGGAGCGGAATATTTCATCAACATCAGCATCACCCTCAAAGAGGATACCTCATGGGCTAAGGCAGGACATGAAATTGCCCATGGACAGATTCAGGTACCTTTTGATGTGCCTGAGGTGGAGCCAGTGAAGACAGAGAATATCGGTGAGATTCAGGTTACGGAAAGTGATCAGGAAGCCATTGTGACAGGGGAAGACTTTGAAGTGAATTTTAACAAAGAAACGGGAACAATTCAGAGCTTTACCTATCAAGGCAAGCAACTGTTAGAGAGCGGTCCGGAGCCTAACTTCTGGAGAGCTCCCACAGACAGTGATCTGGGATTCTATGCGGCGTCCGAGCTGGATACCTGGAGATACGCAGGACAGGATAAGAAGGTTGTGGATGTGGAGACGAACAGGATTGGGGACAACATAATAGAATTTGTTGTAAGGTCTACATTGCCCACGCTGACAGAATCTTCTTATGTACAGAAATTCAAAGTATACGGTACAGGAGATGTGAAAGTAACCAGTACATTGACTCCGGGTAAAGATCTTCCTATGATTCCGGTAGTCGGAAACAGTCTGAAACTGCCTAAGGAGTTTTCAAACGTAACCTGGTATGGAAAAGGCCCAGATGAGAATTACATAGACAGACAATCCGGGTATGACATTGGAATCTATCAGAAGAAGGTAGAAGATTTCTTTGTAGATTATATCAAACCGCAGGAAACCGGAAATAGAACGGACGTGCGCTGGGTAAGTGTAACCAATGATGAAGGCGTTGGCCTGATGGCTAAGACAGAAACCCCGATTGAATTCAGTGCCCTGTACTATACGGCAGAAGATATGAGTAATGCTCTTCATTCTTATTTATTAGAGGAAAATGATTTTGTTACTCTGAGATTGAATCAGCGTCAGATGGGCTTAGGAGGAGATAATTCCTGGGGCGCAACTGCTTTGGAGCCTTATTTGATTCAAGCGGATCAGACATATGAGTACAGCTTTACCCTGAAACCCATTGCCTCGGCAGACGTGGATACGATGATCGAAGAATCCAAAATAGTGATGCCGGCCACGGGAACGGAATTGGCTACGGAAGCCCTTGATAGTATGATCAAGCTGGCGGAAGGCCTGAACGCAGAGGAGTATACAGCAGAAAGCTGGGCGGCATTAGAAACGGCTCTTGAATCCGCAAAAACAGTGAGAGAAAATGCAAATGCCTCTCAGATAGAGCTTGACCAGGCGGTAAGCAGTCTGATCGCAGCATATGGAAATCTGGAGTACGGCGTTCAGAAGCAGCATTTGGAGATAGCAGTCACGGCAGCGGAAGCAATTCTTGATCTTAGCGGAAATTATGAAGATACTTCTGCGCTTGCAGCCGCGGTAGAGGCAGGGAAGGCGTTTTT
>CABSEG010000094.1 GCA_902476645.1 uncultured Lachnospiraceae bacterium | reverse complement strand
GAGAGCATCTGCCTTACAAGCAGAGGGTCATAGGTTCGAGCCCTATAGGTCCCACTTTGGTAGCGATACCAAAATGCCGGCGTGGCGGAACTGGCAGACGCACAGGACTTAAAATCCTGCGAGGGTTAAACTTCGTACCGGTTCGATTCCGGTCGCCGGCATGTGACCATGAACATAGCGAATGTGTTCATGGTCATTTTTGCGTTCTGGAGTTTTTGAAACAGTGTAAGAATGATTTCACAGAAAAAGGGGTATGTGACATGGAGGCAAAAGTTTTACTGGTGGAGGATGATCGGGCAATTGTGGAAAATTTGTCGGCTTACCTGAAAGATGAGGGATTCCGTGTAACGGCGGTAGACGGACAGAAGAAAGCCATGGAGAGAATGGAGCAGGAAAATTTTGATCTGGTGTTGTTGGATGTAACCTTGGCGGAGGGAAATGGATATAGTGTCTGTACAGCCATTAAAGCCAACTATGAGATACCGATTCTTTTTTTGACGGCTCTTGGAGATGAGTTTTCCGTAGTGACAGGCCTGGATATGGGAGCGGATGATTACATCAGCAAACCTTTTCGCCCGAGAGAACTGGTGGCGAGAATGAGGTCTGCTTTAAGGCGCAGCAGAAAATCCGGAGGTTGGGTAAAGGTGGGAGATCTGAAGGTGGACATGGAGAGGGGAATTCTGACGCGGGGAGAACAGGAACTCTTTTTGTCGGCGCTGGAATATCGGCTCTTTCTGGTATTTCTCCAGAATCGGGGAAGAGTGCTGTCCAGAAGCCAGCTTCTGGAAGAAATCTGGGACGTGGCTGGAGAGTACGTCAATGATAATACACTGACAGTATACATCAAGAGGCTGCGGGAAAAGATTGAGAAGGATATACAAAGTCCACAGATCATTAAAACAGTCAGAGGAATGGGATATAAAATGGAGGAGTGACGGAAGCATGTGGATTTTTCGAAATAAAGAGCTGGTAAGACAGCTGCAAGTATCTGTGGCAATTCTCAGCATTGCAGCCGGGAGCGCGGGAATGCTTTTGGGGAGGCGGGAGTGTCTGATGATTTTAGGTTCCGGTGTATTTTGGTGTGGCTTGCATCTGCTCTGGCAGAGAAAACGATATTTGAATATCAGGCAGCTGTCAGATCAGCTGGATGAGATTTTACATGGAAAAGATACGCAAAAGCTGGAGTATTTTCAGGAGGGAGAGCTTGGGGTACTTCGGGATCAGATTCAGAAGATGACGGTGCGCTTGCGGGAGCAGGCGAAGCTGTTGGAGCGGGAAAAGGCTTTTTTGGCGGATTCTCTTGCTGATGTTTCCCACCAGATCCGAACCCCTCTGACTGCTCTGAATCTGATCCTGGAACGGTTGAAAAGCAGAGGGCTTGAAGGGAGGCAAAAGCAGGTTCTGGTCAGGGATGCGCAGCAAATGCTGGAAAAGATGGAGTGGCTGGTGACAACGCTTCTAAAGATGTCTAAGCTGGATGCGGGAGCCATTACTCTGAACATGCAGCGCATTGAGCTGGAGTCTTTCCTGCGGGAGGCCATGGCACCCCTGGAGATTCCAATGGAGGTGAGAGGAAAAACCTTTCAAATCCGTGGAGCGGGCAGGAAGACTTTTTTGGGCGATTACAGCTGGACCATGGAGGCTGTAAGTAATGTGCTCAAAAACGGCATGGAGCATACGCCGCAGGGAGGCGTGCTGCTCATTGACTGCCAGGAAAATCCTCTTTATACGGAAATCAAAGTTACGGATTCCGGAAAAGGGATTCCGAAGGAGGACCTTCCCCATTTGTTTGAGCGGTTTTACCGGGGAAAGGATGCAAAAGAAAACAGTTTTGGAATCGGCCTGGCCTTGGCGCAGAGGATTCTCACCAGGGAGAATGGGGTGATTTGGGCGCAGAATGGGGAAAACGGTGGTGGCCAGTTTGTAATGCGGTTTTATAAGACGATTTTGTAGAGAGTGCTTTTGGGGCATTCTCTTTTTTGAAATGTGACAGAATTGTTATGGAAAAGTCATGGCGGTGTCATGGAGGGGCGCTATACTGAGGAAAAGCCAAAATATAAGATAAGAAGGAGGGCAATGATGGAACTGTTACGTGTGGAGGACCTCTGCAAAGTGTATGGAGAGGGAGAAAATGCGGTATGCGCGCTGGATCATGTGTCTTTTTGTGTGGAACGGGGGGAGTTTGTGGCAATCGTAGGTTCCTCAGGATCCGGCAAATCTACGCTTTTGCATCTGATTGGAGGGGTGGATTATCCTACCTCAGGCCGGGTAATGGTTGGGGACATAGACGTTTATGCTCAGAAGGAAGAGGAGCTTGCAGTATTTCGCAGAAGGCAGGTGGGATTGATTTATCAGTTTTATAACCTGATTCCGGTACTGAATGTGAGGGAAAATATGACGCTTCCGGTTCTCATGGATGGAAGAAAGGTAAATGAAAAGCGGCTGGAGGAACTGTTGGAACTTTTACGATTAAAAAACAGGCAAAAGCATCTGCCCAATCAGCTTTCTGGTGGCCAGCAACAAAGGGTATCCATAGGACGGGCTCTTTTAAATGCGCCGGCGCTCCTATTGGCAGATGAGCCCACAGGGAATCTGGACTCGGAGAACAGCAGAGAGATCATCGAACTTTTACGCTACTCGAATAAGACGTATCACCAGACGGTGATTGTCATAACCCATGATGAAAACGTAGCGTTGCAGGCAGATCGGGTGATCGCTCTGGAGGATGGAAAAATCATAAAAGATGAGGTGATCCGAAGATGAATGTATTTTCCAAAATTACAGCGAGGACCATGCGACAGAACCGAACCAGAACAGCAGTAACCATCATTGGGGTGATCTTATCTACAGCTATGATTACAGCGGTAACCACTTTCGGAGTCAGCTTTCAGAAGTTTTTGGTGGACTATAGCATCAGCAGAGACGGGAATTGGCATATCCACGCCAAGAGTCTGAGCGGTCAGGAGGTGGAGGAGGTAAGCAAAAGCCCGGAAGTAGCCAATGCGGCTGTACTGACAGAACTGGGATATGCACCGTTTGAACCGGTGAGCAGCCAGTCACCGGCTATGCCCTATCTATACGTGGAGGCGCTTTCCAAGGAAGCGCTGAATATGCTGCCAATTGAACTGTCCCAGGGCAGGATGCCCACGTCGGAGGAGGAGATTTTAATCCCTTCTTATCTGAATGCCAACGAGCAGGAGGATCAGATCACAAAGGTGGGAGATACGCTGACCCTAAAGCTGGGGGAACGTATTTTTGAGGGAGAGCATTTGACTCAGAGTCATTCGTTTATAGAGGGGGAGGAAGAATTTGTCCCTTGGGAGACGAAGAGCTTTCAAGTAGTGGGAGTATATAACTCCTGGCCCGGAGCCTCCTATGGGGGAGCAGGGTACGATGTGCTGGCCGGTCCGGCGAAGGGGGAAGGAAGGTATTATGATATCTATCTGGAGCTGGAGCAGCCGAAGCTGGCCTATGATTTTGCCAGAGAACATCTGGAAGATAAGGGAGTGATTTTTAATGAAAGTCTGCTGCGCTGGCTTGGAGTTTCAGATAATGGAAATTACGAACGGGTTATGGGTACGCTGGCGGCTATTTTGATCCTGGTAATCATGGCCGGGTCCATCTCCCTGATTTATAACGCATTTTCCATATCTCTTCGAGAGCGCAGTACCCAGTTTGGTCTGCTCTCTTCCCTGGGAGCCACCAAAAAGCAGCTGCGCAGTTCCATGCGCTATGAGGCGTTGTTGGTCTGCGCGGTGGGGATTCCATTAGGAATCGCGGCGGGAATCGGCGGAATTGGGATTACGCTCCATTACATTGGCAAGGGTATCACCAATCTGATCCATGGTACAGAGTCCGGTATGGAGCTGGTAATATCGGGCTGGGCTATATTGGCAGCGGCCGGTTTGGCTCTGGTAACTGTGATGATCTCTGTCTGGATTCCTTCACGAAGAATCCGAAAAATCTCGCCGATGCAGGCTATCCGATCCAATCAGGACATAATAATTCGTCCGGGAGAGGTCAAGACCCGCCCCTGGATTTTAAAGGTCTTTGGAATGGAAGGCATGATGGCAGATAAAAATTATAAGCGAGACCGGAAGAAATACAGAGCGACTGTGGTTTCTTTGACCATGAGTATCGTGCTTTTTACGACCGTGGCTTTGTTTCGCACATATCTTGTGGCCACAGGGGCTTTTGTATTGGATGCTCCGGATGCAGAATTGGAATACCGTTTTTACGGGGAAGAGGGAGACACCAGGAGGGAGGAGGCAGAACAGATTCTTGAAAACGCGGCGGGAGTGACTTCTGTTTTTGCTTATCAAACTGCTTATCTGATGATGGAAATTCCCAAGGATTGGGTATCTCAGAGTTATTTGCAAAATTCAGGATCAGCGGGGGAAACAGAGGACGGGAAGGGTTATCTGGAGGCCAACCTGCGTATTTTAAAAGAGGAAGACTTTGAAAGGATCTTAAAAAGCCAGGGCCTAGAAAGAGCGGAGTATGAGAATACCAGCGGGCTGAGATTGTTGTATCTGAATGAGGTAAGAAGCTATAACCCAAAAACCCAGAGGTATGAGAAGCTCTCTGTTTTTGAAACAGGTAAAGAGCAGGCTTTTCGGGCGGGAATTTTTTCCTATGATACCGAGGTGGCAGAATTTAAACCCCTTTGTCAGGCAACCCTCGGAGATTCCATCACAAATCTTTCCCAAGAAGTGAAAGACAGTATGGAGGTGGAAAGCCAACAACCACTGGCGCTGATTTCGGAGCGTATGTACCAGGAATATGTAAAGGAGTCGCTGGGGGCTTACAGTGTGTATAAAATACAGTGTGAAAAGCCCTACGAGGCGTACGATGAAATGGAAGAAGGATTGGAGCAGGAAGGTCTTACCGAAGAGGGATATCTGGAAAATCTGGCGGAGCAGTATGAATCAGACCGCAGCGCGCTGGCAGCCGTGGATGTGTTGACCTATGGCTTTATCGTGCTGATTTGTCTGATTGCAGTGGCCAATGTGTTTAACACTATCTCCACGAATCTGATGCTCCGTCGGAAAGAATTTGCCATGCTGCGCTCTATGGGAATGTCGCCAAAAGGATTTCGGAAAATGATGAGCTATGAATGCCTGATTTATGGAATACGCTCCATCTGCTACGGAGTGGTTTTAACCGTCCTTATCAGTCTGGCGCTTCAGAGGGCCATAGGGGCCGGAGTAGACACGGAGTTTCTGATGCCCTGGGGTTACCTGGGAGCAGCCGTTTTAGCCGTCTTTTTGGTGGTGGCTGTGACCATGCTCTACACCATGTGCAAGATCCGGAATCAACGCATTGTGGAGGAGTTAAAGATGAGTTAAGGGTCAGCGGAGGCGGATCACCAGTACCGGAATCGGAGGATGGTTGGGCCGGTTATAATAATCTGACCGGATGACCAGGTACTTACGGTAATCCAGCTGGGATAAGAAGGCAAGAAGAGCGTTCCGCTCTTCAAAACCGGAATCTCCGCCGCTGTAGATGCAAAGGGACATGATTCCTCCGGTCTGGAGTAAGGAAAGCCCTGTCTTTACAGCCGCAAGGCTGCTATCCGCCCGGGTACAGGTGGCGTGATCTCCTCCGGGCAGGTAACCAAAATTGAAGGTAATGCAGCGGACCGACGCACAGTCTGCGTAGGAGCCCATATGTTCGTGGGAGTCCAGGATAAGACGATAATTTTCCGGGACATGAGATTCTTTTAAGAGGCTGGCGGTATGCGCAAGCGCTTCTGGCTGGATATCAAAAGCCAGAACTTTCCCTGTAGGGCCTGCAAGCTGGCACAGCAGTTTGGTATCCTGCCCGTTTCCCATTGTGGCATCGATGCATAGGTCTCCCGGACGGATGTGTTCCCGCAGAAAGTGGTGACACCACTGGGTAATCTGATAACCTTCCATAAATAGTTCTCCTTTTTTTCAAGAAATATATCCTAAAAATAGCACAGACGTGAGAAAAGTACAAGGAAAAGCGAAAGGTTCTACTTGATTATTCCAGCCAGTCAGATATAATGGATACAAACCATAGAGTGACAAGGAGGGGACGCAGTTGAAAAAAAAGGGGATTGTCTTTGGCGTCGTTTTGCTGGTCTGTGTGCTAGGCATGGGAGCCTGTAAAAAGGAGGCGGCACCGTCTTCCCAGCAGGGAGGGGAAGCCGCCCAGACCCGGGAGGAAGAGACGAAGCAGGATGGAATGACTTTAGGGGAGGCGGCAGATTTTCTGATTGAGACAGCCGCAACTTATGGAAATCAAATTGAAAGAGAGACACTGCTGGAGGGGCTGGAAGATCAGGAAGGAGAAAGGGCTCAGAAAATCCATATGTTAGTGATTGTCAGCCGGGCTTTTGGAAACCTTCCGGAACCGGCAGAAGAAAAAAAGGGGAAGGAAGAAGTGAATCTGGATTCTGCGCCCGATTGGGCTATGGAGGATTTGGAAAATTTGAAACGGGTAGGAGCCCTGAAAAAAAGTGACTTAGAAGGTCAGGAGGAAGCAGTAACCCGGGAAGATGTGGAAAACATGGTACAGAGGGTCATGGCTCTTTATTCCAATTAAAGAAAAGGCGGGAACAATTTCTGAAAAAAGAGGCTGTTCCCGCCTTGATATCTTATAGCAGATCTCTACAACGGTTGATGCAGGCAAAGATCTCCTGCCTTCTGGGTCTGGCCAGATTGGAGGGAAGGTAGGAAGACTCGCAGAGAGCTCCCAGTCCTTTTTCGTCTATTAGCTTTTCTACGAAGTCGACAATTTGCAGCATATTTTTACGGCCGTCCATCAGATGGCCGGCGCAGTAGCGAAGGATATAAGCCAGGGTGGCCAACTGCTCCGAGTCTGCCAGCTGCTCCACATAGCGTAAGTCCGTGGTGGAGCGGTTCAGGGAGATGGCCTCACGTCCCAGGACTTTCAGTTTCATACGATCCATATTTTTCAATTCCTTTCCCGGAGTCGGGCAACGCTTCCACTGGGGAAGCCGGTAGGTAGCGTGTTCCGTATGGATAGCAGGAAACTGCTCCGCGTGTTTTTTGGCCTTTTCCGTAATATCGTAAGGCCTGTATTCCTTCATCTGAAGAATGGTGTCTGCCACATGGAAATAGGAACCGGAGCTTCCGGCCACGATGATGGAGGAGATACCGGACTGTTCATAGAGATCCCGCACCCGGCAGATAAAGGGCGTGATAGGCTCTTCTTTATCAGATACCACTCTTTGCATCAACTCGTCCCGAATCATAAAATTGGTGGCAGAAGTGTCCTCGTCAATGAGAAACAGGCTGGTGCCGGATTCGATTCCCTCGATGACATTGGCCGCCTGGGATGTGCTGCCGCTGGCGTCCTCCGTGGAAAAGCTTTTCGTGTCTTTCCCGTTGGGAAGATGATTGATAAACAGGGAGATATCTACCTTCCGGATATTTCTGGAATCCTCAGACCGGAGTTTGACAGCAGAGGCATCTGTGATGACAAATTCCCGGCCGTCCCCGGCAATATGATTATAGACCCCAAGTTCTAAGGCTTTTAAAAGGGTAGATTTTCCGTGAAAGCCCCCTCCCACCACAAGGGTAATTCCGCGGGGGATTCCCATTCCTTTCATGGTTCCGTGGTTGGGAAGTTCCATGGTGACCTCCATAGAAGCAGGAGAGGAGAAAGGGACAGCCTGGCGCATAGGCTTGTCGGAAACTCCGGTAAGTCGTGGCAGGATAGCTCCGTTAGCCACAAATGCCGCCAGTCCCATGGCAGGCAATTGGTTTCGAATATATTCCTGATCTTCGCAGAGCTCTTTAACGGCTGTGCAAGCTTTTTTATCCAGATTTCGGTACAAGAAGCTTCTCTCCACACAGTCCGGAAGAAAATCAAAGAGAATCTTGATTAGCTCCGGAGAATTGATGGTTCTGCCGTTGGCGGGAAAACCGATTTCCATGCGGACCAAAAGACTGCCGTCAGAGGCGCTCAACGTACAGGCAGACCGTTCCAAAATTTCTTGTCCGCATCGGCTGACACTGATGAGCCCGCTTTTACCGGAACCCTTGGCTTTAAAGTTGAATCGCTCGATTTGAGCAGAAAACAGACGGATCAGATGATCCTGAAGAGCGATTCTAGAGGGCGTGGTTTCATAGAGATCCTTTGGAAATCCCGCGGTCCTTCCGGTGATCAGGATGCTAACCTTAGAAGGGGATGCGAAGGGATCCCCCTGAACGTGGTCAATAGAGAGAATGTATTTGCCAAAGTCATATTTTCCATGAAGACTTTTGTAGGCAGGATAACTTTTATGATTGATGCTCATTAATGCAGATCTGAGCTCCTGAGATGAATTCATAGTGTTTGCTCCTTCCATATGCTTGAATCGGCGCAGCAAACCGGTTATGGGAAATTTGCTGTTCCGCTGGTTATGATTATAGAGGAAGTAAAAAAGAGAGTCAATGAAAAATAAAAAAATTGGAAAATAAGTATTGACATTTTTATGAACTTAAGATAGAATAATTTCTGTTGTTAAGGCAATAGAAAAAATTGTGTGCGTTTAGCTCAGCTGGATAGAGCGTTTGGCTACGGACCAA
>CABSEG010000093.1 GCA_902476645.1 uncultured Lachnospiraceae bacterium | reverse complement strand
CAGCCATTCCTTTCCGATCATAGTAAATGGATTTTTGTTCAGTTCACTTGGTTTTATTTCCTGAAATGTCATAGATGATTACCTCCTGTATACTGCTTTTTGAATGATGGAGCGAAACGGTAATCCGTCCCCGCCTTATTTTATACTTGTATGCATTGTCCTGTAAAGAGTGAATGCTTCTTTCTTGCCCTTAAAAACTGGGAGGAGAGCTGACCCAGAGAATGAGAGCAGGGGTTTTTCCGTGATTTACGATATAATGCTGTTGTGTGGGCTGAAAATAAAAGGATTCTCCTTTTTTGGCCTTGATTTTCCGGTTTCCCAGGTGAATGGTGACAGTTCCGTGGAGAATATATCCGAACTCTTCCCCCTCATGGGGAACATCCGGATAGGTGGAACCACCGGGTTCCAGGGTCAGACGGATGGGTTCCATGATATTTTTCTGGGCGTTTGGGATGATCCATTCAATGGTGTTGGAGTATTCCTTATCGGTCTTTTGAAAATAATCCTCATCATGAAAGACGATCTGTTCTTCAGAGGTTTCCTGAAAAAATTCATTTAGATTTGTCCCCAGGCATTGTAGAATATCCATCAGCGTGGCAATGGAGGGGGAGGTTAGATCTCTCTCTAATTGGGAGATGAATCCCTTAGAGAGCTCAGAACGGTTTGCTAATTCTTCCTGAGTCAGTCCTTTGGCAATCCGAAGCTCTTTTAGTTTTTTCCCAATCTGCATAAGAGTCCTCCTTTCAAAAAAATTGATAAACAAAAAGTTTAGTAAAACTAAACAGGAATCTAAGGATGATTATACCCCATACAGAGGGGATGTCAACGATTTTTCCCCTTTTCTTGTGATTTTCTATTAACAAATGGAAACGTATATGATAAGATGATAACAGAATTGCGGTAAAAGCTGCACAGGTTGATAAGCGTGACGCAGAAGGAGGATAGGACAATGAGTAAGGATAGATATGTGGCATATGTGGGGACATATACTCATGGAAGCAGCATTGGTATTCATGTATATGACCTGGACGTGGAGAATGGGTATATGACGGAGCGCAACGTAGTTCCGGTCAATAACGCTTCTCATATTGCCAAATCCAATAATGGAAAGTATTTGTATTCCATTGCGGATGAGGGAGTGGAAGTGTTGAAAATCGATGAAAACGGAGATTTGACACCGGTAAATAAGGTGGGAATTGATGGGATGAGAGGGTGCTTCGTATCCACGGATATTACAGGGAGATTCCTGTTTGTGGCCGGGTATCACGACGGAAAGATTACGGTAGTTCGTATTCATAAGGACGGAAGATTAGGAAGTGTGATGGATGGAATTTTCCATAAGGGACTCGGAAGCGTGGCAGAGCGGAATTTCAGACCCCATGTCAGCTGTGCGATGCCGACACCGGATGGAAAGTATCTGTGTGTGGTAGATAATGGAATCGACCAGATTAAGCTTTATACGGTGCATCCCGTGACCGGGAAACTGAAGCTCTATGACATTTTGCGGTGCGAACTGGAATCCGGTCCCAGATGGATTCGGTTTAGCAGAGACGGCAGATTTGCCTATGTGATCTGTGAGCTGAGCAATGAGATTTTGGTTTATTCCTATGACGGTTCCGGCAAATCTCCGAAATTTGAGCTGTTGCAGACGGTAAAGACTCCTATGGATGAAGACGAGCCCTGTGCAGCTTCAGGGCTGCGCATTGCGCCCAGCGGAAAATACTTGTACTGCTCTACTGCTGGAGATAACAGTGCGGGTGTGTTTAAGATTGATCCGGAGACAGGGATGCTTACAAAGGTATGTATCCTTCCAATCAGCGGAAAGTATCCAAAAGATGTGGCAGTGTTCCCGGATGAGCAGACGCTGGTGGTATTAAATCACGAGTCCAATGATATTCGATTCTTCCATATCGATTATGAGAAAGGACTGCTGATTATGAAAGGCAAACCTATTTCCATTGAGACACCAAACTGTATTTTGATTTCTAAAGTAGGAGATTAAAAAAGGCCCCGGACAGAAAGTTCGGGGCCCTTTTTTAGAACAAATCCTTCTTTTAAGAAGATCACCGGTAAAATTGTTCCAGACGGTCCATCCGTGCCCCGATACCCGCAAGCATCATATCTAAAATGGTGAGGGCCACCATAGATTCGATTACCACCACAGCTCTTGGTACAATGACAGGATCGTGACGGCCCTTGATATGAACCTGAACGGTCTTACCATCTTTGGTAATGGTGGACTGTTCCCGGTAGATGGAGGGGGTCGGTTTGATGGCAGCCCGAATCAGGATATCACTTCCATCGCTGATGCCGCCTAAAATTCCCCCGGAATGATTGGTTAGTTTGAGCGTCTTTCCATCCGGGGATTTGGTGTACTGGTCATTGTTTTCATGGCCCAGGGCCTTTGCAACGGCAAATCCATCTCCGATCTCGAAGCCCTTAACCGCGCCAACGGAACAGACGGCTTTGGCCAGATTGGCATTTAACTTTTCGAATACAGGGTCTCCGATTCCGGGTTTCATATTCTTTACCACACATTCGATGATACCGCCGGATGAATCGTGGCTTTTGATACAATCCTGCAAAAAAATTTCTGCTTCCTGGGCTGCCTTTTGATCCGGCATACGCAGGGGATTTTCCGATATGACGCTGGGATCAAAACGGGCAGGATCTGCGGTGACAGGTCCAATGGACTTAGTGTAAGCCAGAACTTGTACGCCCAGCCGATCCAGGATCTTAGAGGCAATGGCACCGGCCGCAACCCTGCCGATGGTTTCCCGGCCGGAGGAACGTCCACCTCCCCGATAGTCGCGAAAACCGTATTTGATGTCGTAGGTCAGATCTGCATGGCCCGGACGATAATAGCCTGCGATTTCACTGTAATCCTGGGAACGCTGATCTCGGTTAAACACCACCAGAGAGATGGGGGTGCCAGTGGTTTTTCCCTCAAAGACTCCGGATAAAATTTCCACGGCATCCGCTTCTTTTCTGGATGTTGTATAGCGGTTTTGACCGGGCCTTCGTCTGTCCAGAAATTTTTGAATGTCTTCTTCCGTCAGTTCCAGGCCGGCGGGACACCCGTCTACGACCACGCCGATGCCCTTGCCATGGGATTCTCCCCAGGTTGTAATGCGAAAAAGATTACCAAATGTAGAACCTGCCATAATATGTCACCTCATTTTTCTGATCTGTTATCTGTTGTCGCCTTATTATAGCGCACCCGGGGGGTCTTGGCAATAGATCCAGAAAGGGGCCTTTTCCATTTTTTCGCATATAATATAGAGAAGAATCTTCACAGTTGGTCCGGTGTTAATCGGATGAAGGAGCATAGTAAATGGAGCATACAAATTTTGACAGATGCTATGGATTTATTCATGTGATCGAAAAGGGGGATACCCTGTATAAATTGGGGAAAAAATATGGAGTAAAGGTATCAGCTCTGATTTTTGCCAACCCGTATGTAAATATTTATAACCTGCAAATTGGAGATGAATTGTGCATTCCCAGAGTGCGTCCTGTTGTAATTCCCGTTCCTTTATTAAGAGAAAGTAAAAATGGTAAAGAAAGTGAAAAAAGTCAGAGCGTTGATTGACAAATGATTCATTAATCTTTATAATGGCAATAGCGTTAAGAAACCAATAGATGAATAAAGCTTTCGTTTTATGGCGAAGGCTTTCTGTGTGTTTTTTCATAAGAAAAAGAAAGGAAGGGTGATTCCATGGAAGGCGGGCCTAGTCCGAGGGAAAATGATAACAGTCGAATAGAAAACACCCCGTAGGGCAGGCTCTCCAGGAAGCTCCTGCCCTGTGGGGGCCAGAGAAAGGAGTTATGGAGTCATGATTAAGATTTTCAGAACCATAGACGGTGCGGTACATCAGGTAAACGAAGCACAGGAAGGATGCTGGATTGCCCTGATAAATCCTACGGCTACAGAAATTCTGGACATTGCCAGGGAGTATCAGATCGAGCAGGATGATCTGAGGGCACCTCTGGATGAGGAGGAGCGGTCACGTATTGAGGCAGAGGAAAATTACACCATGATCCTGGTGGACATTCCTGTGATTGAGGAGAGAAATGAAAAAGACTGGTATGGCACGATTCCCATGTCCATTATTCTCACCGATGATATTATCTTTACTGTTTGCCTGGAAGATACGCCAATTTTGTCCGCTTTTATGGATGGAAGAGTGAGGAATTTTTTTACTTACAAAAAGACGCGTTTCATTCTTCAGATTTTGTACAAGAATGCAACCATGTATCTGCACTATCTGCGTATCATAGATAAGAAGAGCGAGGTGGTGGAGAAGAAACTACATGGTTCCACCAGGAATCAGGAGTTGATTGAGCTTCTGGAGCTGGAAAAAAGTTTGGTATACTTTACCACGTCTCTTCGATCCAACGAGGTGGTTTTGGAGAAGTTATTAAAGACGGAAGGAATCAAACATTATCCGGAAGATACGGAGCTTTTGGAGGATGTTATCATAGAGAATAAACAGGCCATCGAGATGGCCAATATTTACAGTGGCATCTTAAGCGGCACGATGGATGCGTTTGCATCGGTAATCTCGAATAACCTGAACATCGTCATGAAGTTTTTAGCCACCGTTACCATCGTAATGTCCATTCCGACAATGATCTTCAGCGCCTATGGAATGAATGTAAACTCAGCCGGTATGCCCTTTGCGGGGTCGCCATGGGGATTTTTGATTGTGATTCTGATTTCCCTTGGGTTAAGCCTGTTTGTAGCATTGATTTTTTCAAAGAAAAATTTGTTTTAAGAGAGGTTTGGCATGAATTTTTTAAACAAAATGGAAAGAAAGTGGGGAAGATACGCTATCCGAAATCTATCGGGGGTGATCATTGCCACCTATGTGATCGGCTATATTTTAGAGTTCTTTGCCCCGGCCATTGTGCAGTGGCTGACGCTGGAGCCCTATTATATCCTTCATGGACAAGTCTGGAGACTGGTCACCTGGGTCCTGATCCCACCGTCAGGGTTGGATCTGTTCACCATTATCATGTTGTTTTTCTACTACTCCATTGGCAATGCCTTGGAGCAGACCTGGGGAAAATTCCGGTATAATGTATATATTTTTTCCGGAATTCTCTTTACGATTTTGGGGGCGTTCATCCTGTATGCCATTATCTATTTTACCATGGGTGTGGACAATGTGGTATTTACCAGTGCAAATGGGATTTCGCTTTTTAGTACGTACTACATTAATATGTCTATTTTCCTAGCCTTTGCTCTTTCTTATCCGGATATGCAGGTATTATTGTATTTCATTATTCCTATCCGGATGAAGTGGATGGGGCTGCTGTATGGTGTGTTTGTACTGTACTCCTTTATTCAGTCCAACTGGGTTGGCCGGGTGGCTATCCTTGCATCTTTGTTGAACTTTATCCTGTTTTTCCTGTCTACCAGGAACTTGAACCGGGTGAACCCAAAGGAGATCAAGCGCAAGCAGGCCTACCGCAGAGAAGTACACAGTGCTCAAAAAGTAACCAAGCACAAATGCGCTATCTGCGGCAGGACAGAATTGGACGGGGATGATTTGGAATTTCGCTTTTGCTCCAAGTGCGATGGCAATTACGAATATTGCCAGGATCACTTATTTACCCACGAGCATGTAAAAAAACACGATTAGATAAAGAGGGAAATAACCTTTGAAAAAGAGAAAAGAAAATGATAAGGCAAGGCTCATTACCGCGGGAGCGGTGACGGCAGCTTTGACGGTGTTATGTATTTTGGCAGTGCAGGGAGAAGGTTTACAGGGAGGTAAACTGCTCCTGGCACTGCTTTTATCTGTTTTGGCAGGCCTTTTTATGTTCCTTCGCCCGAACTTTAGCGGTGGCGTGGGAGTAGCGGTGGCCCTTGTGCTGCCGGTGGCCGCTGTCTGTTGTATGGAGTGGTATACGCATGTGCCCTGGGATCTGTCTCCCGGAATTTTCCTGTTAAATGTTCTGGGGTTTTTTCTTTTGGATGCGGCCTTATCCTGCCTGATTGGGTATGTGGGATGGGGCTTTCTCATTGGAACCCTGATTCCCATGTTATTTGGACTGGCAAATTATTTCGTGGTCAGCTTTCGCTCGTCACCTATTGTACCATGGGACTTTCTCTCTTTTGAGACGGCGATGTCTGTGGCAGACAACTATTCTTTTACCGTCACCTATCGCCTCGTCTTTGTGGTATTGGGATTCGTCTATGTTATGATCGCAGCGAAAAAATTGAGATTTTCTCTGCCGGGGAAATGGAAAGGGAGGATTGCCGCCAGCCTGCTTTCTTTGGGGATTCTGTTCGGGTATGTGTCTGCGGTGCAGACAGAGACTGTCAAAAATTTCTTCGGATTGGATGATACACTGTTTACCCCTAATGTACTATATCGAAATAACGGATGGATGGTGGCTTTTTTGGCAAACTTGCAATATCTGCATGTGGAAAAGCCCCGGGACTATTCCCCCAAAAAGGCGGAGGAAATTGCCGAATGGAGCAGGCAAAATCAGGAGAGAGAAGGACAAGTCTCCCAGGAGAACCCAAATGTAATTGTAATTATGAATGAAGCCTTTTCCGATCTGGGTGTGTACGGTGAATTTGAGACCAGTGAAGATGATATGCCTTTTATCCATGGACTGAAAGAGAATACGGTGAAGGGCAATCTGTATGTATCGGTAAAGGGCGGCAATACGGCTAACACGGAATTTGAATTTCTGACGGGAAATTCTATGGCCTTTTTGCCCGCAGGGAGCGTTCCTTATCAGCAGTATATAAAAGGAAACATGCCAAGCCTGGCTACCCATATGAAGAGCCTGGGTTATACCACAGTTGCTTTGCATCCCTATTACAGTTCCGGTTGGAATCGGGATCAGGTGTATTCTTATTTTGGATTTGATCAGATTTATTTTCGGGAGGATTTTCCTAATGCCTCGTTGCTGAGGGGATGGGTGGATGATGAATCCGCCTTTGAAAAAATTGTGGAACTATATGAGAATAAAGGGGCTGATGA
This sequence comes from uncultured Lachnospiraceae bacterium, assembly GCA_902476645.1. GTDB lineage: Bacteria > Bacillota > Clostridia > Lachnospirales > Lachnospiraceae > CABSEG01. The sequence continues at coordinate 1,677 of CABSEG010000093.1, read as the reverse complement.
GAAGCTTTTTGCTTTTGAGGTCACTATGCAAAATCATGGGGGATACAGTAAGGAATATGCAGATTTGACTGCTCAGATCCGGCTTACGGGATATCCTGCGCAGATGAGAGACCTCCAGGTGGAAGCCACGGAAAAATACCTGACGCTGATCAAAAGAACAGATGAGGCGTTTCAGAAGCTGGTGGAGTACTTTGAAGCCCAGGATGAGCCCACCGTGATTTTGATGTTTGGGGATCATCAGCCGTCGGATTACATCACGGACACCATTCTGCGCCTTCTGGGAAAGAACCCAGAGGAGGCAAAGTCTGATTTGGAACAGTTGGCAAAGGGCTACCAAGTACCTTTTGTGATGTGGGCCAATTATGATTTGGAGGAGGAGAAGGAAATAGAACTGAGTGTGAATTATTTAAGTAGTTTTCTGATGGAAAAGGCCGGTCTGGAAAAATCAGATTATCAGAAATATCTGACAGGCCTTAGCGAACAGTATCCTGTGGTTACGGCTCATTTTTATCAGGATGCGGCAGGAAAAGTGAAACGGGTGAAGGATGTTTGGAGCTCAGAAGAACTCTACTCCCTTTCCAGCTATGGAATTCTACAGTATAATGATCTTTGTGATCCCAAAAACAGGTTGATCGGATATTTTTAGGCTTTGTATTGACAAGCATGGTGCGGTTCAGTATACTTGCGCTATAGAACGAACAGGAGGAGTGTACAGATGAAAAAAGAACCCTTTGTGAGCTATGAACAGTTAAAAGAAATAACGAAAACATATCCAACTCCCTTCCATCTATACGATGAGCGGGGAATCCGCAAAAATGTGGAGGCACTTAGGAATGCGTTTTCCTGGAATAAGGGATTTAAAGAATATTTTGCAGTAAAGGCTACGCCCAATCCATTCCTGATTCAGATTCTCAGGGAGTACGGCTGTGGCTGCGACTGCTCATCTAAAACGGAGTTGATGCTCTCGAAAGCCATTGGAGCAGTGGGAGATGATATCATGTTTTCTTCCAACGATACGCCTGTGGAAGAGTTTGCTTTTGCCAATAAGCTGAATGCAATTATTAATCTGGATGACATCACCCATATCGCAAAGCTGGAGGAGGCGGTAGGGGTTCTGCCAAAGAAGCTTAGCTGCCGCTACAATCCAGGTGGATTATTTAAAATCAGCAATGATATTATGGATAATCCGGGTGACGCAAAATATGGAATGACCACAGAACAGCTTTTTGAGGCGTACCGTATTTTGAAATCCAAAGGCGTGGAGGAGTTTGGTATCCACGCATTTCTGGCCAGCAACACGGTGACCAATGATTATTACCCTATGCTTGCAAAAGTGTTGTTTGAGGTGGCTGTTAAATTGAAAGAGGAGACCGGGGCCAACATCCGGTTTATCAATCTTTCAGGCGGTATCGGGATTCCCTATCGGCCGGATCAGGAGCCAAATGATATCTATGTGATCGGGGAAGGCGTCAGGAAAGCCTATGAGGAGGTACTTGTGCCTGCGGGAATGGGTGATGTTTCTATCTATACGGAACTGGGGCGTTTTATGATGGGCCCCTACGGCTGTCTGGTGACAAAAGCCATCAATGAGAAGCATACGCACAAGGAGTATATCGGCGTGGATGCCTGCGCTGTGAACCTGATGCGTCCTGCTATGTATGGAGCTTATCATCACAT
>CABSEG010000092.1 GCA_902476645.1 uncultured Lachnospiraceae bacterium | reverse complement strand
CAGACAAGAATCTATACCTCTGCGGAGGAATGGATGGAAAGGCTGGAGCCCTATAAAAAATCTTTAAGCCGTGCGGGAATGAAAGAAAAGTTGGAAAAGTATCAGGAAATCGTTACGGAATTAATGGAAAAGAGAGGCTTATTGGAACAAAAGAATGCAGTTTTGGAAAAGTTTAAAGGAATCAGTGAAAAGTTTGTGGCAGTCTCTAAAGGAGGCTGGAACAGCAGGCGTCTCATGCGGTCCTATCCAAATCTGGGGAAGGCCAGCAGATTACATAGAAGCATTTTAAAAAAGAGAAGAATGAGACGAAATAACAAAAAGAAAGGAAGATAAGATGGCGCGATTGACGTTTAGAGGCGGGATTCATCCATATGATGGAAAAGAGCTGTCCAAGGATAAGCCGATTCAGAATGTACTTCCGGAAGGGGAGCTTGTATATCCTTTGTCTCAGCACATAGGTGCACCGGCCATGCCATTGGTAAAGGTTGGTGATCATGTGAAGGCAGGACAGATGATTGCTGAGGCTGGGGGATATGTGTCTGTCCCGATTCACGCTTCTGTATCGGGAACGGTAAAAACCATAGAGCCCAGAATGACGGCTACGGGGACGAAGGTTACTTCTATCATATTGGAGAATGACGGGCAGTATGAGCGTGTTCAAGGATCTGAGCGAAAATCTCCAGAGCAGCTTGATGGGAAGGAAATTTTGGATATCATCAGAGATGCCGGTATTGTAGGCATGGGAGGGGCTGGATTTCCCACTCACGTAAAACTCTCTCCCAAGGAACCGGAAAAGATGGATTATGTGATTGTAAACTGTGCAGAGTGCGAACCATATCTGACCTCTGATTACCGAAGAATGATGGAGGAGCCGGAAAAAGTGGTAAAGGGGCTGAAGTCAGTCTTAAAGATTTTTCCCAATGCCAGAGGTGTGATAGCGGTGGAGGATAACAAGAAGGACGCTATAGCGCTGCTCCGGGAGACCTGCGCTGATGAGGAGCGTATGGAAGTGGTGCAGCTAAAGACCAAGTATCCCCAGGGAGCTGAGCGGCAGCTGATTTATGCGGTAACGGGAAGAAAAATGAACTCCTCTATGCTGCCTGCGGATATCGGTTGCGTAGTGAACAATTGTGAAACTGTGACAGCAATTTATCATGCTGTATACGAGGGTAAGCCTTTGATAGAAAAGATTGTTACCGTGACGGGAAATGCTATTGCGGAGCCGGGAAATTTTCGGGTTCCCATTGGGATGAATTATGCGGAATTGATTGAAAAAGCCGGTGGCCTGAAAGAACAGCCGGAAAAAATCGTATCTGGGGGGCCCATGATGGGATTTGCCCTTTATCAGACGGATGTTCCGGTTACGAAAACTTCCTCTGCGCTTTTGTGCATGACCAAAGATGAGGCATCTCGATTTGAGCCTACGGCCTGTATCCGCTGCGGCCGCTGTGTAAGCGTCTGTCCAGGCAGGATTTTGCCTTCCCGATTGGCAGATTATGCCATGCGGAAGGATAAGGAAAGCTTTGAAAGGGAAAACGGCCTGGAGTGTTGTGAGTGTGGGTGCTGCAGTTATATTTGTCCAGCGAAGAGACCCCTTACCCAGTACATCAAAACCATGCGGCGGATGATTCTGGCAGACAAAAAGAGAAAGTAGGAGGGAAGAGAAAACATGAGTGATTTGCAAAAAGTGTCGTCTAATCCTCATATCCGGTCCGGATGTAAGAGCAGCCATATTATGCTCCTGGTGTTGATTGCCCTGCTTCCGGCCAGTATATTCGGTGTGTATCATTTTGGCTTAAATGCCTTGCTGATTATAGTGATCTCTGTGGCTACCTGTGTGCTGACAGAGTACCTGTATGAGAGAGGGATGCATAAAAAGATTACGATCAACGATTTGAGTGCAGCAGTAACAGGACTGCTTTTAGCATTGAATCTACCACCCTCGGCACCCTGGTGGTTACCGGTGATTGGTGGCGTATTTGCTATTTTGGTGGTAAAGCAACTTTTTGGAGGTCTGGGACAGAATTTTATGAACCCGGCGTTGGCAGCCAGATGCTTTTTACTCATTTCTTTCACCGGGAGAATGACGAATTTTGCTTATGACGGGTTTACCGGGGCGACACCTTTAGCGGCCTTAAAAGCAGGGGAGTCGGTAAATACCTTTGATATGCTCACTGGAAATATCGCGGGAACCATTGGGGAAACTTCGGTGATTGCCATTGTCGTCGGAGCAATCATACTGATCTGGTTTGAAGTAATTGATTTAAGGATACCGGGTACCTATTTGGCCAGCTTTTCCATTTTTGTGTTGCTTTTCGGCGGCCACGGGCTAGATGGCCATTATCTGACAGCTCAGCTTTGCGGCGGCGGTCTGATGCTGGGAGCGTTTTTTATGGCAACGGATTATGTGACATCCCCCATCACGAAGACCGGGCAGCTTGTGTACGGGTGTATTTTGGGAATCCTGACGGGAATCTTCCGTATTTTCGGAAACACGGCAGAAGGGGTTTCCTATGCAATCATTTTCGGGAATCTGTTGGTACCTTTGATTGAAAAAATTACCATGCCGGTGGCATTTGGAAAAGGAGGGAAAAGCCATGAGTAAAATCATCAAAAATGCCTTGATTCTTATGGGGATTACCCTGGTTTCCGGCCTCCTTTTGGGAGTGGTTTACGAGGTGACAAAAGGGCCGATCGAGGTGCAAAGCGCCAAGGCGCAGCAGGAGGCCTACCAGAAGGTATTTCCGGATGCCAAAGAACTGGAGCCTTTATACGAGACGAAAGAGAAGCTGGAGCAGGAAGCTGCTAAGAAAATGGAGAGTGCCGGGTTGTCCGCAGAAACCATTGAGGATGCTTATCGAGTTCTGGGAGAAGATGGCACTGTTTTAGGGATGGTGATGAATGTGACCACCTCAGAAGGCTATGGGGGAGATATCAATTTTTCTATGGGGATCCAAAAGGATGGAACCGTCAATGGGATTTCCATTCTCTCAATCAGCGAGACGGCAGGATTGGGGATGAAGGCCGCAGAGGAAAGCTTTTACGGTCAATTCGCCGGTAAGCAGGTGGATTCTTTTTCCTATACCAAAGACGGCGCGTCCCAGGAGAATGAGATTGATGCGATCAGTGGAGCAACAGTCACCACCAATGCGATTACCAACGGTGTCAATGCGGGAATTTGCTTTTTTCAATACGTAGAGGAGGGAGGAATGCTTGATGAGTAAGATTACGGAACGACTCTATAATGGTCTGGTAAAAGAAAATCCGACCTTTGTCCTAATGCTGGGCATGTGTCCAACCCTGGCAGTGACCACTTCAGCTATGAACGGCCTGGGCATGGGCTTGACCACAATGGTAATTTTGGCCATGTCCAATATGATGATTTCAGCCCTCCGGAAATGGATTCCCAATGAAGTGCGTGTACCCGCCTTTATCGTCATTGTGGCGTCCTTTGTGACCATTGTGCAGTTTTTGCTTCAGGGATACATACCGACTCTGTATGATAGTCTGGGAATTTATATCCCGCTGATTGTAGTAAACTGTATCATCCTGGGACGTGCGGAAGCTTATGCGTCCAAAAATCCGGTGATTCCTTCCCTGTTTGATGGAATTGGAATGGGCCTGGGATTTACGGTAGGACTGACTTCTATTGGAGCTGTCCGGGAACTGATTGGGGCCGGACAGATTTTCGGATTTCAGGTAATGCCTGCCTCCTATGAGCCGGTTACTATTTTTGTGTTGGCACCTGGGGCTTTTTTTGTGCTGGCTATGTTAGTGGCTCTGCAAAACAGAGTAAAACGCAAGGCAGCGGAAAAAGGAAAAGAGACAAATATCGGCAGCGGATGCGCGGGGGGCTGTGATGCCTGCAGCGGAGGCTGTAAAGGAGGGGATGCATCATGAGAGAGTTATTAACCATTGCAATCGGTGCAGCGCTTGTGAACAATGTGGTTTTAAGCCAGTTTTTAGGTCTGTGTCCTTTCCTGGGAGTTTCAAAAAGAATGGGAACCGCAGCCGGGATGGGAGGAGCAGTCATCTTTGTTTTGACGCTCTCGTCTCTTTGTACCAGCCTGATTTATGAATTTATTCTGGTGCCATGGAATGTCACCTATTTGCAGACGATTGTCTTTATTCTGGTAATTGCAGCTTTGGTACAGTTTGTAGAGATGTTTTTAAAAAAATCCAGTCCGGGTCTGTATCAGTCTCTGGGGGTATATCTGCCCTTAATTACCACCAATTGTGCAGTTTTGGGAGTGGCTCTTTTAAATGTTCAGAAATCCTATAACGTGCTTCAGGGCGTGGTGAATGGATTTGCCACGGCCGTAGGATTTACGGTGGCAATTGTACTGATGGCAGGAATCCGTGAAAAGATCGAATATAATGACGTGCCGGAATCCTTTCAGGGTTCCCCCATTGTGTTGCTGACGGCATGTCTGATGGCGATTGCATTTTTTGGATTTTCAGGGCTGAAATAGGAGGATAGGGTATGAGTCTGACAGGAATTTTGCTGGCCACTGCCATTGTAGGAGGTACAGGGCTAATCCTGGGATTGTTTCTGGGAATTGCAGATAAAAAATTTAAAGTGGAAGTGGATGAGAAGGAACTGCGCATCCGGGAGGCGCTTCCCGGAAATAACTGCGGTGGATGCGGATATGCCGGCTGTGACGCTCTGGCAAAAGCCATTGCAAACGGGGATGCAAAGGTGGATGCCTGTCCTGTGGGAGGCCCGCCTGTGGCAGCCCAGATTGGCGCTGTAATGGGTCAGAAAGCAGAGGATGTCAAGAGAATGGTGGCTTTTGTCCGATGTGCGGGAGACTGTGACAAGACCTCGCTAAATTATGATTATAGCGGTGCAGGGGATTGTGAAGCTCTTGGAACCTTGCCGGACGGGGGGCCAAAATCCTGTAGCTTTGGCTGCCTGGGATTTGGGACTTGTGTGAAGGTCTGTCCTTTTGATGCGATTCATATCAATAATGGTGTAGCTGTAGTAGACAAAGAAGCCTGCAAGGCCTGTGGAAAATGTGTAGCGCATTGCCCCAGGCACCTGATAGAACTGGTGCCCTATGAACTGGAGCATCTGGTGGCTTGCTCCTCAAAGGAGAAGGGAAAACAGGTGATAGACGTATGTAAGGCAGGTTGTATCGGTTGCAGGAAGTGCGAGAAGGCTTGTCCAAGTGAGGCTATTGTTGTGGAAGAGAATCTGGCTCATGTGGATGCCGGAAAATGTATCAATTGTGGCATCTGCGCATCGGAATGTCCCAGAAAAATCATTACCAACATTCCGGAAAAGAAGGCATAGATCCTTGCCACAAGTTTTGGAGAGGAGGAGAGGTAAATGAGCAGAAAAAAGACGGGGATTTTTTTTCTACTGGCAATGCTTTTGTGCGTGGTGATTTCCACCAGGTCTGTGGCGGCCCCCAAGAAGGGATGGGTACAAAAAGATGACAAATGGTATTACTATGAGAATGGAGCTCCCCAAAAGGGGTGGCTTCAGTTGGGAAAGAAACGGTACTATTTGAGGCGGTCTGGGGAGCGGGCCGTTGGACTGCTACAATTAGGGGGACGGTATTATTCTTTTAGGACCAACGGTGTTTTAAAAAAGCAGCTGGCAGATGCCGGATGGAAGGAGAATTCCATCGGGCGTTGGTTCGACAACGGCAATGGGACTAGTCCGAAAAGCTGCTGGAGAACCATTCAGGGGAAAAAATATTACTTTGACTCAAGAGGATATGCGTTGACCGGATGGCAAAAGATCAAAAAATCCTGGTATTACTTTAATACAAAAGGCGTCATGGTGAAAGAAAAGTGGATTAAGCATGGTAAATCTTATTACTATCTTGGAAAAGATGGGAAAATGAAGACGGATACCTGGATCAAAAACCGGTATGTTAACCGTAAAGGAAGCTGGATACCTGGATATAGAGACGATACCAGAACATCCAAAAATAAGACAGGGTGGGTTGGATATGGACAGAAATGGAGATATTTCAAAAAGGGAAAGGCAGTAACAGGCTGGCAGCGTATTCGGGATGCGAAGGGGGAAAGACATTGGTACTACTTTGGAAGCAATACCTATATGAAAACCGGATTTTTTTCTGATGGCAAGGAACGCTATTTTTTGGACACCAGACTGGATCGAATTGGAATAATGGCCACGGGCTGGATGAAAATTAACGGAAATTATTACTACTTTTTCCCGGAGAGCGGAAAGATGGCCAGAAGTGCTACTTACTCGGCAGGAGGAAAGGAATACCGCTTTAATGCAAAAGGCATCTGCGAGAATTTTGACGATTAAGCAGAAGGAGGGAAAACGGAGCAATTCCGCTTCCCTCTTTTTCAATACCAAGTACTGTATCAGGTAAGTCCATCTGAACGTAGAAGTTCTTGGGTGTCAGTCACAAACACAGCTTCCACTCCGGGCAGAGACTTGACAAGGGACATACCTTTTTCTGGGCCCAGTACAAAGCAGGCAGTACTCAGCGCGTCTGCATCCACGGAATGATCGGTCAGGATTGTGACGCTGTAAAGTCCTGTGTCTGCGGGATATCCGGTTGAGGGATCTAAAAGATGATGATAAAGGGTATTGCCATCCTGAAAATACCGCTCGTAAATACCAGAAGTGACCAAGGACTGATCCTGTACCTTAAGAGAAGTGATGGCAGAGCTTGCTTGGTCGAAAGGTTTTTGAATACCGATGTTCCATGCAGATCCATCCGGTTTATTGCCTACGGCTAAAATATTTCCACCCAGGTCGATAAGGGCACTGGTGACACCTTGGCTTTTCAGATAGTCCTTGATTCGGTCTGCGATATATCCTTTTGCGATTCCCCCCAGATCAATGGCGGCATTGGGATTTTGCAGGGTCACGGTGTGGTCTGCCACCTGGATGGTGCGATAGTCCACAAGAGACAGAGCTTCTTGTATCTTCTGGGAGGCCGGGGGATGGGTGGCATTTTGAAAATCCCAGAGGATACTTAAAGGAGCAATGGTGCAATCAAAGGCTCCTTCCGTAAGCTCACTATAGTAGATGGCTTTTTCGATCAAGAGAGCTGTCTCTCCATCCACCTGTGTGGGCTGACCGTTGGAATGGTTGATGCGATAGATATCACTGCCCTCCAAAGTACGGCTAAACAGCTTTTCGTAGGAGGCACATAGAGAAAAACAGTGATCTAGTAAGGCTTCATCCTCTGTACCGTACACAGTAATGGTAATGAGAGTGTCCAGATAGATACCGCTTTTAGAAAGAGGATTTCCGGAGATGTCACGGCACCCGGTCAGCGCCAGACAGAGTATACAGATTATGGAAAAGATACGTTTTAGAATCATAAATGAATTACCTGCCTTTTGGTGTAATGATGTCTGAGGCTGCAGACTTATCCAGTTCAACAGCATCATTATAGGCAGGAGCGAGAAAAGATGTCAAGAAAGAAAGGAATAAGTAGGATGAGAAATATGAAAAGAATGCTTTATCTGTTTGCCATTTTTTGCATCCTTTTCGGTACGGGAGGTAAGGCAGAGGCAAAGGAAAAAGGATTCCGTCAGATAGATGGAAAAGTTTATTATTATAAAAATGGAGAGAAACAAAAAGACTGGGTACATATCCGGGGAAAATGGTACTTTTTTAACAAAGAGGGGGTAATGCAGACCGGATGGGTGACCTGGAAAAAGGATACCTACTATCTGAAGAAAAACGGGAAGATGGCAACCGGCTTAAAAACGATTCAGGGAAAAACCTACTATTTTACAAAAAACGGAGACATGATAACCGGATGGAAAAAGGTGAAAGGAAACTGGAGATACTTCCGGAAGAAAAGAGGAATCATGGCAGTTAATTGCAGGATTGAAGGGCGCAGAATCAATAAGGATGGTATCTGGATTCCCAAAAAGACTGTGGTGATTGATCCGGGACATTCCGGCGTGGTGGCAGCCGGTACGGAGCCATTGGGGCCGGGAAGTAGCCAGCAGAAGGCAAAAGACGCATCCGGAACCCAGGGGACGGCCACCGGAGTGCCAGAATATCAACTGACTCTGAAAATATCTAAAAAGTTAAAAAAAGAATTGGAAAAAAGGGGCTACCTGGTTCTTATGACCAGAACAGATCACAAAACGGCCATAAGCTGTAAGGAAAGAGCTATGGTAGCAAACAAGGCAAAGGCGGATGCCTATGTGCGTATACACGCTAATGGAAGCAGCATTTCGAGCGCGAGAGGAGCTATGACTATTTGCACTACTTCAGATAGTTCTTTTGTGCCGGATATGTATAAGAGAAATCGGAAGCTATCCGAGGATATACTGGATGCTTATATAAAGAGGACGTCAACGGTTAGAGAGTATATCTGGGAGACAGATTCTATGAGCGGTAACAATTGGAGCCAGGTACCTACTACTATTTTGGAGATGGGTTATATGACGAATCCACAGGAAGATATAAAAATGCAAAGCAGCGCGTACCAAAAGAAAATGGTACAGGGGATTGCAGATGGTATCGACTGCTTCTTTGAAGAGTAGGACTGTTTGAGAGAAAGGGAGGTTTTTATGACTGGAGAAGAGCGACGTGAGAGAATTTTAGCCTTGCTTCGGGAGGTTAAAAAGCCCATTTCCGGAACAGCACTGGCAAAGGAGTGTCAGGTGAGCCGCCAGGTGGTAGTGCAGGATATTGCCTTACTTCGGGCAGCAGGGTACCCGGTCTTTTCCACCACCAGGGGATATTTGTTAGAACAGCCCGTATCGGTATCAAGGGTATTTCGGGTTAAACACGCGGACAGTCAGATTGAGGACGAGTTAAACACCATCGTAGACATGGGGGGATTTGTACGGGACGTCTATGTGGAACATGGGGTTTATGGAAAATTGCAGGCAGACCTTTCTATCGGATCCAGAAGGCAGGTTCGTGAATTTCTGGAGCAGATTCGCAGGAAGGAAGCGCATCCTTTAAATAATCTGACCAGCGGAGAGCACTGTCATACTGTGGAAGCTGACAGTGAACAGACTCTGGATATCATTGGTCAGGCATTGAAAGAAAAGGGCTTTTTACTCGAAAAATAGATGAAATTAAAAAAATTTAAAAAATTTGAAAAAAGTACTTGCATTTTTTGTAAAAGTAGGTTACAAT
>CABSEG010000091.1 GCA_902476645.1 uncultured Lachnospiraceae bacterium | reverse complement strand
CCGTAAAGGGAAAATCAGCCGCAGCCCCGTAGATCAAATGTGCCTTCTGAGCCTCGATACATCCGGAAACCTGCACCATGCCCTTTCCTTTTTTCAGGGAAGAACAAATCTCCTGAAACTCTCCCAGCCTGCTTAACGGCTCTGTAAAAGCTTTCATCATTTCTTCTCTACCTTCTTATTATATACATTCATAGCAGCGTCCATCCCGTCTGTCATTATGGACGCCACCGCATCGGCCGCCCGCAACCGGGCTTCCTCCACCTGCTCCCTTTCGGATTTGGAAAAACGGCTAAGCACATAGTCCGCCAGATCATACCCCTTTGGTTTTTCCCCCACTCCCACCTTGATGCGCTTAAACTCCTGTCCTCCCAGATGGGCAATGATATTTTTGATTCCATTGTGCCCGCCTGCGCTCCCTTTGCTCCGGAGCCTGAGCTGGCCGGGCTCCAGGCTGATATCATCGTAGATCACAATCAGGTTTTCCTTCTGATCTACCTTATAAAAATCAATCAGCTGACGTACACTTTCCCCGCTCAGATTCATATACGTCTGAGGCTTAGCCAACACCACTGGCACCCCTTCAATCCTGCCCTTTCCACAGAGCGCTCTGCACTTTTTATGATCCACAGGGATTCCGTATCGATCTGCCAGCGCATCGATAACATCAAATCCCACGTTGTGTCTGGTATGTGCATACTGAGAACCCGGGTTTCCCAATCCTACTATAATATACATATGTTCCTCCTGACCGTGCGTATTCCGTGACATAAATAAGCGAAAGCTCCTCAACCTTCTACCTCCTGTGTGTCTTCATTTTTATTATTTTACAGGAAAGTGTTTTTCTTGTCCATCACGTTTTTGTACAGCGTTCCCCCCTTCTGTCAAAATCAGGGGGATGCGGCGTTCACCGCATCCCCCTGATTTTGGCCTCTTTTAATACTCTGAATAGCTGGCAGCCACCGTCTGTGTATCTTCCTCCGGCATCTGGGCTAAAACAGCCTCATATTGTTCCAGAATCATCTTCTGGATTCTCTCCCTGGTCTCTGAATTAATGGGATGTGCAATATCCCGGTATTCCCCGTCGGATGCCTTTCTGCTGGGCATCGCAATAAACAGACCCTTTTCTCCCTCAATAACCTTGATGTCGTGTACCACAAACTCATCATCCAGTGTTATGGACACAACTGCCTTCATCTTACCCTCTTTTGCTACCTTACGCACTCGTACATCTGTAATCCTCATAACCTCATTTGCCCCTTTCCTATTTTATCTCCACATTATTTTTTACAGCACATATCTCTCATTTTTTTCAATAACGATTTTGATACCATCTTCCCCTACATGATAGGAGTTCGCCCGGATCGTGTCGCGACTTTCCACAATACAGTTTTCAATGTGGGTGTTATCTCCCAGATAAACGTCATTTAAGATAATTGAATTTTTAATAACACAGTTTTCTCCCACAAACACGGTCTTAAACAGGATAGAATTTTCCACATACCCGTTAATGATACAGCCGCTGGAGATCAGACTATTGCGCACCTCGCTGCCGGGATTGTACTTAGCCGGCGGCAGATCGTCTACCTTGGAGTACACATCCGGATACTGACGGAAGAAATAATCCCGCACCTGAGGCTTTAAAAAGTCCATATTGGTCTGATAATAGGATTCTACCGTGGCAATGTTGCTCCAGTACTCCTTAATCTTGTACCCATAAATTCGTTTCAGATTTTTATAGCGAATCAGAATGTCCTTTACAAAATCGTAGCGATCCTCCTGGGCGCAACGCTCCACCAATTCAATCAGCTGTCTCCTTCGTATCACGTAAATACCGGTGGAGACGGTATTGAAGGAGGAAACCATAGGCTTTTCTTCAAATTCCTCAATACGGCAATCCTCATTCATCTTTAGCACGCCAAACCGGGTTACATCCTCTCCCTTAGGCATGTCCTTGCATACCACCGTGATATCCGCTTTCTTCTCAATGTGATACTCTAACACCTTATTGTAATCCAGCTTGTAAACCCCGTCTCCGGAAGCTAAAATCACATAGGGTTCATGACATTTCTTTAAAAAATCCAAATTCTGATAAATCGCATCGGCCGTTCCCCTGTACCAGTTACTGTTGCTGGCCGTAATCGTGGGGGTAAATACGAACATTCCTCCCTGCTTTCTGCCGAAATTCCACCATTTAGAAGAGCTCAAGTGCTCATTCAGCGACCTGGAATTGTACTGGGTCAGCACTGCCACCTTCTGAATATTGGAATTGGTCATATTGCTGAGGGAAAAATCAATGGCCCTGTAACTGCCCGCAACCGGCATTGCCGCAATTGCTCTTTTGTTGGATAGCTCTCTCATGCGGTGATTGTTTCCACCTGCCAAAATAATCCCTACCGCTCTCATGCCAAATCACCTGCCTTAATCAAAGTCTCTCCGCTCTCCAGAATGCCTTCCGGATAGTCTTCCTTTACGGTAATACCCGAGATGGCCGTATTTTTTCCGATCCTTACATGGGATGGAATTACAGAACCCTCTCCAATGGTTGCCAAACCAAAGGAATAAATGTTTGGTTTAAAGGTGTTTTCTGCCTCCTCACCCACGCCGATTTGCACATCGTCACCAATCTGCACATTCTCTGCAATGATTCCTTTATCGATCGTAGTATTTTCTCCGATACAAGCCCCCTTCATAATAATGGAGTCCCGCACTACGGTTCCTTTTCCGATCGTGACTCCTGCCCCGATTACGGAATTGTAAATTTCCCCATAGATCTCTGAACCGTCACCCACAATACATCTCTCAATCTTGGATTCAGGGGAAACATACTGTGGTGGAATAATCTCGCTGCTGGTATAGATTTTCCAGAACTCCTCATACAGGTTAAATTCCGGAATAATGTCAATCAATTCCATGTTTGCCTCCCAGTAGGAGCCCAGCGTTCCCACATCCTTCCAGTAGCCGTTGTATTCATAAGCTACCAGATTATATCCCTTTTCAAAGCAATAAGGAATGATGTGCTTTCCAAAATCACAATTGCTCTGATCTGACATGGTGATCAGCGCTTCTTTGAGAACCTTCCAATTAAATATGTAGATTCCCATTGATGCCAGATTGCTCTTGGGGTGCTCCGGCTTTTCCTGAAATTCGGTAATTCGGTTTTTATCATCCGCAATGACGACGCCAAATCTGCTGGCCTCCTCCATGGGTACCGGCATCACAGCAATACTGACGTCTGCATTGCTGGCCTTATGAAAATCTAACATCACCTCGTAATCCATTTTGTAAATGTGGTCGCCGGAAAGGATCAAAACATAGTCCGGATGATACTGTTCCATATAGTCTAAATTCTGGTAAATGGCATTTGCCGTACCGGTATACCACTCGCTGTTTACGCTCTTTTCATAGGGCGGGAGCACGGTGACGCCCCCGATGTTCCGATCCAGATCCCAGGGAATCCCGATCCCGATGTGCGTATTCAATCGCAGAGGCTGATACTGGGTCAACACTCCCACCGTATCCACACCAGAATTGATACAGTTACTCAGTGGGAAGTCAATGATACGGTACTTACCTCCAAACGCTACGGCTGGTTTTGCCACCTTTGAGGTCAGAACACCCAGCCGACTGCCCTGCCCACCTGCAAGTAACATTGCAATCATTTCTTTTTTAATCACGCTACCACCTCTTGTTGTAATTTTTTATGTTTTTTTATTATAACATACATCTCAGAAATAGTGAACACATTTTACAATATTTTGAAATTTTTTTCAAACATTTTATCTCTTTTGATGCAAGAAACAAGCGCATCCCTTTCTTTTTCTTCTAAATTTCGACATTTAAAGCATTTTTTCGCCATTTTTCCTTACTATTTTTGTCTATATTATACAATTTTTTGCATATTCTTTCGACATTTTTGCCTTTTTACCGATGGATATCTCCTTTTTTGATCTTTTTTTGTATGATCTCAAGAATATCTTTCAATTTTTCCGGAATAAAGGTATAATAGCTTTAACGGAAACGAATACGACTTCATACACATATCTTGAAAAGGAGAATTCAGCTATGTATCAGATAGATTTCAAAAAACCCATGCACATTCACTTCATTGGAATCGGCGGAATCAGTATGAGTGGCCTGGCCCTCATTCTGTTGGATCAAGGATTTCATATCTCCGGTTCCGACGTGAGAGAAAGCCCCCTGACGAAAAGGCGGGAAGAGGCGGGCGCCATCCTGCACTATAGTCAAACAGGCGCTAATATAATAGAAGAAACTCCTGATCTGGTAGTCTATACCGCAGCCATCCACCCGGACAATCCCGAATACCAGGCTGCAATCTCTAACCAGATTCCCCTGCTTAGCCGCGCAGAATTACTTGGACAGATAATGAAAAACTATAGGATTCCCATTGCTGTCTCCGGCACTCACGGGAAAACCACCACCACTTCCATGGCCTCCCACATTCTCCTGGCAGCCGACAAAAACCCAACCATCTCCGTGGGCGGTATTCTAAAGGCTATCCATGGAAATATCCGAGTGGGTGGGCATGATACCTTTATCACGGAGGCCTGTGAATACACCAACAGTTTCCTGCACTTTTTCCCTAAGATCAGCCTGATCTTAAACATTGACGCGGATCATCTGGATTTTTTCAAGGATCTGGAGGATATACGCCATTCCTTCCGGCAGTTTGCCCAAAAGCTGCCGGAAGATGGAACGCTGATTATCAATCAGGAAATACCAGATTTGCAGGAGATTACAAAAGGGCTGCCTTGTTCCATTATCACGTATGGTCTGAAGAATGGCAGCGACTATCAGGCATTGAACATATCCTATGATCCCCTGGGATGCGCTTCCTTTGACGTTCAAAAAAGCGGGGAAATCCTGGGGCACTTTTCCCTGAAGGTCCCCGGAGAACACAACGTCTCCAACGCTCTGGCGGCAATTGCCCTGTCTGATCTGCTTGAGATTCCACCTCGGCAGATACAGAAAGGACTTTCTGATTTTCAGGGAACGAACCGGCGTTTTGAAAAAAAAGGCGAACTTGGCGGTGTGACGGTAATCGATGACTATGCCCATCACCCCACGGAAATCATCGCCACCCTACAGGCAGCTAGGAACTATCCCCACAAAACGATCTGGTGTGTATTTCAGCCCCACACTTACACCAGAACAAAGGCCCTAATGGACGAATTCGCTCAGGCCCTCACTCTGGCAGATCAGGTCATTCTGGCAGATATCTATGCCGCAAGGGAAACGGATACCCTTGGCATCAGTTCCAAAGACCTGGCTGAAAAGATCACAGCCCTTGGTACAGAGGCTCATTACCTGCCCTCCTTTGACGCTATAGAAAATTATTTGCTGGAACACTGTGTCCCAGGGGATTTGTTGATCACTATGGGAGCTGGCGATGTGGTAAAAATCGGAGAAAATCTGCTTGGCATTTAAATCAACTTCCCATCGAAAAAACTCTGTGTAACTGCAATGTCCGTTGCATGGGGTTTTTTCGTTTTCTCTAATCACCCTTTTATATTGATCATCGCCAACTCTATATCTTCATAAACATATTATACACATATGGAACCCACACCTTTTCCACTTCTCCTGAGTTATCCACATTATCCACATGTTTATCCACAACTTTCCCTTCCATTTCTGTGGATGCTATTGTGGATATTCCCGTTAACATAACTTTTCCGGCAACTTTCATTGGTATTCGCCATAATCCTCGATTTTCCTGACATCACGCGCTTTTTTATTCCATCCTTGTTTCTCTTCATCCACATTATCCACACAATCCACAGCTTTTCCACATTCTTCCTGAGAAATCCTCCTGGGAAAATCACAGTTTTTTTTTCGCAGGACTTGTGCTATACTTAGCTCATACACGATGCACTGACAGGAGAGGGGTACTGCAATGAACGCCATTACGATACATAGAAAAACGGATATGAATGTTACGCTTGTGCAGAACTGTTTTATTGACCAATATATGCCCAAGGCCAATGGAGAATACGTAAAGCTGTACCTGTATCTGCTGCGTCTGCACCAGGAGGGGCGTCCATTTTCCCTGGAACATGCCGCTGATCTTTTTGAGCACACGGAAAGTGACATCCGACGTGCTCTTTCTTACTGGGAAAAACAGGGACTCATAGGGCTTTCCAAGGACGTCAAAGGGCAAATTAGCGGAATTTCTCTGCTGGAACCTTCCATCTTAAAGTTTGACGCTTCCCCTGCAGCTCCCAGCCGGGAGACGGCTGCCGCCAGCGAGCCTAAAAAAACTCCCCTGACTGCCGATCGGATTGCAGCCCTGAAAAATCAGGAGGAGATTGAGCAGCTCCTGTTTATCGCCTCCCAATATCTGGGCAAGACCTTGAGTCCCACGGAGATTTCCAATATTCTTTACTTTTACGACACCCTGCACTTTTCCACAGACCTGATCGAATATCTGATTGAATACTGCGTTTCCAAGGGAAGCAAAAGCGCGCGGTATATGGAGAAGGTGGCTTTAGAGTGGTCAAAAGAAGGGGTGCGCACGGTGGAGGATGCTAAAAAGGGCTCTTCCCTCTACCACAGAAAATACTACTCTGTCTTAAACGCTTTCGGCATCAAGGGGCGGGGACCATCTCAAAGCGAGATGGAATACGTGGATCGCTGGACCAATGAGTTTCATTTTACATCAGCCATCATTGCGGAGGCCTGTGACCGCACCATCACCCAGACCCACCAACCCAATTTCGCCTATGCCAACCGAATTTTGGAAGAATGGCATAAGAAGGGTATCCGGCATTTGGATGATATCAGACAACTGGATCTGGCCTTCTTAAAGAAGAAAAAAGCTGCCCAAAGCAGCCCTAAAGCAGCACAGAATAACAAGTTCAACAACTTCCATCAGAGGGATTATGACTTTGAAACGCTGGAAAAGCAGCTGTTAAACAGCTAGAAGGGAGGAATACGCTTGTCTTTAAAGAATGCGCAGTATGACAGGATCATGAGAGAGTATTATCGCCGTCAGCTGGATCATAAACGCCAGCAGGATGAGCGTGTGAAGGCAGCCTATCAATCCCTCCCCCAGCTGGCGGAGATCGATGGAAAAATCGCCTCCTTAAGCGTTGGCCACGCCAGAGCTCTGCTTGAGGGAACAGAGCATTCCCCTTCTGACCTTCGCGCAGAAATCACGAAGCTGGCTGAGATCAGACGCAAGATTTTGACAGAGCACGGCTATCCGGCCGATTATCTGGAGCTCCATTACACCTGCCCAGACTGTAAAGACACTGGCTATATTGGCAGTGAAAAATGTCATTGCTTTAAGCAGGCAGTGATTGATCTGCTTTATACCCAGTCCAATATCCGCCAAATACTTCAAGAGGAAAACTTTGACACGTTTTGTTTCGACTATTACTCAGATCAGATCCCAGACTCTGCCACCGGTATGACGCCTCTGGCCAATATTCGCCGGATCGTAGGAGAATGCAAGGAATTTATCCGAAATTTCGACCTCAAGTCCCAAAATTTTTTCTTCTATGGAGACACCGGGGTGGGAAAGACCTTTTTAAGCCACTGCATCTCCAGGGATCTGATTGAGAGCGCCCACTCCGTCATCTATTTTACAGCCTTTGAACTGTTTGATTTGTTCTCTAAGACCACTTTCCGTCGGGATGAGGGCGATGAAGAACTTCGCAGGATGCACTCCTATATCTTTGACTGTGATCTGTTAATCATTGATGACCTGGGCACGGAATTAACGAACGCCTTTGTTGCCTCTCAGCTTTTCTTATGTATCAACGAACGGATATTGCAGAAAAAGTCCACGATTATTTCCACCAATCTGGACATGAACGCCTTTCGGGACACTTACACGGAGCGGGTTTTCTCCCGTATTTCCAGTCACTATACCATGCGTAAGCTTCTGGGAGACGATATTCGCATTCTTAAAAAATTAAAAGGGATTAAACCTTGACCTACAAAGATTTTCTGGTAAACTATTAGATGTTAAAAACAGGAAAACGCAGACACTACGGAGGAAGAATCATGCAGCCAAATCAAGAGCGCAACTTGGAAACCATTCCGGTGGGACCTCTGGGACTGATTGCCCTGGAAAGCCACCAGACACTGGGTGGTAAAGTGAATGAGTACCTGGTCAAATGGCGCAGGAAACGGGACAACAAGCATAAAGGCAACATTGCCTTTGAGGGCTACCAAAGAGACAATTATCTGATCGATACCAAGGTTCCCCGCTTCGGTTCCGGAGAAGCCAAGGGAATCATCAACGAATCTGTCCGGGGAGATGATATCTATATTCTTGTGGACGTGTGTAACTACAGTCTCACCTATTCTCTGTGCGGAGAATTAAATCACATGTCTCCGGACGATCATTTTCAGGATCTGAAACGAATCATTGCGGCAATCGGGGGGAAGGCCCGCAGGATCAACGTGATCATGCCCTTCCTGTATGAGAGCCGTCAGCACAAACGTACCGGACGGGAGTCCTTAGACTGCGCTCTGGCTTTGCAGGAGCTGACCCGTATGGGGGTGGACAACATTATCACCTTTGACGCCCACGATCCCAGAGTACAAAACGCCATCCCTCTAAAAGGTTTTGAGACGGTTCAGCCAATCTACCAATTTATCAAAGGTCTGTTTAAGGCAGTTCCAAATCTGCATATCGACAAGAACAGTACCATGGTCATCAGTCCCGATGAGGGAGGGATGCGGCGCGCTATTTACATGGCCAACATGTTGGGCACAGATATGGGTATGTTCTACAAACGCAGAGATTACGCCACCATCGTAAATGGGACAAATCCCATAGTGGCCCATGAATTTTTGGGCGCCGATGTGGAGGGGAAGGATATGATCGTCATCGACGATATGATCTCCTCCGGCACCAGCGTAATTGAGGTAGCTACAGAATTAAAGAAGCGCAAGGCAAAGCGGATTTTTATCTGCTCCACCTTCGGCTTGTTTACCAACGGTCTGGAAAAGTTTGACAAGGCTTATCAGGCCGGATTGTTTGACTTTGTGCTGACCACCAACCTGGTCTATCAGACGCCGGAGCTTTTGGAAAAACCTTATTATATCAATTGCGATTTAAGCAAGTATATCGCCTATATCATTGATACTTTAAACCACGACTCCTCCATAAGCAGTCTGTTAAGCCCGGTAGAGCGAATCAATAACTTCCTTAGCAAACATAACCAGTAAAAAAGCGGGGCTGTTGCAAAAGTAGATAGATAATCTACTGGAGCAACAGCTCCACTTTTTC
>CABSEG010000090.1 GCA_902476645.1 uncultured Lachnospiraceae bacterium | reverse complement strand
CATATGTATGCTCAAATTATTGACGATACAGTTGGAAACACTCTGGTTTCTGCATCCACTCTTCAGAAAGAGGTAAAGGCAGAGCTGGAAAAAACCAATAACGTCGATGCGGCAGCATATTTAGGCAAAGTGATCGCTAAGAGAGCTTTGGAAAAAGGTATTAACACTGTTGTCTTTGATCGAGGCGGCTTCATATATCAGGGTAAAATCAAAGCATTAGCAGATGCAGCGCGCGAAGCTGGTCTTCAATTCTAGGGCAAGGAGGAAAAATACATGAGACATACAATCATTGATGCTAGCCAGTTAGAACTGACTGAAAAAGTAGTATCAATCAAGCGTGTAACAAAGGTTGTAAAAGGTGGACGTAATATGCGCTTCACAGCCTTAGTGGTTGTGGGAGACGGAAACGGCCACGTGGGAGCCGGTCTCGGAAAAGCTACGGAAATTCCGGAAGCCATTCGCAAGGGGAAAGAAGACGCTATGAAGAAGCTGATTAATGTGGCGTTGGATGAGAACGCCAGTATCCCCCATGATTTCCAGGGAAAGTTTGGCGGAGCGTCCGTGCTGCTTAAGAGAGCTCCGGAAGGTACCGGCGTCATCGCCGGAGGTCCTGCACGTAATGTGCTGGAGCTTGCGGGAATCAAAAACATCCGTACAAAATCTTTGGGATCCAACAACAAACAGAACGTGGTTCTGGCAACCCTGGAAGGCTTAAAGCATCTGAAGTCCCCGGAAGAAGTGGCCAGACTGCGCGGAAAATCTGTAGAAGAGATTCTGGCGTAAGGAGGATTCAAAAATGGCAGATAAATTAAAAGTGACTCTGGTAAAATCTACGATCGGTGCAATTCCAAAACACCGTGCAACGGTTGCAGCGTTGGGACTTCGCAAAGTGAATAAGACTGTGGAACTTCCGAACAACGCATCCGTACAGGGTATGGTGAAGCAGGTTCAGCATTTGGTAAAAGTAGAAGAAATTTAATAGAATAAGGAGGTGTCGAAATGGACTTATCTAATTTACGGCCTGCCGATGGTTCCAAGCACAGCGGCAATTTCAGAAGAGGGCGCGGACACGGTTCAGGCAACGGTAAAACAGCCGGTAAGGGACACAAAGGTCAGAAAGCGCGTTCCGGTGCACCGAGAGTAGGTTTCGAAGGTGGACAGATGCCTTTATACAGACGGCTTCCCAAGAGAGGCTTCACAAACAGAAACTCTCTGGAGATTGAGGCGATCAATGTTGGCGCTTTGGAGAGATTTGATAACGATACAGAGGTAACCATTGAAATGCTGATGGAGACCGGTATCATCAAACATCCGAAAGATGGCGTCAAGATCCTTGGAAACGGAGAACTTACTAAGAAGCTTACTGTTAAGGTCAATGCCTTCAGTGAAGGTGCGAAAGCTAAAATAGAAGCGGTTGGTGGAAAAGCAGAGGTGATCTAATGTTAAGAACACTGCGTAATGCGTTTAAGGTAAAAGAACTTAGGAAAAAAATTATATTCACCCTTCTGATGCTGGTAGTTGTGAGAATTGGCTCACAGCTTCCGGTACCGGGAATGGATAGAAGTTTCTTTTCTGACTGGTTTACCAGCCAGAAAGGTGGAGAGGCATTTAACTTCTTCAATGCCTTTACCGGCGGTTCCTTTGAGAACATGTCCATTTTTGCATTAAACATCACTCCGTATATTACTTCATCCATCATCATTCAGTTGCTGACCATTGCAATTCCCAAATTGGAGGAAATGCAGAAGGACGGCGAGGATGGGCGGAAAAAACTGGCAGCAATAACACGTTACGTAACGGTTGCTTTAGCATTGGTTCAGGCAGTTGCCATGGCGATTGGATTCGGAAGACAGGGGCTGATTCCTGAGATGAACTTCCTGAATGTAACGTCTGCAATTGTGGCGCTGACAGCTGGTTCTGCTTTCCTGATGTGGATTGGTGAGCGGATTACGGAAAAGGGAGTCGGAAACGGTATCTCCGTAGTTCTGGCTATCAATATTCTGTCCAGAGTACCCAGTGATATAGCTACCCTGTTTGATTCTTTTGTAAAAGGACAGACTGTGGCAAAGGGAGCTTTGGCGGGTGTTATTATTTTGGCGATTATTGTTGTTACCGTGGTTCTGGTTATCTTGTTGAACGATGCTCAGAGAAAGATTCCGGTACAGTATGCGAAAAAAATGCAGGGAAGAAAGATGATGGGCGGTCAGTCCACCAGTATTCCCCTGAAGGTGAACACCGCAGGTGTCATCCCTGTCATTTTTGCTTCTTCCCTGATGTCCATGCCAACGATCATTGCTCAGTTTATGGGCAAGGCAGGGGGAACGGGAATTGGTTCTAAGATTATCAATGCGTTAAACCAGCAGTATTGGTTTAATCCCAGCGAACCAATTTATACGGTAGGTTTCCTGCTGTATGCGGTTATGATCGTATTCTTTGCATATTTCTATACCTCTATCACCTTCAACCCGATTGAAGTGGCAGATAACATGAAAAAGCATGGAGGCTTTATCCCGGGTATCCGTCCCGGAAAACCGACGCAGGAATACTTGAATAAGATCTTAAATTATATTATCTTTATAGGAGCTGTAGGACTGTTAATCGTGGTTACGATTCCCATTTTCTTCAATGGAGTATTCGGCGCTTACGTGTCATTCGGCGGTACTTCTATCATCATTATTGTTGGTGTAGTACTTGAGACTCTGAAGCAAATCGAATCCCAGATGTTGGTCAGAAACTACAAGGGCTTCTTAAGTGATTAATCAGTGCGCTTTTCCGGCCGGGTGACCAATCAGGTTATCCGGTTGGAGTGGGGCACTAAAATGCTATATAGGTAAATCATGAAACAGCTTACTGACTCTGGTCAGAGTAAAGGGGGTAAAAGATGAAAATCATCATGTTGGGCGCACCGGGCGCCGGAAAAGGAACACAGGCGAAAAAGATTGCAGAGAAATACCATATTCCACATATCTCCACAGGAGATATCTTCCGGGCCAACATTAAAAACGGAACCGAACTTGGAAAAAAAGCAAAGACCTATATGGATCAGGGACTTTTGGTTCCTGATGAACTGGTGGTAGATCTGGTGGTGGACCGGGTAGGCCAGGACGACTGTAAGAATGGCTATGTGCTGGACGGATTCCCCAGAACCATTCCGCAGGCGGAAAGTCTGGATGCAGCTCTTTCCAAATTGGGAGAGCAAATCGACTATGCCATCAATGTGGAGGTTCCGGATGAAAATATCATTCGCCGGATGGGCGGCAGAAGGGCCTGCGTAGGATGCGGAGCTACATACCATATCGTTTATAATGCTCCTAAGACCGAGGATGTATGCGATGCCTGCGGAGAGAAGCTGGTTTTAAGAGATGACGATAAGCCCGAGACCGTGCAGAAAAGGCTGAGTGTTTACCATGATCAGACACAGCCTTTGATTGACTATTATGAGAAGGCCGGGGTTTTGAAGGAAGTAGACGGAACCGTGGATATGGATGATGTATTTCAGGCGATCACTGCAATTTTAGGAGCGTAAACACATGTCAGTTACAATTAAATCTGCAAGAGAAATCGAACTTATGAGGGAGGCGGGCCGCCTGTTGGAAATGGTTCACAACGAACTGGAAAAGTTTGTACGACCCGGAATTTCCACACTGGATATCGACCGCCATGGCGAGCAGATTATTCGAAGCTTTGGCTGTACCCCTAATTTTCTTCATTATAATGGTTATCCTGCTTCTATCTGCGTGTCCGTGAACGACGAGGTGGTCCATGGGATACCATCCAGACACAGAATACTCAAAGAGGGAGATATTGTGAGTCTGGACGCGGGACTGATCTATCAGGGTTTTCACTCGGACGCTGCCAGAACCCATGCAGTGGGAGAGATCAGTAAGGAGGCAAAGCAGCTGATTGACGTGACGAAACAGAGTTTTTTTGAAGGAATTCGTTACGCAAAAGCGGGCTGCCATCTCCATGATATCTCTAATGCCATTGATGCCTATGCACGCAAATTTGGCTATGGAGTGGTAGAAGACCTGGTAGGCCACGGGATTGGAAGAGCTCTGCATGAGGATCCCCAAATTCCAAATTTTCATCAAAAGCGCCGCGGAATCAAGCTGGTTCCCGGCATGACACTGGCAATTGAGCCTATGATTAATATGGGCCGTTGCGATGTGGAGTGGCTGGACGATGACTGGACTGTTGTGACCCAGGATGGAAGCTTGTCAGCCCACTATGAAAATACGGTCTTGATCACAGAGGGCGAGCCGGAGATCCTCACTCTGACTTCCAGGAATTTATGAAAGCAGCCGAAATTTCAGAGACTGTGAGGCAAGGGATGGAGAGAATCGAAGCAGGAATGATGGCACAGTCCAGGGCAGGACACGACCGGGGAACACTGTATCTGATCTTAAAGGTGGAGGGAGATTTTCTCTACTTAAGTGAGGGACGTTTAAGACCTAAGGAAAAGCCGAAAAAGAAAAGACAAAAGCACGTCCAGGTGATACGTCGTGTGAAGAGCCGGGACTTTGATGGGACTGCTATCACAAATGAAGAAATCAAATATCAAATTAAAATGTATAAAATCAGGAGGGAAACATGTCAAAAGCAGATGTAATTGAGGTAGAGGGCGTTGTGTTGGAAAAATTGCCCAATGCCATGTTTAAAGTAGAGCTTGAAAATAAGCACGTGATTTTAGCCCATATCAGCGGAAAACTGAGAATGAACTACATCAGAATTCTGCCGGGCGACAAGGTGACCATTGAACTTTCACCTTATGATTTGAATAAAGGAAGAATTATCTGGAGAGATAAGTAGCATGGAAGAAACTGTCCTGGCGGTTGCGTTTCGCCCGGGCAGTTTTTTCTATCGCAGAAACTTCCTTTTCTGCGGCAGAAAAGCTTTCGGCGGATGTGCACTTTTTATGAAATTCGAATTTTAGAATTGAAAAAAGCATAAGATAGTTGTACAATAGTGAAGATTTTGAAACTGCTGAATGGGGAAAAAGGAGATTGACTATGGGAAAATATTTCGGAACAGACGGTTTTCGCGGTGAGGCCAATGTGGTGCTGAACGTGGAACATGCGTATAAGATCGGACGCTTCCTGGGTTGGTATTATGGTCGGGGAAAGCAGGGAAAACGGTGTAAGGTTGCAATCGGAAAGGATACCAGACGTTCCTCATATATGTTTGAGTACTCTTTGGCTGCGGGACTGACTGCGTCAGGAGCAGACGCATACCTGCTGCATGTGACCACAACCCCCAGCGTGTCTTATGTGGTGAGAACAGAGGATTTCGATTGTGGAATTATGATATCCGCCAGCCACAACCCTTATTACGATAACGGCATCAAGCTCATTAACGGAGCAGGGGAAAAGATGGATGAGGGAACCATCCTGAAGGTAGAGGCCTATATAGACGGGATCGCGGGAGAGATTCCCTTTGCTACCAGAGAAGAGATCGGCAGGACCATCGATCACTCTGCGGGCAGAAACCGTTACATCGGATATCTGATTTCACTGGCTACCCGTTCCTACCGGGGAAAACGGGTTGGCTTGGACTGCGCCAACGGAAGTTCCTGGATGATCGCCAAGAGTGTATTTGACGCTTTGGGGGCGAAAACCTATGTAATACACAACGAACCGGACGGAACCAATATCAACAAGGACTGTGGCTCTACTCATCTGGAGAGTTTAAAGAGACTTGTCCTGGAAGAAAAGCTGGACGTGGGTTTTGCCTTTGACGGTGATGCGGACCGATGCCTGTGCGTTGACGAGCATGGAAACGAAGTGAACGGGGATTTGATACTCTACATTTACGGTTGCTATATGAAAGAAAGAGGTAAATTGGTAGGCAACAAGATTGTGACCACGGTAATGTCCAATTTTGGCCTTTATAAAGCCCTGGATCAGATGGGGATCGAGTATGAAAAGACCGCAGTGGGAGATAAGTATGTCTATGAGAACATGGCGGAGAACGGTTATCGAATCGGTGGAGAACAGTCCGGACATATTATCTTTCGGAAATATGCCACGACAGGCGACGGGATTTTGACAGCCATAAAGATGATGGAAGTGATGCTGGAGAAGAAAAAGACGTTAAGCCAGTTGGCAAAACCGGTGAGGATTTATCCTCAGGTACTGAAAAATATCCGGGTTACCGATAAGGCCATGGCTCAGAAGGATCCGGATGTGCAGGCAGCCGTGGAGGACGCGGCACAGGCTCTGGGAGATGAAGGAAGAATCCTGGTACGGGAAAGCGGTACCGAGCCGGTGGTGCGCGTTATGGTAGAGGCGAAGGATCAGGCCACCTGTGAAAAGTATGTGGATCAGGTGTTGGACGTGATCATAGAAAAAGGATATAAGGAGGACTAGGCTATGTGTGGCATCGTCGGATATACCGGTGTCAGGCCGGCGGCTCCCATTTTGCTGGAAGGGCTGTCCAAGCTGGAGTATCGCGGATACGATTCCGCAGGAATTGCCGTATCAGGGAAAAAGGGAGAGCAGAGTACCATTGAAGTGATTAAAGCAAAAGGACGATTGCAGGCACTCAGAGAGATGACTGACAACGGTATGGCTGTAAAAGGGACCTGCGGGATCGGGCATACCAGGTGGGCTACCCATGGGGAGCCCTCGGTCATAAACGCGCATCCTCATTTTTCCAAAGACAAACGGATTGTCCTGGTTCACAATGGTATCATTGAGAATTATCAGGAACTGAGAAGGAGTATGGAAAAAAAAGGGTATGAGTTTGTCTCTCAGACGGATACCGAAGTGTTGGTGCATTTGTTGGACTACTATTACAATGGCAATCCCCTGGAAGCTATGACAAAGGTAATGCTGCGCGTGCGGGGATCTTATGCCCTTGGCATTTTGTTTGCGGATGAGCCCGGGACCATCTATGCGGTGCGCAAAGACAGTCCGTTGATTGTGGGGACTTCCCCTGCGGGAAATTATATTGCCTCGGACGTGCCAGCTATCCTGGATAAGACAAAGCAGGTATGCTTCGTCCAGAATATGGAACTGATTCGTCTCACATCCGATGAGATTCATTTTTATGACATGGATCTGGAAGAAATTCAAAAAGAATTCAGCGAGATTGAATGGGATGCCAAGGCGGCAGAAAAAGGCGGCTTTGAGCATTTTATGTTGAAAGAAATCTATGAGCAGCCCAAGGCTGTTGCGGATACCATCAATCCCAGAATCAAAGATGGGCAGATCGTTATTGAGGAGCTGGGAATGGCGGAGGAGGAGATCAAAGGCATCCGAAGAATCCAGTTGGTGGCCTGCGGCTCTGCCTATCACGTATGTATGAGCGCCAAGTACGTGCTGGAACGTATGACCAGAATCCCGGTGGACGTGGATCTGGCCAGTGAGTTTCGATACCGGAATCCTGTCCTGGAGGAACACACCCTTGCTGTGGTGATCAGCCAGTCCGGAGAGACGGCAGACTCCCTGGCAGCGTTGCGGGAGGCAAAAGCCAGAGGCTTTCAGGTGCTGGGGATTGTCAATGTGGTGGGCAGCTCCATTGCCAGGGAGGCGGACAGCGTATTCTACACCTGGGCAGGGCCGGAAATTTCTGTTGCCACCACGAAGGCTTATAGCACTCAGCTGGCGGCGATCTATCTGATTGGAATCCATTTTGGGAAGGTACGGGGATGCATCTCACCTCGGGAATACAACACTTATATAGAAGAACTTCAGAAGCTTCCGGATAAGATTCAGCGAATTTTGGAGGAAAAAGAACGGATTCAGTGGTTTGCCAATAAGTTTTCTCACAGTCATGATATCTTTTTCTTGGGTAGAGGGCTGGACTATGCCACCGCTTTGGAAGGCTCCCTGAAATTAAAGGAAGTTTCTTACATTCACTCAGAGGCCTATGCGGCCGGAGAGTTAAAGCACGGTACAATCTCCCTCATCGAAGACGGAGTGCTTACCGTGGGAATCGCAACCCAGGGGGAACTGTTTGAAAAGATGATCAGTAATCTGGTAGAGGTAAAGAGCCGGGGAGGCTATATTTTGGGGTTGACCTCTTATGGAAATTATTCTATGGAGGATACGGCGGATTTCACCATCTATGTGCCGAAAACCTTAGAGTGCTTTGCAACCAGTCTGGCGGTGATCCCTCTTCAGCTTCTGGCCTACTATGTGTCCCTGGCCAGGGGGCTGGATGTGGACAAGCCCAGAAATTTGGCAAAATCTGTGACAGTAGAATAGAATATCAGCTACAGAGAAAAAGACACAGAGGCTGAGCCTGTAAATTTTGAGAAAGTTATGTGATTTTATGCTTGATTTTTCCATTGCATAGTGCTATAATTTATCACGAACTTTTTGTGAAGGCGCAGTTTCTGTGTCTTATTATGCCCATTTTACGGCAAAGGATGGTTTGGAAAGGAGGATTTACCATGAAGGTTAGATCATCAGTGAAACCTATTTGCGAGAAGTGCAAGATCATTAAGAGAAAGGGTAGTATCAGAGTGATCTGTGAGAACCCGAAGCACAAACAGAGACAGGGTTAATTTGAAAACGACCTGTTTGTTTTTGCTCAGGTGTATTTGAGAGCGGCTGCAGTATGACGCGCCTGGCGGCGTTGTTAGACTGATGACAATATATTTTGCAGACCTGTCGGAGAAGATGACAGGTCGTGCCATATATTGCTCAAATACCGGCTTTGTGACTTTGCGTATATCGTACAAAGACGGAAAGGCTGTACCTGGTGCAGCTGGATGCCTATAGGCATCTCAATTTAGGGACAATATAAGAGGGCGTGTGGGAAACGCACACATTTCAGGCACTGTCCTCCCAAGACAGTGAGCTGCGACTTTTACCCGGCCCGCAGAAAATGGAGGAAAATTACATGGCTCGTATTGCTGGTGTAGACTTACCAAGAGAAAAACGTGTAGAGATCGGTTTGACTTACATCTACGGAATCGGTAGAGTAAGCTCCGGGAAAATTCTGGAGGCTGCAAAGGTAAATCCTGACACGCGTGTCAGAGATCTTACCGATGAGGAAGTTGCCAGAATTCGTGATGAGATTGATGAGCACTACATGGTGGAAGGTGATCTCAGAAGAGAGATTGCCCTGAACATTAAGAGACTGCAGGAAATCGGATGCTACAGAGGAATCCGTCACAGAAAAGGACTTCCTGTGCGTGGACAGAAGACAAAGACAAATGCCAGAACCAGAAAAGGTCCTAAGAGAACCGTTGCGAACAAGAAGAAATAATGCGTCTGGCAAGTGTGTGCTGCAGGAAGCAGCGTGAAATCGTAAACATATTATTCTGAGAAAGTAGGTTAGTTTAAAATGGCTAAAAAAGTTACCAAAAAAGTGACAAAAAAGCGTGTTAAGAAAAACGTTGAACGCGGACAGGCACATA
>CABSEG010000089.1 GCA_902476645.1 uncultured Lachnospiraceae bacterium | reverse complement strand
CTTTGACG
This sequence comes from uncultured Lachnospiraceae bacterium, assembly GCA_902476645.1. GTDB lineage: Bacteria > Bacillota > Clostridia > Lachnospirales > Lachnospiraceae > CABSEG01. Next base: position 10,047 of record CABSEG010000089.1, on the reverse strand, counting down.
ATGCCGCTTTTCAGCGGCATCGCACGCCCGCAAGTACCGCATTTCACTTTCCGCCACAAGGGATAGGTCTTTTCCACGACACGCTTTGTCTCTCCCCGTTTTCGGAAAATCTTCTGCGCTTCCTGAAACTCTTCCTTTGTGACAATTCCGGGATGCTTTCCTTCAACGATTACTTGCTCTTCCTTTGGGACCGCCACGGAATGATTCCAGCCAACGCCTATCCCTTCACGTTTATGTCCCACAACCGCACCGTAATACATTTCCTGTTTCAGGATATTTCTGACAGAATTGTGATTCCAGCCGGCCTGATCTGATGTATTCCTGAAGTTTTTCTTATCCGGGTGCTTCCGCCGGAAATACTGGGAAGGGGTTTCATATCCCTTCCCGTTCAGCATCCTGGCGATCTCCACCAGTCTCATCCCTCCGATCGCCGCTTCAAAAATTTCCCTGACCACCGCTGCGGCTTCCGGATCAATGCGAAGCTTATGCTTATCCTTCGGATCCCTCGCAAGTCCGAAAGGCACATGACCGCCAATGTACTCTCCCCGCTTCATCTTCGCCCGCTTCGCTGTCGTTACTTTCACAGACAGATCCTTGCTGTAGAAATCATATACGATATTCTTCAGCACCACATCCAGTCCGCCTGTAGTTCCTTTATAATCATTGCTGTCATAACCATCATTTACCGAAATAAACCGGACTCCCAGGAACGGAAAGATCCGTTCCAGATAGTCGCCCAGCTCGATATAGTCACGCCCGAAACGGGAAAAGTCTTTCACGATCACACAGTTTACCGCGCCTTTCTTGATCTGTTCCAGGAGCCGTTCAAAAGCCGGACGCCGGAAATTTGTTCCGCTGTAGCCGTCATCGTAAAACTCCCGGACTTCGCAGTCTTTCAGATCGGTATGGGACTGGATATATCCTCGGATCAGATCCCTCTGGTGCGCGATACTCTCGCTCTCCGTCTTATTTTCCTTTTTCATCACGTCCCGGTCTGCCTGAGACAGCCGGATATATTCAGCGATCACCATATTCTGCCTCCAATTCCTTCAGTACAGTCTCCAGTTTCTCCCGATCCTCGGAATAGTTTAATACAACCTCCACGCGGGTGTCCTCATAGATCTTCACCATTTTTACCAAGCCGCGGATCATCTCGTCCGTCAGCATTTCCGCGCCGGCTGCCGTATGGATATTCTTCAGCCATTCGCCGCCTGAAAAAACTGCTTCAAACTGTTCCTTCTCACTCCTGGCTTCGTCCAGTTCCCTGTTCAGCCCGGCCATTCGCTTGTCATATTCCTGTTTGGCATACTGATACTCCGTTTCATCCAGCATCCCGGAGACAAAATTCTCATACAGCCCCTGCCGTCTGGCATTCACCTTTGCGATCTCCTGCGTCAGCCTGCTGATCCGCGCGCCGAACGCTTCCAGACGGTTTCTTTCGCCAACGCCTCCTTTCAGTCGGTCTCTGACCTTTGTCATATCCTCCGCCTGTTTCAGCTGTTCCTGGATCACCGCGTACACAGCCTCTTCCACATCCGCCGCGTAAATATAGTGACGTGAGCATTTCGCCCCATGGGAATCGATATATCCGCCGCAGACATACGTTCCATACATTTTTTCCCGTTTTTTGGAATATCCTCTGGCATAACGCATCATCTTCCCGCAGTCAGCGCAGATGATCTTTCCTTTGAAGCGGTTCTCCACGCCTTCCCGGTTCTTCGCGTTCGCCTCATACTTTTCCTTGGTAATCTTCCGGTTCTGTTCAAAGATGTCCTGTACCTTATCAAACAACTCCCTGCTGACGATAGGCTCATGCATCCCTTCCAGGATACGCCATTCTTCTTTCGGCGCCCTGCGGCCCCGGATCCCCATATATAAAGCCTTCGGCATCTTCCCATAGACCAGCGCCCCTGTATAGACCGGATTGGTAAGGATATCGATCAGCGTCCTGCCGCCCCAGACAGTATGCTTATATTTCTCCGCGCGCCAGAGACCCAGTTCAACTTTTCGCCTGGCGGGCGTGACAGCGCCCATCTCATTCAGCCGTCTTGCCATCTCCGCATGGCTCACACCCTCCGCTTTCCACTCAAACAGCATCCGGATATACGGTGCGGTCTTCTCATCCACATCATAACGGAACTGCCGGTCTTTGGACTTGATATATCCGTAAGGAGGATTCGCCGGAAGGAAATCTCCTGTCTCCTGCCGCTGCCGGAATGAGGTAATGATCTTCCTGCTGATGTCTTTCGCGTAGACATCATTAACCATGTTCTTCAGCGGAACCATCAAAGCTCTTTCCGCGTCATCACAGGCAAAGCTGTCAAAACGGTCCGTAATAGAAATGAACCGTACTCCAAGGAACGGGAAGATTTTTTCCAAATAATTCCCTGTCTCAATATAATCACGCCCAAAGCGTGACAGATCTTTTACCACAATGCAGTTCACCTTTCCGGCCTTTACGTCATCCATAAGCCTGGTAAATCCCGGTCGGTCAAACTTCCATCCCTTTTCCCCATTATCAGAATAAATGCCGTACAGATTCAAGTAAGGCCGCGCCTCGATATACTCCCGGCAGATCCCGGTCTGGTTCTCTATGGAATCCCCCTCGTCATCCTTGCCGCTGTTCTCTATGGACAGCCGTACATAGATCGCTGCTGAAAATGTCCTGACGGAATGGGAGTCCGGCATCTTCTCCTGCTTCGGGAGATTCTTTCTGCTCTTCCTTGCCATAACGCCGCCTCCTTACACCGCCGCTTCCCGCGGCTTGACCGGCAGCATATGAACAGCGTGCATGGCCCTGTCAAAATCCGCCATATACCGAAACCTTACATCAATCTTTTTATCCTCATATACAACGATCTCCTCAATCAGATCCACAACAGCCTTCCGGTCAAGCTCTGTCAGGTTCTTATTCTTCAAGAAAACTTTCGTCCACGCCTGCTCCGAAACGTTCCTGCTCACAGCATCCTCCCGCTCCTGTTCCAGGCGCTGGACAGCGCGCTCCGCATCCGCTATCCTTTCCGAATAGTTCTTCTTAAACAGGAAATATTCCTCCTGATCGATCAGGCCATCCTGCAGGTTATCGTACAGCTTCATCTTAAATCCCTGGCTGCGCTCAATCTCTTCTTTCAGTTTCACGATCTGCATATCATAATTCACCGTATTCCTCTGCCCTTCCGGGAGAGACCGCAGGGTATCCATGGTTCGCTTCATGTCAGCGATAATCTTGATATGTCCCCGGATTGCGGCCAGCACTGCGCCGAACAGATCCTCTTCCCGGATGCTGTGCGGCTTGCAGTTTTTCCCGGCCTTATGCCCTGAGCAGACATAATAATAATACTTTTTCCCGCCGCCCACTGCGCTCTTTCGGATCATGCTCTGGCCGCAGTCAGCGCATACCAGATAGCCGGACAGCGGATAGACTTTTCCTTTTTCCGGCCCCCTGCGGACATCCTTTTTCAGAAGTTCCTGCGTCACACGGAACGTATCCTCATCGATGATCGCTTCATGAGACTGCTCAACGCGGATCCATTCCGCTTCGTCCTTACGCATGAACTTCTTCACCTTATAATTAGGGGTACTCACCTTCCCCTGGACCATCACTCCCGTATAGATTTCATTAGTCAGGATCCTGCTCACACTTGACCACGACCATGCAGCTTTCCGGTTCACCCGGAAATTGGTCTGCACCTTCATCCCAAGGGACAGCTTATACTCCATCGGACACAGCACTCCCTGGGCATTCAGGCGCTCCGCGATATCTCCCTGGCTCATGCCTTCCAGTTTCCATCGGAAGATCGCCTTCACCACCTCAGAAGCAAAAGTATCCACCACAAGCTTATTGTGATCCTCAGGGTCTTTCAGATACCCGTAAACAGCAAAAGCGCCGATGAATTCTCCCTTCTTCCGCTTAATTTCCAGCTGTGTCCGGATCTTCACGGATATATCTTTGCAGTAGGCATCATTGATCAGGTTTTTAAACGGTATGATCAGCGAATCCGATTGATTCCGGTCCGTACTGTCATAACTGTCATTGATCGCGATGAAACGCACTCCGATAAACGGAAAGACCCTCTCAATATAATTCCCCGCTTCAATATAGTTCCTGCCAAAACGGGACAGATCCTTGACGATCACACAGTCCACCTGGCCTGCGCGGATCTCTTCCATCATTTCCTTAAATCCTGGACGTTCAAAATTCACGCCGCTGTATCCGTCATCCGCCTTCTCGGAAACCACCTGGATCTCCGGATGATTTTTTACGAACTCCCTGATCAGCGCTTTCTGATTCCCAATACTGTCGCTTTCCGGCTTGTCGCCGTCATCCTTGGACAGTCTCGTATAGATACACGCCTTATAATATTCTTTAGAAGCAAACATAGCCAACCTCCTTTATGAACGCATGTATATGTGACAGTTCAAAAGAAGACTGGCTCCCAAACCTTATCCTGATGTTTTTGACCTGTCTGATATTTTATCGCGGATTTCCTTCTCTGTCAGCGCCTTTTCTACTTATTCCGCAGATAATGCTCAAGACGGTCATCCAATGTCGCGTCCGTATCCGCGAAGGTTGTCTTTACCACCACATTTCCCACCTTAAAGCAATACGGATTTCGTATCTGCCGCATAAAGCTTTTTATCTTTTCTTCCTTAGGCGCGTCCTGGTCGATCACCACATCCCGGATATCCACCAGTTCATCACGGTTCACAGTCCTGATATCCACAGTTTTCATTTCTTCTGCCGTCATCATTTTACCGCCGTCCTTTCTGAGGGACTTTTCCCTCATGTCACAGGCAATAAAAGAATGCCGGATTTTACCCTAAAAATAAAAAAAGCACCAGATTTCTCCGGTGCTCATTTATAATTAGTCAATATTTTTTTTATTTGTTCTTCCGCCTGGTGTTTGTTATCTTTTAAAAACGTTGTATAATCTGAAGCTAATTGTACCTCCAGCATTTTAGCTTTCACAATATCAAAAAATGTAACTCCATCCAACATCTTTTCGTAGTCTTCTACAGTAAATGTAAGGATAAAAAAATCCCTTCCCTTAGAAACTTCTACCATTCTTAAGACTTTCGTAAGTCCATAGGCATCTTTATAGCCTTCTGCATCACCCGTAAGCCCCTTCTGGGTAAACACCACACCGAATGGTATATTAGTCACAGATAATAAACTGTAAAACTTGCCGACATATGTAACACCAAGATTCGATTCATAATTCTTGCATTCTCCCAAAAACAAATCCTGCTTTATAGGAATTAATTCCCTTGCCAGATTTAATGATTGGATAGCCTGTTTCCCCCGATCAGACAGAACAATTACTTCATCTATCTCATTTGTCTCCGTATGTACATTTTTATATATTTCAAAAAAATATGTTTTACGAATTATGAATTCAACAAGCTTTTCTAACCGATCACCTTTTTCTTTAGTAGTTTCCTGCTTTATATCAAATGGCTTCTTTAGTTCATCAAGTAATGCTCTAAATTCTTTCTTGTCTTTCTCTGTCCAAGTAATAAATCCTTTAAATTTTTCCAATGGATCCTGAACAATTTGGTCAAGATATGAACGCAAATCAAAACCAGGTATTTCCTGCATATTACTCATATTTTTACCACCTTATATAGAACTATAATATTCTCTTCGAGTGATAATTTTTTACCACAAAAATCACAATACCAATCTGGATTGAATTCTTCTAATGATTCCAAAAATATTCCTTTGCTCTTATTGCAATCAAAGCAATATACTTCATATAAGTTTTCCAGAAAACCCTGCTTTTTTAATTCCTCCAACATCTTATATGATACCTTTATGTCCACAGCTATTTTAGATTTTAAATGTCCTGGATAAACATAATCCCCCACTTTTAGAACCGAAAAAAAAGCATCACATTTTTTCTGTTGATATGGTCTCAGCTGATATTGCAGTTCTAAGCTCTTTATAGCATCGCATAACGTATTCTTTGACACTGCTCATCAACTCCTCTCCGATCAATTCTCCATATAGCATAAACAAACTATAATTCGTATCTTTATAATTATGCGTGATACCAAATTTTATTCCTGATTCATCCATTCTGACCTTTACAAGCGGCATATCAGATTTATCTTCGATTTCTCTACGAAAAGCCTGCAGTTTTTCTCTTATTAATCTGGTATTCTCATCTATGTCGAATAAAGCTTTTTCCTGTTCTATAAATGAATCAAACTCTCCAAGAATAGGAATGATGCTTGCTTCATCCTCATAAGCTTCCAAATAAGCCGTAGTACCATTTCTGGTCATTCTTTGGGCAACGATTGTTATGTCATCTCTTTCAGTTTTCATAAAATCAACCACGGCTTTAAAATCAATATCCGAAGTATCCAATTCTATATTTTCTTTCAAATAATTTAAGATATCAGCTATCTTATCTTTATAGTAGTTATGTGAATTCTTATACGCTATACCTACTCGATCAAACCGAATTTCAAGAATTTTATTTTCCTTGTCAATTATTGCCAACATTACATATTTAATCGTATTCCCCGTATCATTTTGTAACATATAAGAAAATTTCAAAAAGATTAGTTCTCCTATCAAATAAATCGTTGGTTTTTCAGAGTCATCTATAGGCTTCTGTTCCTTTTTATCAAAAACATTAACCATTCTATTTCTAACAAGCTCATCTATTTTTTCAATTTTTAAAGCAGAATATTCAAAATAGCAAAAATGACGATATGGCTTTTTATATTCATACTCTTCAATCATTGCAAGGATACTTTCTGAATCAAGTATGTGTCTAAATTTATCATCAATTGTTTCATCAGCAGAAACGTCTATGCAATCAGTGAAATTTAATGTCATCTGGTCGCTATGCTTTTTATTATTTATGATCAATCCATCGTTGACAGCCTGCTTCAGAATACTTTTCTTGGTGTACGATGGATAAATATCTAATATTGTATTTTTAAAAATCCCTTTATCCAAAGTTCGTCACCTCCATATACTTATAATTATCTATATCATAACACAATATTCCCCAAAAAACCATCCGTTTTTTCACCCTGTCATAAGTCATAAGTATGAGCACCCTCAGGGCTATTCACAACGCCCGCTCATAAATTATTTAAGTTCACTGGCACAGTCCAGACTGATCCATCTGGCTCCGCTCTACAGCCTTCCCCTTCCAGCTGAAGAGCCTTTTCCTTCCTTCTCTTCCAAAATCGTAAACAAGCCAGCACCGGTGAACTTCCCAGTCTTCCCATAATCCTCTCCCGGACCCTTCCGAATATTCAGATCCGAAATGCTGACTTTCACCAAAAATGGCACATCCGCCGCTTTCGATTTATATACCGCACTTCCATCCGCATCAAAAACCTTATATCTCGGATTCTCATCTGCTCATTTTCCATATTAATCCTCGCCTCTTTCTCCGTCAGGCGGCCCGTATCCACCACTTCTACTTTTTTCAAAGGCAGACACCTCCTTCTTCTGCTCAAAGGAGTTTTCCTGCCCGATTTTTTGATCTCCGAAAAAAGAAAAGGCCTGCCGCCATCTGCGTATACTTCAGCAGATAACGACAGGCCATATTCTAACCTTTCCTATTCACTTGTCAGCAAGCTATCAGAGAAGATGTTAAATCCTGCGGGTGTAATCCAGTGAGATCCACCCCGCGCTGGATTTCAGCTTGCCCCAGCGGGACGCTCCCTTACCGTCCGCTTCCTCCACAATGGTAAAGACACCTTTCCCGGTATACTTCCCGGTCTTCCCGTAATTCGTCCCCGGTCCTTTCCGGATATTCAGATCCGTAATGGACACCTGCACCAGATACGGGGAAAATCCGCCTCCGGATCCCTTGCCGCCATAGACAGCCTTCCCAGATTCGTCGTATACCGAATACCCCGGATTCTCATCCGCACACTTCTTAGCGTTGGCAAGCACCTTAAACGCCCCCTTCTGTGACTTTGCGTCTGCCCAGGACTTCCTGACCCGGTACCATCCGCCGTTCTCCGGCTCCGTTGTCCCGGCCCCTCCCATAGCCGCCTTCACATCCTTCCGGAACCCGTCCATGGTATAGCCCAGGCCAAGCCCCTTCCACAGATGCTCCGGATCCCCATGGTTGGAAGCGATCCCCCGGCTGTGCCCTTCCCGGTGACTGATGACAACGCCGTCCGCGGCTGGGTTCAGATTGTATTGTTTGCACAGGTAAGCAAACAATTCCACTGCCGCCTCGTAAGTACGCTTCGCCACTGCCCTTGCCGCCGCCAGATCAGAACAGGTAAAGTTTGACCCGGACGTATACCGGATGCAGGCAGGCTCGCACATCTCCACCCCGATATGGGTATTGTTCCCGCTGCCTTTGCTACCGGATCCGCAGTGCCAACCCCGGTGATTCCAGGGCAGGGTCTGGTACACCGTCCCGTCATTCCCGTCAATAAACCCATGCACACAGGCATTATCATAGGACGGGCTGTTCCAGGAACTGATAAACACAGACGCTTTGGGCTGGGGACAGCCCACCGAATGGAGCATCAGCCCCTTTACCGTGATCTTCCTCCCCGCCGTATAGCAGGGATTCTTCGTTAAAATACTCTGTACTAACTTCATCTCATTTCTCCTCCGTTTCTGTTTTTTCCGCCCGGTCATGGAGCTGCTCCAGCACCGCCTTGATCTTCTCCGGCACCGGAAGCCCCAGGTGCGCCGCGTTCTCCAAAAGGCTCACGCCCTCATTGGAAATATAGAAAAAGATCACCGCCGTCCGCAGCACCGAACCGGTGCCGATGACATGGACATCCAGGATGTTGGCGATCCCCACCAGAAGGAAGATCAGCACCTTCCGGCAAATGCCCTTGAAACCCACGTTGCTGGACAGCTTCCGGTCGCTGACCGCGCACATCACGCCAGTCAGGTAATCCGCCGCCGCGAAAGCCACCAAAGCCAGCAGCAGGCCGTCACAGCCGCCCAGGTAATACCCCAGCCAGCCGCCCACCGCGGCAAATACCATCTGGATCATGTTCCAAAATTCTTTCATTGCTTTTGTTCCTCTCTTTCCCATAAGAAAAGACGCCCCAAAAGAGCGCCTGCCAGTCAGTTTCTCTATATAAAGTGCCGCCTGCCCTTTCCAGGACAATTCTTTCCCTTACGGCACGGGATCGGGTTGTTCCGTCAGCGTGTAGGTGATCTTCATGGTCTTATCCACGGTCTTCACCACCGCTGAGGAAAGGTTGTTGATGGACGCCAGGTACGGCGTCAGGAGATAAGCCGTCCGGTACTCCTTCCCGTAGCCGCCGCCCCAGCCGATCAGGAAATTCTTGTACTGGAACAGGAGCGTCGCGGCGTTGTTGAGCCGGACGCTTCCCTGGGTATGGACCACCGTATCCCCCGCCGTGACCTGGAAATCCCCGCCCACGATCAGATCCCCGATGAGCGTCAGGTACAGCTCGCAGGATCCGGTCTCGCACAAAGGCTTCCACTTGGACGTAAAACCGAACTCGATCAGCGTCACATCTGTGGAATTGGAAAGGCTGATCTTATAGATCCCCTTCTTGTCATAAGCAGGCACATACAGATACCCGCCCCGAATACAGCATTTCACGCTCCGCTCCGCGAAAGTGCCAAAAGCCCTGGTGCCCACATCCATCAGTTTTGCGTTGGACAGCGTCCACTGCCCTTCTGTAAAGGAATAGTCTGTCTTGGAGATTTTGATCCAGAGCATCAGGGCGTCCCCGGAAGAATTCCCCTCATTGGAGAACCCGTACCAGTACCCGTCCTGCCCGTCCAGGAACTCCCCGTACTTGGTATAGCTGCCCAGGAACTCAAAGGTCTCCGGCGTCAGCACCTCATCCTCCAGCACCGTATAGGTGGAATCATCCAGCTTCTCATTTAAGCCGATGGAAAACACCGGGATCCGAAGCTTCCGGATCCGTACGCCCGCGTTTTCAAAAGTGATGGAATACAAAAGGCTGTCCTCAAAACCCAGCTCCACCGCCTCAAGCAGCACCATTTTGTTGGCGTCCGGGATTGCCCCGATATCCGCCGCCTTCAGCTGCAGGAAGGCGCTGGCG
>CABSEG010000088.1 GCA_902476645.1 uncultured Lachnospiraceae bacterium | reverse complement strand
AATGTCTCCCACGGATATGGTCAGCTTCTTGCTGATGCTTCTTCCGTCTGCCGTCACCGTCACGGTTACCGTCCCTTTTCCAGCCTTCTTAGCCTTAATCTTTCCTATGCTGGTAACGGATACGGCCCCCTTAGCCTTATAGGAAATCTTCGGGGAAGCTGCCTGAACATCAGAAGGTAACGTTACTGTCACTTTAGTACTCTTACCCTTTGCCAGCTTCGTCTTTCCTGCTTTGATGGTCACCTTAGACAAGTCTGCTACCGGTTTTTCCTGACCACCGCTCTGATCAGGGTTTTGAATCTGACCGCTGCTTTGATCAGCCTTCACGGTAACCACGGTCCGATACCGCACGGAGTAGCCGTCATACTTAGCCGTTACTATCGTTGTCACCGTTGCTGTGCCGGCTTTCAGCGCCGTTACGGTGCCATCTGCATAGGATGCCACAGTGGGCATGTTGGTTTCATAAGATACCGTAACCATATTTTTAATGGACTCAGGTACGCTGAAAATCTGAAGGCTGTCCTTCTCCTTCAGCTCCAGGGCTGCTGCAGGCTCACTGCCCTCCAGCAGAGAGATTGGATCAAGGTACGCATCGCTGTAGGTCAGTCCGTCTATTGCCCTCTGAAGGGTACGGATTGCGCTTTCCGCCTCTGTCTGGCTGACGGCAGCTTTGGCTTCCCCGATGGCTTTTCTCAATGCAGCTACCGATTCTTCCGACATATACGCCGCATTCGCTACCGCCTGTTCCGCCTCTTTTATTTTCTGTTCCAATTTCGTTCTGTCTGTGGGCATTACCGTAAAGGTAAAGCTCTTTGTTGCGCGAAGAACGCCTGAAATCACTTCCGCCGTCAGCGTCACCGTCTTGGGCTCTGTTCCATTGATGACCTTTCCACTCTCTGTGATTACGTCAGGATCTGATGAGGTCCAGTTCATTTCCATCTCATCAAACACCGTGGGAAGGGTCAGGTCATAGACAATCTGGCCGGCAGAAGTATTCTTGCTGCCTAGCAGGTCTTCTGCCTGAAGTCCCTCGTCCAGTTTCTGCTGCAGCTTCTCCTGGAATTGTGGATTTGCCATCTGCACTTCTTCGTCCGTCATGGCTTTGTCATAAATCTTAAAGGATGCTATCTTACCTACAAAGTTCGTGTCCTGAGACCAGCAGGATTTTCCCAGATATCCCAAAATGCCATTTGCTGTACCGCCATTTACAATGTCTTCCACGATGCTGTAGCCGGAATCCAACTGGCTTCCAATTCTCATGCCATCAATATACAGCGTGATCACTCCATTATTTACCACCATGTTCACCGTATAGTAGGTGTCATTCTGATTCCGGATTCCCGTGCTAAACAGCTGTTCATTCGTGGAATCCTTAATCCCGGCTCTCACCTCTCCATTTCCAAAGGAGAAGTAGGGGCAATAGAACAGGTAATTCGTTCCCGTTGTCTTTGGAATAGAACCAAAACAGAACAGCCAGGATGTACCGCCTGCGCTGGCGCTTCTGGAATAAGTTGCCTCTATGGTAAACTGCTCCTGATTTGTCAAATCATCCATGATTCCTATGGGAAGATCCACATAGCTTTCCTGGCTGGTAATGTTCATGACCATTCTTCCGTCTTCCTCAATAAACTCTACCGTATCCGGATTGTGGATGGTTCCGTGATTTCCATGGCCGGATACGTCCACAAGCCGCTCTCCGGCTGCCCCCGTCATGGCGTATTCTACAGCCACGTCTTCATCTACCACAAGTACGGATGCAACCACTTTCGTCTTTGCCGTCTTTGTCACATCTCCAAGAGTCACCGTTGTGGTAATCTGCGCTTCTCCGGCACTGTGAACCGTTACGTTTCCGCTCTGATCTACGGTAGCCACTTCTTGATTGTCTGAGCTGTAGGAGATTTGCGCATTGGACACTTCCTGATGCAGTTTCAGGTTCACATTGCCCTGTTCCCCTGTGGTCAGCTCCAGGGTTTCCTTAACTGAAATATCTCCCTTCTCCAGATAATCCTCCTCCGTCATGCCAGACAGCATAAAGGTGGCGTCCTCCAGATCCGGATTCTGACTTAAGGTCAGCTTTCCATCTTCAACTGTCACAAAATATCCAGGATATGCCACGCTCTCTAAAGTCACTCCGTAGCCCGCAAATCCTTTCAGCGTCTTAAAGGTCATGCTCGCGGAATCCTTGGTGATTCCCTGTCCGTTGGCCGTATCCGCATCCTGGGTCAGAACCAGCGTCTCGCCGTCTGCCTTCAGATACAGTCCCGGCTTATTGTAAGACTGGATCGAAATATAAGAATCCTCACTCTGATCCGCCTTTCCGGGTAAAATCTCCCAAAGCGTATCATCCAACTGCTGGCTGATGCCCATTCCCACAGACTTGGTGATCGGATAGTCCGCGTCATTTAAGGTATTCTCCCAGTTTTCATGGGCGATGGCAACCTCATTGGTGCCCAAGATCTGGCTGGCCGTACCTGTCAGACCGATGGAGGTCTCCTGGATCGGATCAATGGTGCCATCCTCATTGATGGAAAATTCCTGGATGCAGGCAACTCTGCGGTATCCGCTTCCCCAGGGAAGAGAACCGTTGTGATAGATGAAATAAGTCTTGCCCTGGAAGTCAAAAACTGCCGGATGGTTTGTATTTGCTGTTGCGGAGGGAGGCATCAGTCTGCCGCCATATACCCAAGGCTCATCAAAATCGTTAATGTCCTCCTTCGTACAGTATGCCATCTCCTCTCTCCAGTTCATGGCATAGAACAGATAGTACTTCCCATAATAGTTGCCGTCTTCATCCTGCTGACGATACAGGTATGGGGCCTCCGTAAAGGAGCCGTCCATACCCGTGATGCTCTGCTCCCAGATATCCTGATTCATGGTGATGGCTCCATCCCCATTTTGATCCTTTACGGATACCATGTCGTCATTCAGCTCACACATATACCACTTACTGTTTCCCCAGGCAAGATAGATATGCTCTTCCCCGTTTTCATCCGTTTCAATCCAGGCCGTGGGATCAATGTCATTCCAGGTGCTGCTCTCTGGATAGGTCTCGGATCCTTTGATCAGAGCGCTTCCCTTATCTACAAAAGGACCTGTGGGACTGTCGGAAACCGCCACTCCAATGGACTGTCTTCCATTATCCTGATTATTCCAGGAGCAGAAATACAGATAATACTTTCCATTGTGCTTCATCACCTGACCAGCCCAGGCGGAATTGTTATCGCCCCATACCACATCCTGCATGTTCATGATCTCACCCTCGAACTTCCATTCCTTCATATCCTTGGTGGAATAGCAGTAATAATTGGGCATCACATAGTTGTCTGCCGTGGAAACGTCATGTCCCACATACAGATACACCGTATCCCCGTCCACCAGCACAGAGGGGTCGCCGGCGTAGGTTACTTCACCGCTGTCGCTGAATCCGGCAATGGGATTGCCTCCCTGGCTCTTTTCTACCGCAGCATCCTCATAGTTGACAATTCCAAGAGCTACCTTAAGAGCAAATACGGCCCCTGCCACTTCAGCCTGATTATCAATCTGCTCTGCTGCATCTATGGCATCCTGGATAGCCTGCTTCTCCTCTTCCGTTTTATCAAGATCATCGAGAGCCTCTTTTGCCTGGGCAATCAATGCATCCAGCTCGGAGCGATCCATGGCTTTTACCGTAAAAGTAAATTCTTTGCTTACGGATAAGACGCCGGAGGTCACCGTTGCCGTCAGCGTCACTTCCCGATCCTCGCTTTGGTTCTTTACGCTTCCATCCTCAGTGATCACATCTGGATCAGAAGAGCTCCAAACTACCTCCATCTCATCTAAAACTTCCGGCAAGGTCAAATCGTAGTATACCTGATCTGCAGACTCGTTTCTGCTTCCCAGAAGATCTTCTGTCTGAATGCCTTCGTTCAATTTCTGCTGAAGCTTTTCTTTAAATTCAGGATTTGCATTCTGCACTTCCTCATCCGTCATGGCCTTGTCATAGATCTTAAAAGATGCAATCTTTCCTACAAAGTTGGTATCCTGTGCCCAGCAAGACTTACCAAGGTAACCCAGAATGCCGTCAGACGTACCGCCGTTGATCACATCCCTTTCAATACTGAAACCGGAATCTAATTGTCCTCCGATCTTTACCCCATCCAGATACAGGGTGATCGTTCCATTATTCACTACCATGTTCACGGTATAATAGGTATCGTTCTGATTCTGGATTCCTGTCTCAAACAGTTTTTCCGTAGTGGAGTTCTTGATTCCCGCTCTCACCTGTCCGTTTCCAAAGCTGAAGTACGGGCAGTAGAACAGATAATTCGTTCCCGTGTCCTTAGGAATGGACCCGAAACAAAACAGCCAGGAGGTTCCTCCCGCATTTGCGCTTCTGGAATAAGTGGCCTCAATGGTAAATTCTTCCTTATTTTCCAGGGTTTTTGCAATTCCCATTGGCAGATCCACATAACTTTGAGCGTCCTGAATATCCATTACGTTCTTTCCATCATCCGTTGTGAATACCACGGTCTCAGGATTATGTATGGTTCCATGATTTCCATGGCCAGATACGTCCAGAAGCTGATTTCCGGAAGCACCTGCCATGTTATACTCAACGACTACTTCCTCACGAACCTCTGATCCCATATCTGTAACAGAAACGCTGGTGGTTCCGGTTTTGGTGACAGAGCCAACGGTAACCGTAGTCGTAATAGTGGTCTCTCCCTTTTCCACGCCGGTCACCTTGCCGTTCTGGTCCACAGATGCGATCTGATCATTTTCTGATTGATAAGAAACTTCCGCGTTGGTTACTCCTGTGGGAAGCGTTACCTGAATCTGCCCTTCCGTTCCTTTCATCAGATTCATGGTTTCCGTCACCGTGATCCCCTTCTCTTCCAGGATCTCCTCTTCGCTTCTTCCGTCATACTGGGCAGCCACCTGCTCAGCGGTGAGCGCCTGATCGTAAATCTTTACGTCGTCTACCAGGCCGGTGAACTCCGGATCCCAGTAGGTGACGCCCAGATAGATGTCCTGATTATCTCCGGATAATGCCCTTGCAGCATTCCCTGTTTTTACCAGACTTCCATTGACATAGACCCCCAATGACTGGCCCTCTTGGGTTAATGTCAGCTGCGTCCACTCACCGATCGGAACGTCTACATTCGTTATGGTGTTCCAGGCAAATCCGTCTCCATTTGTCCACACCTTGCAGACATCTCCCCCATCCGGTGTTCCTGCAATTCCAATCCATTGCTCCGGCTGGTAATGCCCTAAAAAGAGTACGGACATGTTGTCCGCAATTGCCTGATCTGATTTTACCCACATGGAAACCGTATAGTTTTCTCCGATATTTTCCCGATTCAACTTCAGTCCATAATCGCCAAGCTGAACTGCCTGTCCACCGTTTCTTCCTTCTCCATAGAGAATCTCTCCTTCATAGTCTGAAAGCCCATTGCCATTTGGATGTGAGGAACTTAACGGCGTGGCATCCCCAATCGTCCCCTCGAAATTATAAGCCGCAACAGGCGTAGGCTCCTGCCCATCTTCTGCCAAAACCGTGATCCCTGAACTTGAGAATACCGTGGTCAATGCAACCGCTCCCGATAAAAAGGCTGACAGCGCTTTTTTACATTTCATTATTGTCTCTCCTTTCGTCACACATTTTTCCAGTTTCCTTTTTTAAGATTTCCGCTTTTCCGGCATCCCCTCCTCATCATATCAGCTCATATTAACACTGTTTTTTATTATCCCATATTTACTTCAAAAAACAATTCAATAATTTTATAAGTTATTTCGATTATTTTGTAGATTTTCCTTTTTCCAGAAAAAAAGTGTGTTTTTTTGTTTGATTTGTACGTTTTCTTTGGATATGTAACACGGCTTTGTCTCTATCCTTCCCAGCATCGAAACGCCTCAAAAAACGAGGACAGCATATTGGGTATGCTGTCCTCACTCTAAATTTTACCTTACCTTTATGCGGATCGTGGCTTTCTTCTTATTATAAGTTCTCACCGTAATAACCGCCGTTCCTTTTTTCTTCGCCTTCACCTTTCCATTGGCAGACACAGATGCCACCTTTGGCTTATTGGACTTGAAAGTAAGCTTATAGCTTCCAAACTGCTTGCCAAGCCTTGCTTTGATCTTAAAGCTTTTTCCTACCTTCAACGTCTTGGCTGTTGTCTTTAAGTTAAGCTTCTTAGGCGCTTTCTTTACCGTCACCTTGCAGGTAATCTTCTTGCCGTTGGCAGTCGCCGCAGTGATAACGGTCTTTCCTCTCCTCTTCGCGGTGATTTTACCCTTCTGGTTTACCACAGCTACCTTCTGGTTGCTGGAAGACCACGTCACCTTCTGAGATGCTCCCGCCGGGAGAACTGTTGCCTTTAAGGTCACTTTTTCTTTCACGCCCATGGTCAGTTTCTTTTCATTCAGCTTTACCCTTGAGGCTGCGGGCTGCTGATCATCGGGCTGCTCGCCAGGCGTCTGACCTTCATCCGTTGCGTCCTTGGTAAAGATTGCCGTAACCTTCATAGAAGCGGTTACATTTTTGTCGCTTCTGGATGCCGTTGTGACGCCATCACTCCACTTGCTGAAGGTATAGCCTGCAAGTGCCACAGCTGTTACTTGCGTCGTATCTCCTCCCTTTTCAATCACCTGAGTCGTGGTTCCGGCAATACTACCGCCTTCTCCAGCTACATATTCGACTGTAACATTCTCCACAGACGGCTCCTGCTTTTTCTCAAACTGTGCCGTATAGGTCACATCCTCCGTCACATTGCTGTCGCTTCTTACTGCCTCTTTCTTTCCATCGTTCCAACCGGTGAATACATAGCCTTCCTCGGCTACCGCTGTGACTTCCTGGGTGCTTTCTCCCTCATCAACCTTCTGAACCGCTGTTCCTTCAATTCTTCCGCCTTCACCGGCCTGATAGGTCACCGTGTAAGTCTCTATTCCGTCATTGCGGTCCGCAATCTCTTCTGCATCCATAGCCCGGTTGAATACTTCCACATTGTCAAAATACCCCTTGAAGTACCCATCCGCCGCATAGAAAGATCTTCCCAGATAACTAAGCAGGTTAATACCCAAATCTGTCATCTTTACAGTCACATCCTGGCTTCCCAGCAGGACCCCGTCGGCATAAAGGGCGATTTTATCCGGACTTACCACCATGGTATAGTTCACCCAGCGCCCCTTAATAGACTCTGTAGTGCCGGCTGCCGTCTGTTCACTGCCATAGGAGCCTTTGGTCATAGACAGCCTGGAACTGGTGTCCTCCGTTCTCAGGAAAATGTATCTTCCATCGCTCTTTCCAATCCCAAAGGTAAAGAAGTTTCCGCTTACCGATTCCGCCTTCACATCCATGGAAACTGTAAAGCTGTTTCTTCCCTCAAAGAATCCTTCTGGCAGACTCGCATAGGTTCCGGTGATTCCATCCAGATACAGAACCTGGCCTCCCCGTTCTTCGTCTTCTACGTAAGTAGCGTTTCCAAACATCTTTCCGTCTCGTCCGGAACCCGAAGCATCTTTGATAACTCCCTTCTCCTGCTGTTCCTCAAAATCATAGCTTAACACTGCGTCTTCTTGCTCCGGTTCCGTATTTTCCCGCACATCTCTGTTCCATTTTGCCATAACAGCATCATACTCTTCCTGAGTCAAAGAAAGCACGGTACCGTGGCGCATGGTAGATGGGAAAGAATACTGGTTAGAATCTAACTCTGTAAACTGCGCGCTTCCCAGATCTGTTGTCACCAGTGGATAATAGCCCTTACCTCCAAAATCGTCTAAAAGCAAACACCATTTATCCTCTCCGTTAAATTTAAAGCAAGTGCCGCCCTCTACCCATCTGTGATCCTTCAGAGCGGTGACTTGTGTCCACTCTCCCAACAAAGAATCACTCTTTTCCATAATGGTATATTTTCCCTGTCCTCCGTCTGTGTCATGATCCTCTGATGCCTCATTTTTAGAGAATCTATAATATACCTTCTTCCCATTTTCCATCACGGAAATTACTGATGTATCGATAATACTCAGGGGTGTACCATTGGTGGATTTGTATAGTTCAATCCAAACTTCCGGTTCGGTAAAGGTATAAAAATCTCTTGTTTTTGCATAATAAACCTTCTGTACGCCGTAATTATCTTCACTGGTCTTGGATGCCCAAAACACAATGTACTCTCCGGTTTTTTCATCATAGAAAGCTTCCGGCGCCCAAGTACATCCGGCATCCTCTCTTGCCACTTTTACCATACGCTGATCAGACCAGTTGACCAAATCCGTGGATTCCCAAACCATAATGCTCTGACTTCCGGCCGACTGAGCGGCTCCCCAGCCATTCCCCTGATTAATTTTCAGATCCGTAGCAATCATATAGAATTTATCTCCCTCCGGGGAGCGAATGATAAATGGATCTCTAAGTCCTTTCTCCCCCAGTGAAGACGTAGCCACGGGATCTCCTTCATTCATGGCCGTCCAGTTTAATCCGTCTTGGCTGGTTGCAAAGTAAATCTGTTCCCCCATGGAAGAACCTTCGCCAATAAAGTAAGCAAACAAATAAGCGTCATAGTCCTCTTCGGTGATACCAGAGGCTGCTTTTACGGTGAGATCAAACACCTTTTGGACTGGCTCCACTGCCCCTTTTGATATGGTGGCGGTAACCTTTACCGATACATCCTGGTCTCCCCTAGTCACCACACCTGCAGGTGTGCTGTCATATCCGTCATTGGCCCTTTCTTCTGTGTTCACCACACTCTCGTTACTGCTCTCCCACGTAATGCTCGCTCCATCTATCTCAGAAGGGAGTGTAATATTTCCACGAATATCGTCTGCATTTGGAATCGTCAAATTCTTCTCCACCTCTGCAACGATCTCAGCATCCGTCTTTGCAAAGGACTGTTCTTCCATTTCATACTTTGATGCGATTTGTTTCGGGGAAAGTACTTCGCCTATAAATTCCACTTTACGGACTCCCCCCTGGAAATCCCGGTAGAAATCTTTCGTGTTTCCGGTTCCTATGTAAGCATAAGTCAAATCTCCCAAGTCCGAAACAGCGGCCGGAGTAACAAGGTTACACAACAGCTCTCCATTCATATAATATTTAATCCTTGTGGCGCTGCTTCCTCCTTCAGAGACATCTCTAAGGGTAATTGCGATCTGGTACCACTCTCCCAAAGGAGAATCCACATTTCCAGGTGTATTATAAATGAGGCTGGTGTTATCATTATGATCAAATGTTCCTCCTTGCTCAACTCCATTGATCAAAAATGTTGCTCTGGCTTTTCCCCAGTTCTGAGTGGCAAAAGAGAACTGATTTTCTTCATCACTTCCAAAGGAGAACACACTTCCTCTGATATTGGAATTGGTACTTGTAACATCATTCCGAACCCAGGCAGTCACGGTAAGCTCGCCGGCATCTTGAAGATTGTCCAAAATCCCCTCGTCCAGCTGCACATAATTAACCCCTGTCTGGCCCTCTTCCCCTGTAGGGAATACGATGCCGCCTCTTCCGTCCGTCTCATAACCTGCAGTTCCGGTCAGCGTTCCGTTATACCCATTCCCACTGCCGTCTTCGGTATTGCCGTTAAAAGCATAGGACGCAAAGGGCGTTGTATTCTCCGCATCCTCATCCTGCATAATTTCTGGCGCATCCTGGGCAATTTCTTCCGCATCTTTGGCTCTGCTGTAGATCTTTACATTATCAATAAGACCTTCATAGTATTCCCCGCTGCCCCAGTTCGCCTTTCCGATCTGGATAATTCCACCTGTTTCTCCCAGAATGTCACTGACCTTGTGAGCGCTTGTCTCTGACCCGGCCAGTTCTCCATCCACATAAAGATAGGTGGTGGTCTCTGTCACGACCACATCCACATGCTTCCAATTCTCTGAAGATGCTCCCGTTACTGATGGCGGCCTGACTCCATTGTTATGAAATCTTTCTACCGTAATGCCGGAGGCTTTATCCATAATACCAATATAATGTTCTTGATATCCGTTTCCAACCTGCGCATCCAGATTAGGCGCTGCATAAAAAGTCCATCCGTTTTTCTGGTTTGTCGCTTTACTGTCATAAGATAGCGTAAATTCCTCCACGCCCTTTAATAAAGCGCCATCGTCCTCTGTATACACGCTTAACCAATTGGAATCGCTGACCGCCAATGCTTTTCCTGCTCCATCATAGCTATTTTCCAAGACCGCCGTTCCATTCACTACAGCCTTCGCACCTGCCCCGGAAAAACCGTTTTCCTCACTGTCGAAATTAAAGCTTGCAATCAGCCCGTCCTCAGACTTCGCCACTGCCTCCTCTGCCAGAGCTGCCACTGGCAGTCCGGACATGGTGACAGCCGCCGCCAAAACAGCGGACAGTAATTTTGTACCAAGCAATCTTTTCTTCATTCACGTTCTCCTTTCGCGCAAAATACCATTTTATATTCCATCTTATTTTAACAAAAGTCGCTCCTTTTTTAGTTCGTTTATTTTTGGAATCATTTTGATTTTATTTGATCTTTTACGGCCTTGAGAAGCGCAAGTAATTTTTTTATGATATTTGTATATTTTTTTTGGAAAAATGTCCTCTGAAATTGAAAGAATAAGAAAGGTTTCAATAGATCTGCTATCAAACAAAAGATACGATATGCCGGAAAGGACGGAGGATTCTTATCGAATCCCCCGCCCTCTTCATTCCCTGATATCGGGATCCTATCAGGGACGACACATCATATGAGGAAAAATTTTGCAGTTTTCAGATAGCTAATATGTACTTAATAGATATTATTTTTTGGTTTTCATTCTCGCGAAAATGGACTGCAGCACGATGAAGAAGCACAACAGCGCCGATAACACGATTCGTACCCACCAGCTCGACAGCGTTCCCTGCGTCGTA